>JBELAA010000435.1:0-1148 GCA_049509315.1 Sedimentisphaerales bacterium | reverse complement strand
ATAAAAAAGCAGATTGACACCGGCGAAAAAGCGATTGCCAACGCACAAGGTGAGTTGTCGGAATCGAAAAGAGCCAAGGACGCGGGTAGAATCGAAAAGGCACAAAAGGCAATCGAGAGATATGAATCGGAAATCACCGAGGCACAAAATAAACTGGCCGGTGCGGTTCAGTATTACGAGGTTGAATACGACCGAAAAGCCGTCCACCTGACGCACGAGGGTATCGGGGCGGCACAGGAGGCGGCAGGCGTGGGTTCGTTTTTCACCGGCTCGAATATGGAATGGCCTCATATGCTGGAACAATCGCTACGGGCACATATCGTTTTCGAGAACCAGCGTGATTACGTCGTAATGGAAGGCAAGGTTGTCATCGTCGATGAATTCACAGGCCGACTGATGCACGGCAGGCAATGGTCGGACGGCCTGCACCAGGCGGTCGAGGCGAAAGAAGGCGTCGAGGTAAAGGAAGAGACGCAGACCTTGGCGACGATTACGCTTCAAAATTTCTTCCGGCTTTACGGCCAAATCGCGGGTATGACGGGCACCGCCGCCACCGAAGGCGAAGAGTTTATGAAAATTTACAAGCTCGACGTGGTGGTGATACCGACAAATCAGCCCTGTATCAGGGAGGACATGGACGACGTCATTTACAAAACGATACCTGAGAAATTCAACGCGATAGTCGATGAGATAAACAAGATTGCCGAATCGGGCAGGCCCATTCTGGTTGGCACGGTAAGCGTCGAAAAAAACGAGGCGCTTTCGGCGGCATTGGACAATAGATACCACATCGAGCACGAGTTGCTCAACGCCAAAAACCACGCCAGGGAAGCGGAAATCGTCGCAAAGGCGGGCCAGCAGCACCAAGGCCGCGACGGCAAAATGTGGGGCAATATCACTATCGCGACAAATATGGCAGGCCGGGGAACTGATATCAAATTAGGGACCGGCGTAGCCGATATAGGCGGACTGCACGTTATGGGCACAGAACGCCACGAGGCAAGACGCATCGATAACCAGCTTCGCGGGCGTTGCGGCAGGCAGGGCGACGCCGGTTCGAGCCAGTTTTTCCTGAGCTTTGACGACGATTTGATGAAGGTGTTTGCGCCGGAGTGGACGGTCAAGGCGCTGTCGTGGATTGGCTGGCA
>JBELAA010000434.1:0-1165 GCA_049509315.1 Sedimentisphaerales bacterium | reverse complement strand
GCTGTTCCCGTGCCGCCGCCGCTGCCGCCGCCTGTGCCGCCGGTCCCGCCGGTGCCGCCTGTCGACCCTACGCCCACTCCGCTTGTCCCGCCCGGCGCTCCTGCAGGGCCGCCTGGCGCAGGCCCTCCAGGCGCACTAATCCCTGCCGCGATTGCCGCGTTTACAACCGTAGGCGGCACGCCATCGGCTATAGCCGCCGTTTGCACGGCAGTGGCGGCAGTCGGATTGGCAGTCACCGCAGCGGCAATGGTGGAGGCTGCATTCACCCCCTGTACCCCGAGCACGGCGTTCACTACACTAACAGTAGCCGAAGGCCTAAGGCTTATAACGGTGGCAACGATTGTCGCTGCCTGGGCCGGGCTTACGGTAACGGCCGCCGTTGCCACAGCGACCGGGTCCGCGCCCGCCTGGATGGCCTGGGTAACGGCCTGCTGGATGGTGAGGCCTGCGTTAATCGCATTCGTCATCACCTGGGTCAAGGACAAGCCTGCAGCAACATCCCCGGCGACGTCAGCCCGGACGGTGCTCGCTCCGGCCGCAAGAACCATAAGGCATATAATCCCACACAGTAGTGCCCTCATTATAGCACCCCCCCTGCTTTACTTTTCTTTTTACGATGCACGCAAGATGTAACAGCCTTACTGAATTTACGGCAAGCCGTCAAAGCATACTCTATGTCATTACAAATGAGTTGTAAAGAAAATTATTTAAAACCGTTCGGAAATCGGTGAGGCGGACAAACATTACAATGATGTGAATTTAAGGACCTTTCTGAAGAAAACGATAACGAGATGGAAGGCAATGTTAAAAAACTTTAAGGAAAAAACAAAAGGCTACCGCCCCCCTTACCGTTTTAAGGATCTTGTGGTCCCAGGTTGTCTTGTACTACAAATCATAGTTGTTACTACTATTTACGGTTCACTGATGACGTTTGACGCCATACGATGTCAAACACGTCATTGTAAACTAAAGTTTTAGAAAATGCAATCAAAAAGTAGGCGGTACAGGCCACCCCTGCGCCTCGGCAGGTCATACGTCCGTGCCTCCTTCATCCGTTAAATGTTTATCGGAGAAATGTCGGATTAAGTTTAGACTAAATCACTTTATGCTTCATATACGAGCCCGACCCGCCACATTATTTGCTTGCTGATATTGCGGCCCGCCG
>JBELAA010000433.1:0-1166 GCA_049509315.1 Sedimentisphaerales bacterium | reverse complement strand
TAATCGCCAAGCTCTTTGGCCTGCATCAGCGTCAGCTTCACGATAGCGTCGCCTAATTTTTTTGTGTCTTCGCTCCAGTTTTTCGCCTGTTTTACTTCGTCTGCCATTTTGTAATACTCCTATTTTTCAATCGCCGAACCGTAGCCGGAATTACACCATCCCGTTTAACCCCGCAAGGGGGCAACCATTTCGGCTGTTCTAAATTTTCTGTTCTTTTCCTCTAAGCCGGCTGTGCCGGTGGCGTCTGCACTGTTGCTTCAGGTGTCGCCGGCGCCTGTGTTTCTGCGGCAGGAGCCGCCGGCGCCTGTGCCTCGGCCTTCTCGCCTTTTTCGATAATTGTCTTTATGCAGCCGGCAATTCTGCCCCCGGGCGACACAATAGCGCCCGCCAGGCGTGCCCCGGGCGATTTGAACAATGTAACAATCATACCCTGCAACTGTGTTCTTCCCGGCATCTTCGACAGCCCTTGCGCGCCTTTGCCGTCGAGGACCGTTCCTTCGAGAAACGCTCCCTTGATGTGAATCGCCGGAATTTTGCCCACCCAGTCGCTGATTTCCTTGGCAACGTCAACTATACTGTCGCCGCCGTATGCAATAGCGCAGGGGCCTGTGAAAATCGCCCCCGCCGCCTCCATCTTCAAATTCGCAAGCGCCCTCTTTATCAGCGCGTTTTTTACCACCATCAGCTTGATTTTCTTGTTCGCAAGCGCCCCTCTCATCACGTTATTGTCAACGCCGTCCACGCCCTGCGTGCTGATGACGACAAAATCGCTGATTGCTTCGCCGGTAATCCTTTTTTCCAGCTCTCCCCGCATCAATTCTTTTACGTATTTGCTCATTTTTTCACCTGCCTGATTCTAAAATAAAACCGCTAAGCTTTTCTTTCCCGCCGGGATTTTCCTATACGGCGATAAACACTCCGGGGCTCATCGCTGCCGCTAACGATATTTTCTTGATATAAGTGCCCTTCGCGCTCACCGGCTTAATCCTCTTAATATGGTTAATAACCGCGTCTATGTTTTCAATCAGCTTCTGGCTGTCGAAACTTTGTTTGCCGACTACCATGTGCACGTTTCCGCCCGAGTCATTTTTGAATTCCACTTTGCCCGCCGCGAACTCCTTGATTGCCGTAACAATATCCGCCGTTACGGTCCCGTTTTTAGGCGA
>JBELAA010000432.1:0-1173 GCA_049509315.1 Sedimentisphaerales bacterium | reverse complement strand
ATGCATCAGCGACGCCACTAACACGTCAACCTGCTCGTCGTAATTGTCCGCCACCTTCAGCAGCATCTTGTCAAGGTCGCCCGTCTCCTCGCCTACCGCCACCATGTTCGTTACGATGAGGTCAACCGTTTTGGACTGTTTCAGCGGCGCCGCGAACGTATCGCCCTGCCTGATGGAATTCTGCACGTTAAGAAGCATTTTCGAATAGACCTCGTTACCCGCCGTTTCGCTGGTTACGTTGATTGCGTCCAGAATCGGCACGCCCGCGCCAATCAGCGTCCCTAACGTCCGGGTCCACCTGGTTATCGCGACCTTTTTGCTTAATTGCCCGATGACCGGCATCCTCAGCCGGATACTGTCCATAATATACCGGCCTACCTTGGCCCTCCTTATTAGCCGCGTTATAAATACAAATCCGAACGGCACACCTATCAGTATTACCCACCCGTAGCGTTTCGCAATCCAGGCCGCTACCGCCAGCACTATTTTCGTCAGGGCGGGCAGGTCCTCGCCTATCATTTCCTTGAGCACGTCCTCGAACTTCGGAATAACGAACGTCATCAACATCAGCAGTATCGCAAATGCCGCGCCTAACACGACTATCGGGTAAACCATCGCCCCCTTGACGCGGGATTTCAGCTTCTGCGCCTTTTCCATAAAGTCGGCAACGCGGGACAAAATCAAATCCAGCACGCCGCCCGTCTCGCCCGCCGCCACCATACCGACTAACAGCCGGTCAAAGCACTTCGGGAACCTGCTCAGCGCCTCCGACAATGTCGCGCCTCCCTCGATGTCGTCGGCCACGTAACCCAGCACACGCTTGAACGTCCCCGGCTTTTGCTGCTCTTCGAGAATCCGCAGCGACCTCAAAATCGGCAGGCCCGCGTCCTGAAGCGTCGATAGCTGCCTGGCAAACTGCGTGATGAGCTTGACTTTAACTTTTCCGCCGGCACCACGCCTTCTCTTGGGTTTTGCGCCGGCTGCCGCCGCTGCCGCCGCCGATTTCTTCCCGCCTCCCGACGAAATTACCTTCGTCGGAAAATAGCCCATATTGCGTATCTTGCTTACCGCCTCTTTCTGGCTCAGGGCCTCCACCTCATTCTTTACAGGCACTCCCTGCGAATCAAGCGCCTCATATTTGAACGTCGGCATATCAATCACCTCCAGTTCTTA
>JBELAA010000431.1:0-1176 GCA_049509315.1 Sedimentisphaerales bacterium | reverse complement strand
TCGCTTCTCATCCGCGGCTCGCGGGGCAGGTCAACAAGAATTATATCATCCGACCAGTTTTGAAAACCCATTTTTATTCTCCTTAGTTTTCCCCCCGAAAAAATCCGTCTCCCGCGGCTTCTGCCGCAGGCAGGGGACGCCGGACATTTTCATTTACTGAGCGACTTCGAGGCCCAGCGTCGTAATATCATCGACCTCGTCGGACTCGATGTTCTGGTTCTGCGCAAGAGTATTGAACCTGTCCATCATTTCGATGATGGGGAAGTCTTTAATTTCGCAAAATTCCTTTGTGAAATGGAAGCCGGTTAAATCATCGAAGTTGCCTATGAAGGGCTCAGCGCCGTCGGAATAAAGGAATAACTTGTCTCCGGGCTGAAGCTGAATCTTGTCCTCGGCATACTCGGCGTCCTTAAAGACACCCAATAACGAGCCGCGAACCTCGAGCTGTTTGGGTTCCTGGCCCTTCTTGACAAGTACCGGATACGGATGACCGGCCCTTGCGTAAGTAAGCTCGAGCGTGTCGGTATTGAGCAGGCAATAGCAGCAGGTGGCGAACTGATAGCCGGAAAGTTTCTGGGTTGACATACGCTTATTGAGATTTTTCATTACCTCAGCGGGCGAAAATATGTGATAGGTATTATCCACCGTTGTCCGCATTATAAGAGCCTGCTTGAGGAAAATGGTCAGCAGAGCCGCCGGCATTCCGTGACCTACGACGTCGGCGACGTAGAAGCCGATATGCTTTTCATCGATACGGACTGCGTTGTATATGTCGCCTGAAACCCATTCGGCCGGCAGAAATACCGACGCCCATTTAATCTTGTCTGAACTGGGCAGGTGCGTGGGCAGAAAATCCTGCTGGACAAGACCCGCAAGACGCAACTGCTCGGTGAGATTGTCAACCAGGGCACCCGTCATACTGAGCTGCTCAGCGAGTTTGTTTTTGTAAATGGTTTGTATCTGCTTGGGCGGGATTGCGGGCTTAACCGCCATACCTTCGCTCTTCTTTCGATAGGCCAGATTAACGCTGACCCTGGTCCACAGCTCATCGATGGATACGGCCTCGGTAGTGCCGCTCATAGAAAAGCTGCTCTTGGCCGGGGCAAGAGAAAAGCTTTTCATCGGGACCTGGACGCGGTCGGTAATCAGAATGACGCCGATATTTTCCATTTCGAG
>JBELAA010000430.1:0-1178 GCA_049509315.1 Sedimentisphaerales bacterium | reverse complement strand
ACATTAGCCAGCTACATGGCTAATGGTCAATTCGCATTTGGGTTCGACCCGGACTGCGAATGGACAGCGGACAATATCAAATTTACGCTTACCACGACTTCCAACACCGTTCCGGCTCCAGGCGCAGTTCTGCTGGGTGGCATCGGCGTGTCGCTTGTTGGTTGGCTCAAACGTCGCAGAGCGCTGTAATATCGGCGAGTTTTTTAGTAACGAGGAAAACATAAACTCCCTTTCTGCGGGATAAACCCGCAGCGAGGGAGTTTCTCTTTTAGTTTTCACAGGCAGGAGTGTGCTCTGGGCCGGAGCCGTTTAAGAAAAAACTAAAAATGCCCCTGATTTTTGGAACATTTGTATTTACATAAAGAAAAGCTTTGATATAATCCGGTTATCAATGAGGGAATGGGTAATTCTGGGCAACGGATTTAGAAAAGGTAAGGATTATTATTTTTGAAGGGCACACTAATGAAACGGTTAATCTTGGCAATTTTGATTACCGCGGGTTTAACATCAATTGCCGCCGCCAAATACTCCGGCGGGGCGGGCACAGCCGACGACCCATACCAAATTGCCACAGCGGCGGATTTGCTGGCGCTGGCGGCGGATACAGACGACTACGATGCAAATTTTGTTCTTACGGCGGATATTAATCTTGCCGGCTATACCTTTACAGCCGCAGTAATTGCGCCGGATTCAGACGGCGAGGATATTTCTTTCAATGGCACCAAATTTACCGGTATTTTTGACGGCGCGGGGAAAAAAATAGCCAATATGACCATCGACACCAGTGGGGCTGATCACATCGGCCTGTTCGGATACGCCGGCGCCGGCAGTGAGATAAAAAACCTGCGGCTGAAAAATTTCAATATTAATGCCGGAAACAATTCAATTTGTATCGGCGGGCTGGCAGGGGAAGTTAACGATGGCAATATCAGCAACTGCTTCTCGAAAGGCAATGTTACCGGGGGAAATAATTCCTCATATATCGGCGGGCTTGTGGGGGCGCAAGTGAATGATGGCAATATCTTTGATTCTTATTCGACAGGCACCATCAATGGCGGTAATGATTCGAATTATATCGGCGGGCTTGTGGGAGGTATCATCATCGATAGTAATATCATCAGGTGTTTTTCGACAAGCGATATTACCGGCGGAAATAATGGCTCATATATCGGCGGTCT
>JBELAA010000043.1:0-12540 GCA_049509315.1 Sedimentisphaerales bacterium | reverse complement strand
CTGCTTCTGGACAGGCAAATTTTCTGGGCCGGCATTCTCTTCACGGCGCTGGTTATCGCCAGTCGCTTCCTCGAATACGAAACCGGCCTGGTTATAAAAGCAGTCATCTTTATCACCTGCGGCATCGCCATAATTCTGGCAGGTGTAGGGTTTGAGAATTATCTCAGGAAAAGGAGAATCGCAAATGAATAAGCGTTTTGTATGGTTCGTTGTTGCTGTCGTTGCGCAATTGTTCATCCTCGCTGCGGTTCCAGCGCAGAAAATTCATATTCGGACAACAGGTAAAACCGTGATTCTCAAGACAGCCCCCGTGGACCCGTGTTCCGTAATGAGCGGCTACTACGTCATACTCGGTTATGAAATATCGAACCCCAAAGTATCAAACGACTGGCAAAAATGGTCTCAAGGCACGCCGATTTGGGTCATACTGAAAGCCGACCCCAATGGTTTTTGGGATGCTGTTTCGGTCCACGATAAAAAACCGGCTGTTCCTGGCGACTGCGTCGTTATCAAGGGCAGGAAGAGTCGCTGGAGAATCGAATACGGCATCGAATCGTATTTCATTCCCGAAGACGCAAGAGAAAAAATTACACGGGATTTTCGCAATCATTCAAAAGAGGCAAAAATAGAGGCCAAAATTGACGCCTCCGGCCACGCGGCCATAATAAAACTCATCATACAGGACAGGGTTTATAATTACTAACGGCATAACAATGTAAGTTGTGTGTTTATAAGCACTTATACGCACGCCTTCGTTATTGCCTGTTAGAATCGCGGTAATTCGACTTTTTTTCCGATATATACGTTATGCAGCTTACCGCGTCACAAACAAAGCTATGCCCGTTTTGCGCCGAGACCATATTGGCCGCGGCGGTAAAATGCCGTTATTGCGGGGAATTTCTCAATACCGAAAGGGCAAAAGCGCTTATGTCGGGTAATAATAGCAGTCAGGAACCCGCATCGGAACAGCCGGCCTCCCCCAATGAGGTGCTTTTCAGCGGCTCACCGACGCTGTGGGTAATTACCGGCACATTTGTTAAATGCGGCGCGGTTTTAATAGCCGCCGGCCTGCTGATTTTCTTGCATATTGAGCGCATCGCCTGGCTGCACCTTTTGCAAAGCCAGCAGGCGGCGTTCGGCAAATATCGGATTTTAACGGGGGTGTTACTGGGGCTGGCGACTGTGTTATTCCTTTTTTACAAGGCCTGGCAGGTCAGGATGACGCATTACGAGATTTCAGCCGACAGAATTGAATTCGGCACAGGTATTTTTGACCGCAAGGTCGATAATCTCGATATGTTCCGAGTCATCGATATCAAGCTTCGCAGAAGCTTTTTGGATTGCATAGTCGGCGTCGGAACGGTTATGCTGACGACAACCGACAAAAGTCATCCCGAGTTTGTTTTTGAAAAGGTCGCAGACGCCCGCGGCCTTTACGACGCCGTCAAAAAAGCCAGCTTGTCCGCCGACCGCAGAACTAACGTCGTTCATATGGAATGATTTGAATTGCCGATTTCCGATTGCCAATTGAACACGTCTTGTAGTATGATTCCACTGTTATATTTAAGTCGAAAGGATTATTGATGGACCCGGGAATTTTCAAGGCGTATGACATAAGGGGCGTTTACCCCGACCAGATTAACGAGGAAGATGCGTGGAAAATCGGTTTCGCCGCCGCTCGTTTCCTGCCCGCACTTCTGCACGGTTTCGAACGGGGCCAAACCAACTCCAGAAAAATATGCGTCGACAAAGATATGCGGACCCATAGCGAGCCGTTGGCCAAAGCGCTTATCGAGGGCATTACCTCCGCCGGCATCGACGTTATCGACCTCGGTATGAACGATACGCCCTTTATATATTTCGCGATTAATCACTTAAGCGCCTGCGGCGGCGTCCAGGTTACCGCCTCACACAACCCCGCAAAATATAACGGCTTCAAGGTCTCAGGCCCCGGGGCAAAACCCGTCGGTGAAGACACCGGCCTCAAGGACATAAAACACATCGCAATGTCGCTTCTGCACACCAAAGGCAATGTTACCGGCTCAGTCGAAAAGGTTGACCTCGCCGACGAATACAAAAAACACGTCTTGAAATTTTTGCAGCCAAAGCTCAAAAAGCTCAAAATCGCCATCGACGCCTCGAATGGTATGGCGGGCAAAATGGTCCCCATTATTTTCTCAGGTCTGGGCCTCAAAATTATCGAGCTTAATTTCGAACACGACGGCTCTTTCAAACACGACCCCAACCCCCTTATCGAGGAAAACCTCGCGGAATTAAAGCAGGCGGTCATTTCCGAAAAATGTGACCTCGGCGTCTGCTTCGACGGCGACGCCGACCGCCTGATGATGGTCGATGAAACGGGACAAACTATCGGCTGCGACCTGCTCACCGCCCTTATGGCCGGCTACTTCCTGGAAAAAAATCCCAAATCCGCCATTGTTTACGACCTGCGCTCAAGCAGGGTCGTCGCCGAAGAGATTATCAAATACGGCGGCACGCCCCGCCGGGAGCGCGTAGGCCACGCCTTTATGAAAAAGGCGCTTCGCGATTCGCACGCCGTTTTCGGCGGCGAGCTGTCGGGCCATTTCTACTACCGCGATAATTACTGCGCCGACTCAGGAATGATTACATTTGTGCATATGCTCAATATCGTCAGCCAGTCCAGTTCCAAAGTCAGCGCCCTTATCAGGCCGTTACGCAGGTATTTTGCCAGCGGCGAGCTGAATTTTCAAATCGAGGACAAAAAAGGCCGGATGGATGAGCTTGCCAAAAGATACCGCGACGGGCAGGTTGACTGGCTCGATGGTGTAACCGTCGGCTACAAGGACTGGTGGTTCAACTGCCGGCCAAGCAATACCGAACCGTTACTGCGCCTCACCGTGGAAGCCAAAACCGAAAAACTGTTGGTCGAAAAACTTAAAGAAATTGAAGGCGTCCTCGGCGCCCCCATCCGCCACGAAAAAACTGCGCCGCCTCCGACGCAGCAGGAAGAGAAGAAAAACGTCAGGAAAAACACTAAGACTCGCAAATAAAAATATTTAGCCCCCGGTTTTACCGGGGGTTTTAGGATGGCAATAATTATGGAAGTCAACAGAAAAATATTTCAAACGCCTAAAGGCCCCGTCGAGGGCGTTCAAACAAAATGGACCGGCTTCAACATCTTAATCGTTACCGGCTCAAAAGGTTTCCTCGCCTGCCCCGCAATAGACGTCAACGCCTGCCAGCGATACGGCGCCGCCGCAGCCATTGTAGAAAGCTCACCCGAAAACCCCATCGGCACCCTCGACCGTTTCCCCAATCGCAAGGTTACGAAAATCAACGAAAA
Organism: Sedimentisphaerales bacterium; assembly: GCA_049509315.1. Classification (GTDB taxonomy): domain Bacteria; phylum Planctomycetota; class Phycisphaerae; order Sedimentisphaerales; family Anaerobacaceae; genus Fen-1362. Next base: position 9,215 of record JBELAA010000043.1, on the reverse strand, counting down.
GGCCCGGGCGCTTGGCATCAGGGAAGGTATGCCCGTCGAGGACGCTTTTGCCTTAATCGCGTAGTATATTGACGTTTGAACGCTGAATAAAAAACGTCATAAAATGTCATTCCCGCGAAATTTATCCGCCTGTGGCGGAGCGGGAATCCGGTAGAATTGACAAAGGGGACATTTATGAAAACCGCAAATATTTTTGTTTTAATTGTTCTCGTCGTCCTTTTTTCAACCCCTGCTTTTGCCCAACTTGAAAAACCTCCCGAACCCCGGCTTATCGCCAAACCGAACCCCGCCCTGGCGGATATTAACAGTTTAATGATGGTTATAATTCCCTCGCCGCCCGAACCCAATACAGACGGCCTTGTCTGGTCTCAACTGATAGAAACAGTATCCGGCAAGCTCAATAAGGCCGGTATTAAAATAGCAGCCCCTGTTGCCGGCAGCCTTTTAGAGGTTCCCGAATTGCGTCTTAACATTGACCTGCTTGAGTTTGGTGATTCGCAGCAATATGTCTTTCGCGTTCAGACCTCGTTTGCCCGGAAGGTTTTATTGGGAGACGGTTCTGAAACTTGCATAAAAGCCGACGTATTTCAGACCAACCCGCTTATTCAGCTTGTTCCAATTCACGATATGCCCGAGGCGGTCGTCAACGCCGTTTCGCAACAGGCGGATACTTTCATTGCGGCGTGGTCTGTGGCCAAACAACTAAATAAACAAACTGACGTCAATAACGCCGGGCCGCAATCAGGAAAAGCAGCAGTTAAGAAGGATACGAAATCGGCAAAACAGCAGGATGCAGATACAAAATATGTCGCCTCGAAAAATGGCAAGGTTTTTCATAAAGCGAGTTGTCAGTTTGCAAAGAGAATCAAGCCGGAGAACCTTGTCAGTTACAATACCAGAGACGAGGCTGTAAAAGCCGGCAAAAATCCCTGCAAAACCTGTAATCCCTGACGTAAAGTTATGATTAATCACACCCGGACATTGACGTGGTTTAAGAAAACCGGTTACGCTGCTGTTTACGGCCTGGGTCACTTGCTTTGGCCCGGCGTGTGCGTCAACTGCAATTCGAATATCGCCGAAACCGCAAGCGCGTTATGTGCCGATTGCTGGAATGAGCTTGCCTCGGTATGCACGCCCGATTACTGCCGTCGGTGCGGCCGGGACATAAGCAAATACGGGATTTATGATGATGCCTGCCCGAATTGCCGAAGCGAGGAAATTCACTTTGACGCTATCGCACGAGCCGGCATTTATGACGAGGCGCTTCGAAGCGTTATCCTCGCCTTCAAGTATGGCAAAACCGAGCTGGACCTGGTGCTCGCCGGCCTTATCAATTCAGCCCTGCAGGTAAGCTCCTTTTCCGGCGATATCGACCTGTTTGTCCCCGTCCCGCTCCATTGGCGAAGGCGTCTTACCCGCGGCTACAACCAGTCGCATATATTGGCCACAAAATTGATTCATCCCGCTAAAATCAATACTGACCTCGTGCGTATTCGCTACACAAAACCGCAGCCCGGTATGCTCACTCCCGCCGCCCGCGCCAAAAACGTGGCCGGCGCATTTGCCGTCCGCTATAAACACCCCTTCGCCGGCCGCAGGATTTGTCTTGTCGATGATGTCAAAACAACCGGCGCCACTCTCAACGAATGCGCCAACACCTTAAAGCAAGCCGGTGCATCTAAAGTTTTTGCTCTTGTTCTCGCCGTCGCGGGTCAAAACGTTTAGTAGTGAATAGTAGTTAGAATTTAACTGAACGCTGAACGCTATACGCTGCTTTTCTGACAATAGTCGATGAGGCGTGCGATTTCGCTGCGGAGGTCTTTGCGGTGGACAATCATATCTATAAAGCCGTGCTCTAACATAAATTCCGCGGTCTGGAAACCCTCGGGCAGTTCGATTTTAATCGTCTCGGCTATTGTCCGCGGGCCGGCAAAACCGATGAGCGCCTTCGGCTCCGCAATCAGGCAGTCGCCTAACATAGCAAAGCTGGCCGTAACGCCACCCGTTGTCGGGTCTGTCAGGACCGCGATATAAAAGCCGCCCTCCTTGTCGAATTTCGCCAGTGCGGCGCTTGTCTTGGCCATTTGGCCTAATGATACCACTCCCTCGTGCATCCTCGCCCCGCCCGATGAGCATACGGCTACCAAAGGCAGCTTTTCCTCGATGGCCTTATCGACCGCCGCACAGAATTTCTCGCCTACCACGTAGCCCATCGAGCCCATCAGGAAATTCGGCTCCATTACCGCTAACATCACGGGCCTTCCTTTTATAAAGGCCTTGCCGATTCGCATCGCCTCTTTTACGCCGCTTTTCAGCTCGTCGGCCTTGAGCCGCTGCCGATAGCTCGTGCCGCGGAAGTTAAAATTCAGCGGGTCGTTGCTGGATAGCTCCGCCAGTATTTCCTCGAACGTGCCCTCGTCGGCCAAATAGCCGATTCGCGTGGCCGCATCGACGCGGAAATGGTGGTCGCACTGCGGGCAAACGTTGAGATTCTTCACCACCTCGCTTTTATATAGCATATGCTCGCAGGCAGGACACCGCGTCCAGAGTCCGTCGGGCATTTCTTTCCGCTTGCGAAGCGAAAAACCATTCCATTTTGATTTCGTCTCTTTGGCCATAGTCGCCATTTTGCTTCAATCCTCAGAATAAAAGGATTCTACCAAAAAGGGAATTGTTTTTCCAGTGGCAAATTGCCTGACTCATCCCCAGTTTTGGAACGGGCACAAATAAGAAGGTCGGCTCTTTGACGATAAGAGTTGTAGAAACAAGAAGTTAGGAACTTCACAACTCTATCGAAAGGAGTCGACCATGAAACGCCAGCAGGCAATCGAGTTTATTTTGTCAGTATGCTCATACCTTCGGCTTTCGCAAGCAAAAACCTTGAGCCAACTGGTTGCAGCAACAGCCACGATAGTCAGGGGGCCTGTATTGCCGTGAGCGTTTTCGCCCCGGCCGGTGGTGTTCGAATAATCGTCGCAATGAATGCAGCCTTTTTACTATAGGAAGAACCATGCTTAACACTGTCTTGCCTGGTTTATATTACTTATTGAGGAAATTAAGAAATGAGACACTACTCCCAAACTGGGGATGGGTCAGGGAAAAGCTTCGATGACGTCGAAAAAAGCGAAGACTTTGACAAAAACTATGATATGATAGTAAACGTGGTGACGTTTTGAACATCGCGATAAAAAGTTGCCGAGTTTTAATAACGAAAGTCATGCTGTGGAGAAATGCAATTGGCACGTAAATTATGCTTCAAATCGGTCGATGGAGCGGTAATTAGCGTAATATTTTTTCTTCTGTATTTTTTGTATTTGTGGTAGGTGGTTGACCTGCGGATTATTTCCCACAACGCAGGAAACGTTTTGGATTATCCGGTTTTTTACACCGGTACGGAGTTTTTCAGCAGGTTTATATCCTATCCGGGAGGGCTGGTTGCGTATACAAGCGCATTTTTGGCGCAGTTTTCATCAATAGGATGGGCCGGCGCTCTGATTGCAATATTAATTGCATTTTTCTGTGCCTTTTGGTATTCATTTACTTATATTCTGGGTTTATCGGGACTACTATACGATTGCTAATACAAAAATAAGATTCTGCTAAGGGTATGGGGAAAAATATGCAGGGAATCTGAATGCAGCTGCTAACGAAAAACCTGTTTGGTCAAAAACGCCATTGGCCCGTGATTTCCGTGCTGTTTTTCGTCGCATCTTACCTTTTCTTAACCCTGTCGGTCAGAGCCGAACTTATTTACTATTATTGCGAGGTGTGCCGCAAGACCCCGATTTTCAAAACCGGCAGCATTTTTTTACGGGATTGCCTCAGTTACCCAGGCGGATTTAGCCAATATCTCTCTGCATTTTTCACACAGATGTGTTATTTTCCCCGGCTGGGTTCTTTATTCATTATCCTGATTGCCTGGGGACTTTACCGCCTTTCAGCAGCACTGCTCGATATTTCAGCGGATAGTATCTGTCGCGTTATTTGTTTTGTACCGGCGATTCTGATATTGATGATATGCGGCCGGTACGAAAACCCGTTAAGCTTCAGCGTGGCTCTTTTGATTGTTATGCTTATTTCAGTTCTGTATCAAAAGATTTCAGCTCGTATGGGTTGGCCGAGATGCGTATTATTTTTGATATTTTCCGTCACACTCTACTTTCTTGCCGGCGGTGCGGTTTTGATATTTTTGGTTTTGGCAGCGTTGTTTGAACTTTTTGAACGGCGCAAATTGGTTTTTTGCGTGACTTATCTTTTGCTTGGAACGGCCGTTTGCTGGTTTGTTGGCGCATTTCTTTTCAGAATGGATACAAGCGAATCATACCTGTCTTTTATTCCTCTTATGCAGATAATGCAAATCTTCCAGCAGGAAAATTTGGCGAAGTTCTTAAGTTTCGCCTTATTGGCCTTTATCCCTGTAGCTTTTCTGGTAATTAATATAATCCGGATGCTGCTCAAAAAAATGAGCGATTCTCGTTTACAAATGCCAGGCAGGGAGAAACCTTCAGGTATAGAAGAAAAAACAGACGATGTTCCCGGATGGGTCATCCAAGTGACACTAGTGGTTCTTATTGGCGTGCTGTGCATTCTGTTTTCTTATGATTTGAAGGTTAAAAGAACCCTCCAGGTGAATTATTTTACCAGCCGGCGAATGTGGCCCGAGGCGCTGACCATTGTTCGAAAGGGGTCATTGAAAAAATATTTTCCATATTGTAACAATGCCGTTAACCGAGCTTTGTTTCATACGGGCCGAATGGGCAATGAAATGTTCACATTTCTCCAAACACAAACCGATTCGGACTTGGTCTTTTGCAAGGTTCAGCAGGGTAATGTTAATTATATGGAGCGGTCTGATGTATGTCTGGACCTGGGGATGGTCAACGCAGCCGAGGAAGTTGCTTATGAATTCCTTGCGGACGATAATCCCTACATTCTTAAACAGCTTTCGTTGATAAATCTGGTTAAAGGCCAAATCGAATCGGCCAGGGTTTACCTTAACGCGCTTAGCCGATATCCGGCTTACGCAGGAGAGGCAACGGGTATGCTGCGGCGGCTTGAAAAAGACCCGCTGCTTGAGCAAGATGAGCGAGTACAATACCTGCGAAAAATTATGGAAAATAACGATATCACTTATATCACTTACGATGAGGAAAACTGGCTTAAAGAGCTTCTGCGCCGGAATAAAAATAATAAAATGGCCTTCGAATACCTGATGGCGCACTATCTTCTCAACTGCCAGCTCGATAAGTTTGTCGAAAACCTTCCGCGTCTCGACGATTTCGGCTATGAAAGTATTCCCCGCCATTATCAGGAGGCCATTTTGCTTTACGCGGGCACAACGCATAAGGAAGTTGATTTGGGTGCGCGCGTAATAGATGGTGATGTAGTGGACCAGTATAATAAAATGAATGAAATCGCAACTGATTCCAGTAGCAAAGATTTGAATGTCATGCGGCGGATATTGGAGCCGAATTTCAGTAAGACTTACTTTTTCTATTTTACATTTGGTTATTCGAAGTAAAAAAATGAAAAAACGCGAAATTTATTTGTTGGTCTTTTGCCTTGTTGGCTTAGCAGGCGCGATATTAGGATTTATATGGCCAAAAGCCCGGCCGCCTGGGGAATTTGTGACAGTTGACAAGGATATCGCAATTAAGCCGGATTATTCCGGTATAATTATCCCGCCGAATATTGCCCCTTTGAATTTTGTTGTTCTCGAACCCGGCCAGGATTATTTCGTTAAAATATATTCCGCCGGCGGCAAACCCATAAATATCAGCAGCAATAGCGGAAAAATCACAATTCCTTTGCGTGAATGGAAGGCCCTGCTGCAGGCAAACCGGGGCGAAAAACTGTTTTTCGAGCTTTATGTGAACAACGGGCAGTGGAAAAAATACAGTAGCATTGAAAATTATATCGCAAAAGAGAATATTGACAGCTTCATAGCATACCGCCGCATCGAGCCGGTATGCACTTATTGGGGGCCAATCGGAATTTATCAGCGCAATCTCGAAAATTACGACCAGTCCCTGATAATACACGGCAAAACGTTCGACGGTGATTGTGTTAACTGTCATAGTTTCACCGCAAACAATCCTGAGAATATGTCTGTCGGTGTTCGCAGCAAAAAATACGGCAGTTCCGCAATATGCATTCGCGGCGGCACTATTGAGAAAATTAATGCGATATTCGGCTACACTGCCTGGCATCCCAGCGGGCGTTTAGCCGCTTATTCATTTAACAAAGTAAGACAATTTTTCCATACCGCTGGAATGGAAATTCGCGATGTGGTTGACCTCGACAGCGAGATAGCTTATTATAATTCTGATACCAAAATAGCTAAAACTAACGCAGGAATTTGCGACAGCAATCGCCTTGAAACATACCCTTCATGGACGCCTGATGGAAAATATTTATATTTTTCCAGCGCTCCGATTTTATGGAAAAACCGCGACAAGGTCCCTCCGGAAAATTACGAAAAGGTAAAATATGATATCAGGCGAATTAGTTATGATATTGAAACCGACATGTGGGGCCAGCCTGAAACGGTATTGTCGGCAGACACAACCGGTTTAAGCATCCTGCAGCCCCGTATATCTCCGGACGGCCGTTTTCTTCTTTTATGTATGTGTCAATACGGCTGCTTCCCCATTTATCAGCCAAGCAGCGACCTCTATATGATGAACCTCGAAACGGGCGTTTATAAAAAGCTCGATATCAACAGCCAATATTCCGAATCGTGGCATAGCTGGTCAAGCAACAGCCGGTGGATTGCTTTCAGCAGTAAAAGAGCCGGGGGATTGTTTACGAGGACATACTTCAGCTATGTGGATGAGAAAGGTAACGCCTCTAAACCTTTTATAATGCCGCAAAAAGACCCGGAGTTTTACGATTCCTGCGTTGAGACATTCAGCTTACCTGAGCTGATTAAATCACCGGTTAAGGTCGATTATAAGGAACTTGGGCGTGTGGTTCGCTTTGACAAGGGTATTAACGTAGATGCGCCTGTAAAACTCGCTGCCCCTGCTACAGATACTAACGCTTCTTCCTCACCCTGGCAGCAGGGACATGAATAATAAATGGTGGAAAGATGTCAGCTTATTCCGAGATATATATTCGTAAAGTTCAAGTGTCGGCAGCGACAGAATTGTATATTTCCGCTGTGCCGAAACACCCTGCATATTATGGCAGTTGTCTGGAGGCGTTTAATACTCCGGAATTAGCAACTGGGCCGATTGCGATTACCGGCGAGCGCCTGTTGGGGATTGTTCGCGGTTGCGATGCTATTTCAGTAAAGTTGCCGATAACAACGGCCACTCCTAAAGCAGAGACAAAGCAGATCAAGGATGAAAAGCCATGGCATGAGTAGCATAATAGGTCCTATATTTAAGCCCCGCGTTGATTAATTTGGCACAAAGAGAAGAGATTAAAAGAAGGTGTCGGGATTTATAATAAGTATTACTCTTGTATAAATGATATGATAGGAAACCGATGATTAGGCATAGTAACAAATATTTGAGTATGGAAAGGAAATGATGTCTGTCAGAATAGACACACGCAAAGTGCGGGGTCCCTCAGCGACTGAGATATATATCACAGCCGAGGCGGAGTATTCTGCTGATTTGCCGGGTCGAATTGGAGAATTGTTTGCCGGCGTCGTTGATATATTAAAAAGAGAAAAAGCCGGTATCCTCGAGGAACGGATTTATACAGTTGAAGAAATCGTTGACGGGGTATTATCGGCGAGGCGGAAGGCGTATGGCCGGATAGATGACGGCGTAAGCCCAAGTATGTTGACGTGCGAGGAAAGCCGGCGTGGTGTGGTAGTCGGCGTGCAGGTTCATTCGATAGCCGGTTCGAATAAACCGGAGGTAATAAAGGTTGATAATCAACCGTGCGGACGGGTGGTAAAGTCGGAAGGGCTGGCTTACCTGACGCTTTCTGGAATATCGGGAGGCAGCGGCGAGCTGGATGAACAGGCGGATGCGATGTTAAAGAAGGCGGAATCGGCGCTGAAGCAGTTCGGCGGGGATTTTAAATGTGTGCCGAGGACCTGGATGTGGTTAGGCGATATTTTGTCGTGGTACGACCAGTTCAATAAGGTTCGCAACCGACTCTTTACAGAGCGCGGGCTGATTGGTGAAGGCAGCCGGCAATCAATGCCGGCAAGCACGGGTATCGGGCTTGGCCTGGGGAGCAGGTCAGGAATCGGGATGGACCTGACGGCAGTTGTCGGGGCAACAAATGATAAGATAGAGTTTTTAGGTGCAATCGGCCGGCAGCAGTGTGCGCTTAGTTATGGTTCTGCGTTTTCGCGGGCGTCCTGTGTGAAAAGTCCGGCGGGAAAGACCGTGTTTGTATCGGGGACTGCCTCGATAGATGAAAAGGGCGTATCTACTCACATCGGGGATGCGAAGGGACAAATCGAGGCGACGATTGAAAACGTCAGGGCGGTGCTGAAGGATATGAATTGCAGCGACAGCGATGTTGTCAGTGCGGCGGCATACTGCAAAACGCCGGAGGTGGAGGGGGTATTCGAGGAGTTTAAAGGGCGAATTGGTTGGCCGTTAGTGACAGCGGTTTGTGATATCTGCAGGGAGGAGCTTTTGTTCGAGGTGGAGGCGACGGCGGTAATAGGGGGATAAAAGCCGGCGTTTTAGCTAGGTAAATGTTCTGCCGGAAAAAATTCCCGGATTTGGGCGCTGATTTTAAGGATTTAGGCGCTATATCCGGTAAACAAGACACGTCTGAGGCGAAAAAATCACAAGAAAAGGTCAAAACTATAACAAAACGGTAACATTGCGCATTATAATAAACGGGAGAGTAAAGGCGCTCTTGACTTACTCTACGTTTGTAGAGTATAATGACTGAAATTACGTAAACTAAGGAAGCTTACAAATCAGACACGGTAAATAAACCACTATCAGGCACGGGAGGCCCGAAAATACTACCGGATTCCCGCACAGGCGAGAAATAATTTTGCTATGAGAGGAACGGGTGTGAAGAAAAAACGCAAGTGGATTATCATCACCGTTGTCGCGGTTTTAGCGCTGCTGGTGATTGGCGGGCTGAGAGCCAAGAGTCAAAGGAGCAGGGCCAAAGAGGAAGTGGTGCGAATCGAGGAGGTAAAACGGGGAGATTTGACCGAGCGAGTAAGCGCAACCGGCGAGATTGAGCCGAAAGAAATAGTGCAGATAAGCACGAGGGTGTCCGCC
>JBELAA010000429.1:0-1793 GCA_049509315.1 Sedimentisphaerales bacterium | reverse complement strand
CGAACCAACGGGCCATAAGCAGGATGCTTGTGGCCTTTTTTATTGTTACTTGATTATTGAGGGTAGCGTTGTGCCTTCAAATTATCAATTCTGAACCAGCCGTGAACCAGAAACGGTTCGGGACAATCATCATTGCTCGTTGATGCCGTAGTCATGCCAGCCGGCCGGCGCCGGGATATATTTGCCGCTGAACCAGATATCGCCGGGCAGTATTCCGGTCATCAGGCGGGTATCGATGTAATACTGTTTAATATAACCATCAGAGCCGAGGCCGAGGTGGCCTACAATACCTCTGACGACTTCAGTGATACTGCCGTGAACGACGAGGTAATCCTGTGGGGTGGAGTAAACCCTTCTGCCGCCTGATGTATTAACGTTTTCCGCCCCCCATCCGCCGCCGCCGACTGTGATGGCGGCCTCAACAACGGTCGGGTCAGGCAAATATCGCTTCCCTGATTTGTTAATTCCAATTGGCCGATAAGTGTAGTTGCTTACGGATGCAGGTGAATCAGCCAGGCCCGGGTCAACGACTTTGATAACGCCCTGTGCGATAAGGCCGAGGACGTTGGGGTTATTTATATTGGGCATACCATTGGCGTCGCGTTGGTAGTGGCGCGTTGGTAGTGGTTGCCAGAATTATCATTATCGTCAACCAATATTGAGTCGGCTATCCAGATATTGCCAGTGGCGACAACGGTGATTTTGCCTTTGACGATCATATTACTAACGTCTGTAAAGTTCGCGTCTTCGCCGCCGCCGATTACGACGTTGCCGTTAACATAGATTTGTCCGCCGGGGTCGCTGGTATAACCACCAAAGGTCTGGGTAACATAAGTATTCGTGATGGGAACAACAATACAGGGGTCGGTGGTTTTTTTGAAGTGATAGGCATAAATATTGTATTGATGGAAACTCATCGGGCTGCTGCCTGAGACGATATTGTAATCCGAAGGTCCCGCGCTATGTAATTGTACTGTGCAGCATGGGTCGATGCGGACCATACCCGCGTGGGTGTTCTTATTGACGTAAAATTCGATTTGTGTGGCCAGGCAGCTGGGTGAGACACCGGGGGCGAGGTTTTTGGGTGTAAATCTGTAGAGGGGGTTAGTGCTGTTATAAAAACGGTTGACTTTGCTTTGGACGGCTGCGGCGTCGGTGATTCGGATGTCGGGCTGGTCGAAGTCGATACCAGCTTCAAAACAGCTCATAACTGAAGAGTATTGGTCGCTGCCGCCCGAGGTTTTTCTGGACTCGCCCATTTCAACTTTCTGCAGGAATCGCGGCTTGACGCCTGAGGTGCTTATCCAAATATCAATCTCGTCGGGGGTGTGGAAATCGTTTATGTGGACGGGCATAGAGATTATCTCACCACTGCCGAAATAAACGGGGGTTGTACTGGTTGTTCCATTTGGTATTCTGCAGGAACCCTCAGCCCATCCGCTGGTTTCCTGCATAACGTTGACGTCAACAACCCTTGTGTAAACGGGTCTTCCGCTCTTGCCGATTGATTTAACCTCGAATACCGGTCTTGCGCCGAGAAAACCATGGAAATCGACCTGGTAAGAACAGGTGCTTGTTCCGAAGTTGATGTTTCCTGCGGTACCGCCGCCTCCTTGCAGCCAGCCGAGAATGTCGGATTGCTGGCACATCATAAATATGGAGCGTTCATATCCGGCCTCCGCGGCCAGCATCGCCTCGGTCTCGGCCTTGGCGGAGACGGCCTGAATTCTCGTGGTGTAGCTTGTCATTGTCTCGCCGAAGCATAAAATTATCAGAATCAGCATCACGACAAG
>JBELAA010000428.1:0-1202 GCA_049509315.1 Sedimentisphaerales bacterium | reverse complement strand
CCAAACCAGATTGAGCCGGACAAAAGGGGCGGATATGAAAACAGTATCCGCAAATTTTTCGCCAGTCCCGACCCGCCTCACAGCGAGGTCTCGCCTTCGGCGGACCAGAACCAGCCGGGGCCTGATGAGTGGGGCGCTATCGGCGCGTGGGCGTGGGCGATGAGCAGGGCTATGGATTACATTGTTACCGACAGGGACATCGACGCGAACAAGGTCTGCATTATGGGGGTATCGCGATACGGCAAAGTCGTTATGTGGGCAGGCGCACAGGACCCGCGATTCGCAATCGTATTCTCGGGTGAATCGGGCTGTGCCGGCGCGACACTGGTTCGACGCGGCTACGGCGAGACAGTCAAATCCATAACGGGTTTTGCCCCCTACTGGTTCTGTAAAAATTTCAGGCAATACGGCACACGCGTCAACGGCCTGCCTGTTGACTGGCATATGCTGATTGCCTTAATGGCGCCGCGTCCCGTTTATATCGCTACCGCCGAAGGGGACTTGTGGGGCGACCCGCGTGGTTCGTTCCTGGCAGCTAAGACCGCCGAACCCGTTTACCAATTGTTCGGAGAAAAAGGCCTCGATGTTGATGAGATGCCAGCCGTTGAGACGCCCGTTGGGGACTTTATTGGCTACCATAACCGCAAAGGCGGCCACGGCCTCAACGATTACGACTGGCAGCAGTTCCTCAACTTCGCTGATAAGCATTTCGGTATCGCCAAACCGGTTAAATGACCCTTAACAAATGAGTGCATAAAAGAAACCGGCTCGGCGATTTCCCATCGCCGGGCCGGTTTCTTTGTGCTTGCGCCTTCAATTACTGCTGCTTTTCCGGAGCGGGTCCTGTGCTTCGCTCCGTATGTGCCTCTCTTTTTTCCCGCTGGATTGCCTCATAAACTTCTTTTCTGTGAACCGGTATGCTTTTCGGCGCCGTTATTCCCAATCGAACCTTATCCCCTCTGACATCCACGATTGTGATTTCGACGTCGTCGCCTATCATTATCGACTCATCCTTTTGTCTGCTGAGCACCAACATTCAGTCAACTCCTTTTGCGGCTCGTGCTGTCCTGATTATTTACGCGCCTGATAAATCTTATGTTCACCATCATCTGTTGTCCGGTCATCAAAAGATGCCAAACTAATTCGTAATTCCAAAGTATTTCTTCGGCCAATTCGGGACGTGAAAACAACGAATTTTCCCA
>JBELAA010000427.1:0-1207 GCA_049509315.1 Sedimentisphaerales bacterium | reverse complement strand
CGGTGCAAAACGAGCAGGCGCGCAAAGAGGCACAGTATCAGAATTACATTATGAATCTCGAAGAGGAATTGCGCCAGAAAAACCAGGCGCTCGAGCAGGTAACCGGTATGCGTTCGCGACTGCGCGGGCTGGAAGGCGCACAAATCCTGCCCGCTGACATTATCACGGCGTCGGTAGAAGGCAAACGATGCGAGCTTATTATAAACCGGGGCAGCGAAGACGGCCTGACCAAAGGGCTTTACGTCATAGGCGACAACAGCGTAATCGGGACGGTAACGGAGCAGGCGGGCAGGACCGCCAAAGTCCGGCTGTTTACGGATTCGTCGTCGATAGTGCAGGTCAATATTGCGGGGCTGGATATAAATATGCTGATGCAGGGCGACGGCGCAAACCGTGCGAAAATCAAATTGGTGCCCATAAAACACAAAATCAATATCGGCGACGCAGTGCTGGTGCGCAAAAAGCCGGGTCTGCTCGACGCGGCAATGATTGCCGGCGCGGTCTCGGAATGCAAGCGGGACAGCAAAACGCCGGGTCTTTGGGACATAACGGTTACGCCCGTATGCGATACCGCCAAACTCAATACCGTGGCGGTGATAAAAATGAGCTCGGCGCCGACGAGTGAAAAACCCGTCCCGCATCATAAATGAGAGATAATTACTGCCGCGATTTATGCACAGGAGGATATGAACAATGCGCTGGCCGAGATTCGCGGTGCTGGTTTTGCTCACGACTTTGCTTCAGGCGAGCTTTATAGACACAATCGGTGTAACGAGTTTCAAAATCACGCCTGATTTGCTGCTGATTTTAACGGTATTTTTCGCGACCCGCTGCGAAGTAGCCGAGGCGATAATCAGCTCATTTGCCATCGGGCTGTCGGCGGACTTAATCGCGACGGGCTTCAGGATGGGGCCTGAAATAATCAGTTTCGGAGTTTTCGGGACGGGGCTGGCATACCTGCACGGCGTAATCTCGCTTAAGAAAATGCCTCACCAGGCGCTGGCGATATTTGCAGCCGGTATTGGAACAGGGGTGTTATCACATTTTCTGGCGGGCCGTCCAGGGGGGCTGAAATTAATAATCGGGTCGGCTGCTTACTCGGCGGTAATCGGGCCTTTTTTATCGCTGCTCCTGGATTTGCTGATGCCCATAAAAAAATCACAGCGGGGAAAACGATAACTATTTCTGAAGGTCGGGTTGCGAATTT
>JBELAA010000426.1:0-1713 GCA_049509315.1 Sedimentisphaerales bacterium | reverse complement strand
GCCGCCTCGTTCCACAGATGTTCCGAAGCAGCTACCATAGCGTGCCTGACGTCGTCCTGCGCACGCTGTTTGATTAGCTGTGTTTCCTTACGCGTTTCTTCTATAAGCTCACGCTGGCTTTGCTGGGCGGCTGCCGTGGCGTCCTCGATTATCCTATGTCCTCTATGTTTGTAGTCCTCGATGAGGTTTTCCGCCTGTTTTTTCGTGTTTTCGGCGGTTTTAATCTCCTGCTCGATGTGCTCCTGCCTGGCCTTGAGGCCGGCGAGAATCGGTTTCCAGGCGAACTTGAGAAGGACGACCAAAAGTAAAAAGAAGGCGATAACCGTCCACAGGGCGTCGGCGAAATTACCGCTGAAAATATTTTCCTGCCCACCTTGCGGCGTTTCTTCGGAGGCGACGGCCGGTAACGCGGCTATCAGCGTCACGGCAATCGTTATAAAAAGTTGTTTTCGCATTTGAGTCGTCCGCTTATCCTTTCAGCCAGAGAAGTGTGAGCAGGCAACCAGAGAAGTGTGAGCAGGCAAATCAAAAGGGAGAAAAACGTAACGCCTTCGACAAGGGCGGCGGAAACAATCATACTTTTGAAAATGTTGCCGCCGGCTTCGGGCTGACGGGCCGTTGCGCTTGAGGCAAATGCGCCGATGAGGCCTATGCCGATACTTGCGCCGATAACGGTCAGACCGCAGGCGAGGGCTGCGCCGAAAATCGGCAGACCTGCATCGGCCACGACGGCCAAAATGTTTCCAGTTAGTCCTATCATTGTTCAATGACCTCCAAAAGAGTATTTTTAATGTTCTGCTTCAATAGCGAAACCGAAATAAAGAGTGCATAAAAACGCGAATACATACGCCTGAATAAAAGCGACTAATACGTCCAGCAGCGTCAGCGCCACCGCACCGAAGACGGCCGCCACAGCCACGCCATAGTTCTTGAAAACCAGTATCAGGCCGATAAACGTTGCTATTATCATATGGCCGGCGATTATGTTGGCAAACAACCGGATTGAAAGGGTGAAGGGCCTGATGAATGAGCTTACTAATTCGAGAAAGTATATTAGCGGGATTAGCGGCCAGGGCACAGGCGGAGCGAGGTTGACGAGGTATTTCCACAGGCCCTGCTCTTTGATACCGACCAGATGGAACATAATAAAGACGACGACTGCCATAGCGCCTGTAATCCAGATATTTGCGGTAGCTGCGCCGCCATAGTGATTTGGTTTGCCGGTGAACAGCGTGGGGATTTTTTCGATGGGTATCAAGCCGAGAAGATTGAGCGTGAGTATAAAAAAGAACACGGTCCAGATGAAGCCGACGTATTTGTCCGTGCGGTCTTTCAAAACGGGACGGACGACCTCCTCTCTGAAAAACACGCATATCGATTCGAGAAGGTTTCTCAGGCCCCGCGGGACGAAGTTGTGGTTTTGATTTGCCGCCAACGGGACTGCTATCAGCAAAAAGAGCGTCGCCAGAGTAACCATAAACATATGGTTGCTGACACTGACCTGCCAGGGCCCGATAAAAATTGAGAACAGCGGTTTTTGCAGAACCGGTTCGAGCGGGTTTAATTCAGCTAACAAACTTGTATATATTGATGCGTTAATCACGCCTGCGCAGCCCCGTTAATTTTGTTTAAATCCATTGCCGCAAGAGCGACACGAATTTCAATGACAAGAATCACCAGATAAAAAACTGCGGTCCAACCGAAGAACCACAG
>JBELAA010000425.1:0-1211 GCA_049509315.1 Sedimentisphaerales bacterium | reverse complement strand
ACGTATTTGAACACCATCCCGAGATAATAATGCCACGGATAATGCCCCGCGGCATATTCGCCGAACAAGCGGTCAAAAAATTCCTTCTTCCATATAACCACGTTCCAGTCCATCTTATGCGCCACCGCCAGGGGCCAGGGTAATACCGCGACAAGAAAAATAATTATCCCCCAAATCGGTAATAGCTTCGGAATCAGCCGCCAATCCTTCCTCAAAGCTATATATAAACCCACCGGCAGCAAAACATACACAAACGGCGCAGGCCCCTTGGCCAGATTACCCAAGACGAAGCTCACCCAGAAAACCAGCATAAAAACAGTCCGGCTTCGACTGTCCTCGCTTGTTGCCGCCGTGTAAAAAGATAACAGGCACACAGTCGTAAAGAAAACCAGCGACATTTCAGGCCTGGCCGAGTGCGACCAGTAAACATAACCAATCGACGTCGCCCATCCCGCCGCCGCCAAAGCCGCGGTTCGCAGCCCTAACCACCGGTTCACAAAATACAGCACCGCCGCTGCCGACAAAAACGCGAAAACCGCGCTGGGCAGCCGGCCGGTAAACTCGTTAACCGTGCCGCTGACCTCTGAAATGCCCGCCACCAGCCAGTAAGAAAGCGGCGTTTTTTGCAGCCGGGGCAGACCGTTAAACGTGGGCAGGACCCAGTTGCCGGTCTGAATCATCTCGCGGGCCGCTATCGTAACAAAACTTTCATGGTCATCTAGCGCTCTGCTCGACAGCGACCACGACGCCGTTATCGCCGAAAGCAGTAATACCCCGAAAATGACAAGCTTTTTTCCCATATCTCGGCGTTGTCCTTTTTATTACGACGGCAAAATGGTTTTCATCCGCCGTGCTTCTAAATAAAGCAAATGCAGGTTCCGGACGTAAATCAGCGTATTGAGAGAAAACGACAGCATAAAAATAGGATTTTTGATATGAATCGAGTAAGCTAACAAAAGCAAACTGCCCCCTATCGACAGATACCAGAAGCTGACAGGCACGAGCGACTTCTTTTTGTATTCGCTGACCAACCACTGGATTACGAACCTGCCCCCGAACAGGACTTGGCCTACCAGGGCCGTTGTCGCCCAGACCGGGTCGCCTATTATCTGGTCTTTTATTGCGTTCTTCAAAAATTCTATAGCTGACTCAATCATAGCGATTCTCCCATTAAGAAGCTGAGAATTAAGAATTGGGAATTTAGAAATTTT
>JBELAA010000424.1:0-1220 GCA_049509315.1 Sedimentisphaerales bacterium | reverse complement strand
TGAAATCGGCCAGATTTATACAAGCACCGCGGGGCTTCTTAACCTGCTTTGCATTGTGAATTCGGTTTATATGGCGTATCTGCGGAAACTGGAAGGAGGCCGGAGTTGATTGCCGAATTGACCTCTCTTGTGATGGCCGGCTTTATGGCCCCGGAAGAAATCGGAACCACAAGGCAATCCCTGCTTTTACTGCTGCCGGTTGTGATTTCGATAGCGGTTATCTACAAGGCGACAAAAGTGCCGCGAATTTCATTCGGTAATTTTATTAAAGAGTCAATAGTCCTGTTTCTGTCGATAACAGCTTTCCTTCTGGTTATAGCTCTGATATTGGCGGCGATTGCCCGTTTTGTTACACAGTAGGGGGACCGGCGCTGTCGCTTTCCGAAGCGGGCCCAACGCTGCGCTGCGTGTCGGCTTCCTCGCTAAAATCCTTGATTGCGCCGATGTCAATAAGGGCGTTTAACGCGGCCTTTTGCTCCGCTTCTTTTTTATTAGTGCCCCAGGCGCTGGGGAAATGCCTGTCGTTTATCACCGCCTGCACCTCGAAGCATTTGTTATGGTCTGGTCCCTTTTCATCCAGAACCTCATATACGGGTGTGATATTGAAATGCTGCTGGGAATGCTGCTGTAGAAGCGATTTGAAATTGCCCTGGACCTGCACGACGTCGGCTTTTTCGATTAGGGAGCCGAACCGGCTGAGTATGAAATTTTTCGCCGCGTCGAAACCGCCGTCGATACATATAGCGGCGATGACCGCCTCGAGCAATCCCGCGGCGAGTGAAAAACCGAGGGAATGACTGCCCGCCATACCTTTGCCGACCTTGAGGAACTTGTGAATACCCATCTCTCGCGTGATGCGGGCGCAGGTCCCGCGTGAAACGAGCATACTTTTCATTTTCGTCAGGTCGCCTTCGAGATAACCGGGCGAGCGGTCGAAAATATTCCTGCAAATCACCAGCGCAAGGACAGAGTCGCCGAGAAATTCGAGCCGTTCGTTGCTTTTGGCCCTCGAATCGACCGCCGAGGCGTGCGTGAACGCCTCAGCCAGCAGTGCGCGATTTGAGAACTTGTAGCCGATAATCTGCTCAATTTGCTGCAGGACCGTCTCATCCATCAGACAAATTCCTTATTTTCTCTGTTTCGCGAGCAGATTACGAACCCCGCCTGGGCAGCTTCCTTTGCAGCCGCCGGCGACTTTCGTAACCGGCTCAACGATTAAA
>JBELAA010000423.1:0-1866 GCA_049509315.1 Sedimentisphaerales bacterium | reverse complement strand
GATAAGGCGATAATGCAGAAGAAATGGTATGAGGAGAACAAGGAAGCCACGGGCATAGTTGATGCCGAGGTTATCGCCGAGGTCGTCAGCAATATGACCGGCGTCCCGCTGACGCGTCTCGAAAAGAAGGAGACCCAGCGTCTGCTCGAGCTCGAAGCCGAAATTCACAAGCAGGTCGTTTCGCAGGATGAGGCGATTGCGGCCGTATCAAAGGCGGTTCGCCGGAGCAGAAGCGGTATGAAAGACCCCAACCGCCCGATGGGCTGCTTCATTTTCCTGGGCCCCAGCGGCGTAGGCAAAACACTGCTGGCGCAGGCCCTTGCGGAATTTATGTTCAGCGACAGAAACGCTCTCGTCCGGCTGGATATGAGCGAGTTTATGGAAAAGCACAACGTCAGCCGGCTCGTCGGCGCTCCTCCCGGATACGTCGGCTACGAAGAGGGTGGTCAGCTCACCGAACGCATCAGGCGCAGACCATACGCCGTTCTTCTGCTCGATGAAATCGAAAAGGCGCACCCCGATGTTTATAACATCTTGCTGCAGATTATGGACGAGGGCCGCCTGACCGACAGCTTCGGCAGAATCATCGACTTCAAGAACGTCGTCGTCATTATGACCAGCAACATCGGCGCAGAGCTTATCAAAGGTTTCGGCTTCGGAAAGAAAACCCCGGAGGCCAACTACGAGAAAATGAAAGATATGCTCCACAAGGAAGTCGAACGCCACTTCAGACCCGAATTCCTTAACCGCGTTGACGACATAATCGTCTTCAAGCCCCTGTCGAGAGAAAACCTCGCGGCCATTGTCGAATATGAGCTTGCCAAAGTGTTCAAACGGCTGACTGAGCACGGCTTCAAACTCGAGCTTAGCAGCAACGCCAAGGAATTCCTGATAGAGAAGGGTTATAACCCCGAATTCGGCGCCCGGCCCCTGCGAAGGGCAATCGAACATTACATTGAGGACCCGCTCTCCGAAGCCGTCCTGCGAGGCGAGTTCAAGGGCAAGAACTTAATCAAAATCGACGTGCTCGACGAGGAGCATCTTAAGCTCGAAGGTATCGAAACGCCGGCTCCTGTCAAAAACGAAAAAGCCGTTGTATAATCTTAATTTTCTATTTATTATTTTCCGAAGTTAGTTCGTCGCTTTGTTATGCGCCTGTTTACTATTTAGACCGACGCTCTCTTTTTCAAATAGAAAATGGAAAATAGAAAATAATAAATTATTATTCTTCCCCCGGTTTTTGCTGGCCGGCAAGCAGTTTATCGAAGGACTTCTCGTCCATCCGCACAACTTTACCGTCGTAAAGAAGCACAATCACCTCCGGCTTGAAAAATAAAGAGCGAGAGCCGCTCCTGGTAAAAGCGAGGATTGTATCCGGTGTCGAATCAGCGTCTATCCATCTCGCCCTGTAATGCAAATCACCCAATCGCGCCTGCCCCACAAGCGATTCTTTCAGGTTGTCCACAAACGACTCCGGCGGCACGTAGCCGTTCTTCTGCTTGTAATCACTGACAATTTTACCAAGATGCTCCATCGCCCGCGTCGCTTCCGCGTGATTGATTCCGTTTTTCATCTCAACAATCGCGGCGACCGCCGCCAGCGTAACCAGCAACACCAACACAAACCTTATCAGTGTCCATTTCTGCCGCTTGTTCATTGTCTTTGTTTTCTTTCTTATCTCTGTGGTCTCTGTGTTCTCTGTGGCTGAAAAAACTCTGTGGCCGCGCCCTGTGACGCTATACTGACTTTTGCGTCCTTCACCGTTAACCTGCCTTCAGCAAACAACTGAATGGCCTGCGGATAAGCGATACATTCCTGCTCGAATACCCTCGCCGCTAACGTATCGGGCGTGTCGCCTTCGAGGAC
>JBELAA010000422.1:0-1221 GCA_049509315.1 Sedimentisphaerales bacterium | reverse complement strand
GTGCCTTGTATATTAAATAGTCAGTTATCTAGAAATCGATTGGCGTCTGCGTTTTTGGGAAAAAATCCCTTGTGGATAGCCCAAACAATTTGTAAAACATATTAGCTGTCCATCATGGTAGACCGTAAGTGCCTGGGGTTTCCAAGCCCGTACTTTAGCGTGGGTCGCCATGATGCTTCTCCCATTAGCCCGGACAGTTGCTTGGGACCAGACCGGATCCCGTATTTTTCGCAAGGAAGGGTAAAAGAGATCATGAATACTCCTGAACAGTTTATTGGTATCGACGTATCGAAAGACACTCTGGACGTGGGCGTTTGGCCCACTGAAGAGCGTATGACCTTTGCCAATTCCGAAGACGGCGTGGCGATGGTCATGGATTTTATCCGGCCTTTCGCTCCCCTCCGGGTGGTCCTCGAAGGGACCGGAGGGTGGGAGACTCTGGCCGCGTTGACGTTGTCGACCCAAGGGTTTCCGGTAGTGGTCGTGAATCCCAAACGGGTGCGAGATTTCGCAAAGTCCATCGGCATCCTGGCCAAAACAGACGCCCTTGATGCCTTGGTCATTGCGCGGTTTGCCGCCTTCACCCGGCCGGAAGTACGACCCTTGAAAGGTGAGAAAACCCAGCAGCTAGAGGCTTTGGTCACCCGACGTCGCCAACTGACCCAGATGTTGGCGGCGGAAAAAAATCGTCTTAGCACAGCTCCCAAATGGACCCGAAAAAACATCGAGGTCCATATTAAATGGCTGGAAAAGCAGATTGCCCAGGTCCATACCGAATTGCATGCCCTGATTAAAAAGACTCCTCTCTGGCGGGAAAAGGACGAGATCCTCCAAAGCGCCAAAGGTGTAGGACCCGTCCTGTCCTCCACATTATTGTGTGAGGTACCGGAACTGGGAACCCTCAATCGCAGGCAAATAGCTGCTCTGATCGGTGTGGCTCCTTTCAACCGAGACAGCGGCAAATATCGCGGGCGGCGCATGATCTGGGGAGGACGAGCCAGTGTTCGAAAGGCTTTATATATGGCTACTCGGGCAGCCATTCGCTTTAACCCTATAATCCGCGCCTTTGCGGAGCGTCTGCTGAAATCCGGGAAAAAAAGAAAAGTAGTGATTACCGCTTGCATGAGAAAGCTCTTAACGATCTTAAACACCATGATTAAAAACCGTTGCCGCTGGCAAACAGCCTAATTTTTTCCCTTGACATGAAATACAGTAGCTAAA
>JBELAA010000421.1:0-1805 GCA_049509315.1 Sedimentisphaerales bacterium | reverse complement strand
TTGCTTTTTACTATTCGATTTTTGCGGAGGTCTCTGCTCCAGGTGAGCAGGCCGTTGAGTGCCAGGGCGAGGAAGAAAATGTAGAGGACGGCGACGAATTTTACGTTGCGGGCGAAATAGAGCCATATACAAATCGAATTGACGCAAATCCACAAAATCCAGGCCTCGATTTTCTTATGTGTCATAAGGCCGGCCGCGACAAAACCCATTACGGTAGCGAGCGCGTCGATATAAGGATAGGCCGCGGGTTTGGGGAACAAAGCGGGCAGCCAGTTATGAATCCTGCTCATGGTAAAGCCGAGAAGTCCCCCGCCGACCGCTATTATTGACACGATTATAAAATAAGTTTTCATAACACAATGAGTAACGTCCGGCTCACTGGAATTTTCGGCTTTTTTTCTCATTGCCAGCCAGACCCACCAGCCGTAAAAGCAGTTGCCTATGTAATAAAACTGCTCGAAGAAATCGGAATAGAGGCGGACCTGATAAAACAGAACCGCGAAAAGCGAGAAGGTGATTATCCCTAAAGGCCACGCCCAGACGATTTTTTTAGTAATCAGCAGGACGTAGATGACGATTAAGAAAGCTCGATATAACTTAACGGGTAGCCCAGAACCCTGAAAAACACGTTATCAACGCTGAAAAAATTCATCGAATTACATTAACACAAAGGCGCTGAAGAGCAAATATCAAAAATCTAATATCAAAATGTAAAATTGTTGAAGCGGACTGATTTAATTTAGTCCTCCTCCGCAATTTTACATTTTGATTTTTAATATTTGATTTTTCATACCCCGCGTGCCGGGACTATGTGGCTAAATAAAAAAAACGGCGAGGTTGAGTAACCGGGTTTGGGGAAGCCCTGTAACGTTTCCTCGCCGAGATGCTCATCCGTTAAGCCGCTCGAATCGTCCGTCCGTGGACGACTATTTTTTACACGCCGAATTTGACGATATTTTCCGCCGCCTGCTTTATGTTTGCGGGGTTATCGAGTGCGCCTGAGCGTAAAAGCTCCTGCGCCCTGTGGACGATTTCGGTGTCGTCGGCGGGCAGATACCTGGCCTGCTCCATCAGCCGGTCGAAATTAACCTGCAAAGTGGCGTCAACCTGCTGATTGGCGGGGCCTGCCTGACGGGGGCGGGGCTCGCCTGACGACGCATCATCGAAACGAATCGGATTGATATTTATTTTCTCTATCATTGTTCCGTTACCGAATAATACCTTTTATCCTTCCTTCTTTTCGAGCGTTTCGCAATTAACTTAAGCGTATTTGCGAAAAATTTTCATTTTTTTCTAAAGTCGCGGATTCCGGGCATTTGGCCTATGGGCCGAAGGTCTCGGCGATATCGTAAGTTACGAACTTCAGGAAATTCAGCGAGCTGAGCACGGCCAACTGCTCGTTCAAAGGCGAATAATCGTTGCGCAACTGCTTTTCGAAATACTTTTTGAGCTGGGACTCGGTGGTTTTGTCGGCAGTATCCCATACGTGGTCGATTGTCCAGCAGACCCTAGCGTCCCTGAGGTCTATCAGCTTCAACTTAATTCCTATTGCCATATTGGGATATGGGGAATAGCTCGTAACGGCGCCTACGATGACCGCGTCAACGCCTAACATTTTACGTGCGGCCGACAACTGCTCGAAGGTGTAAACAGAATCCGGCAGAATTGGCAGGTTTTTCCAGGCGAGGTCTGTTTGCTTGAGAACCGACAAATTGAAAAGGTGCTTTTTCTGAATCGCCTGGTAAAGGCATTCCGCCACATCGCCCGAAATCTGGGGATAGGTGGTCTTATTATGCGGCTCAACG
>JBELAA010000420.1:0-1226 GCA_049509315.1 Sedimentisphaerales bacterium | reverse complement strand
GCCAAGCTCAATGCGGACGTCGGCGTGCCCTTCGAGAAGAAAGGCCGCCTTCATAAGCAGGTCGTCAAAATCGAGGGCGCTTAGCTCATTAAGAATTTTCTGATAGCGGGAATATATTTTAGAAAGCGCCTTCGAAAAGAAATCGTGCGCCTGTTTTTCGTATGTTTCAGCGTCGATAAGCTTGTTTTTCAAGGTCGATATGGCATCGAGAATGCGGGCGGGCGGAAAATTCGCGGTATCGAATCCGCAATCGGCGACGGCCTGTTTGACACATTTGGCCTGGTCGGAATCGTCGTAAATGCTGAAATTCGGATTGACTGCCGCGGCGCCTGCGTACCTGCGCAGAATGCGAACGCACAGTGAATGAAATGTGCTGATATACGCGCCGCCTGAAGCGCCGAGGGAAACGGCTCGCTGGCGCATCTCTTCTGCGGCCTTATTGGTAAAGGTTATGGCGCAGATATTATACGGGGCGACGCCTGATTCGATGAGGGCGGCAATACGATAAGTTATAACCCGCGTCTTGCCGCTGCCGGGACCTGCTATGACAAGCAACGGCCCCTCGCGGTGAAAAACCGCCTGCCGCTGCGACAGCGTAAGTGGTAAGCCCCCAACTTTACGTTGGGGGTTTGAACCCCCAGGATAAACCTGGGGGCTTTCCGCTAACTCATCGGTAAAATCACCTGAGTTATGGGGCGGCGGGTTCATTGTCTGTCTGCGGCTGGGATTCTTTTTGGAGTTGCTGCCCGATTTGCATGAGCTGGTCGGCAAGCTCGGGCCGTTCGACTTTTATCCGGCCGAGAAGATTTTGCCGCATCACGACGGGATACTGCCTGTCGCTTAAGAAATCCTGAAGGGCGTTATACCTGAGCACCTTGAATTCCGGGATACGAAGACGCTGCTCGTCACTGTACTTTTCGTTGTAAAGCTTATATGTATCTTCGGCCATTTTCTCCCTGGCGAACGCCTCGTCGTCGTCTCTGACGGCGTATCTGAAATACGCCTCGCTTAGCATCATCATCATCATATCCGTGGCCTTGGTTATTGATATGTTCTCGAGATTCTCCTTGATATAGTCCCTGACAAAGGTCTCGACAGCCGGCTCGCTGAATTCAGGGCGGTAAGGGAAACGATTGTGGAGGAAGTTGTAAATTTTCTGCGCCTGCTTTTTATTGCCGGCCTGATAAAACATAACAAGGGCGTTACCATACATATTTCGCAGCTGA
>JBELAA010000042.1:0-14746 GCA_049509315.1 Sedimentisphaerales bacterium | reverse complement strand
ATTAAGAAGCTGAGAATTAAGAATTGGGAATTTAGAAATTTTCGTCTCGCCGGTGTTTTATAATTTTTAATTCTGAATTCTTAATTCTCAATTCATCAGCTTAATTATTTCATCAAGGTCATTCGGTGCCTCGATGGGCGGGTTACTGAACTGCCCCTGCTTTTCCTTGTGATAATTGACCGTAACGTTGGGGTCTTTCAGTGCGTGGCCGGTAAGAACACAGGCAACGCGTTCGTTCTCGCCGATAACCCCCTCGGCTCGCAGCAATTTCAATCCCGCCACCGACGCTGCGCTTGCCGGCTCACAGCCCAGTCCGTATTTGCCTATAACCGCCTTCGCGTCGCAAATATCCTCGTCGGTAACCGCCCGCACTACGCCGTCGCAAACGTCAATCGCCCGCAGGCATTTTTTCAGATTTACAGGCCTCGATATTTCGATTGCCGATGCACAGGTATGAGGCGAGAACTTTCTCGCCGTAAGGTCCGCGTAGTAATCCTCGATTACTTTGTTATCGACGCTGCCGCCGTTCCAGGCGAGTTTCTTATTATTGACAAGGTCAGTAAGCGTCGATGCCCCGGTTGCGTTTATAATCGCCATTCGCGGTATCCGCTTAATCAAACCTAATTGTTTCAGCTCGTAAAACGCCTTGCCGAACGCACTTGAGTTGCCCAAATTGCCCCCCGGCACCACAATCCAATCCGGCAATTCCCACCCTAACCCTTCGATGATGCGATACATAATCGTCTTTTGGCCTTCTAAGCGGAATGGGTTAAGCGAATTTAGCAGATACATCCCTAATTTATTGCAAACGTCCTGCACCTGCCTCATACAGTCATCGAAATCGCCCCGTATCTGAATGGTTTGTGCCCCGTAATCCATCGCCTGCGCCAATTTGCCGAACGCGATTCTGCCCGACCCGATAAATACCGTGCATTTCAATCCGCAGCTATGGGCGTATAGCGCAACCGACGCCGAGGTATTGCCCGTTGATGCGCAGGCGCTCGATTTCGCCCCGACCATTTTCGCGTGGCTGAACGCCGCAGTCATTCCGTTGTCCTTGAACGACCCGGAAGGGTTAAGCCCCTCATACTGTAAAAACAATCTCCCCGCCTTCATTCCCGCGTATTTACCCACCTCGTCATTGGGCTGCAGTATCGTTTGGCCTTCCGCAATCGTTACCTTGTCCTTGTCGTCGCAAAAATTGAGTAACTCCCTGAATCGCCACACCCCCGACAAATCCAGCCGGTTTTGCCGGCTCGCCCAGCGTTTGCCGAAATCAGACAGCGCCTTCGGGACCTCGATTTTGTCCCAGTTATATTGCGCATCTAACAAATCCCCGCACTTCGGGCATTTGAATATGACCTTGCTTACTTCATATTCCGCCGCGCATTCAGGATTTATACATCTTTGGAACGCTAAATCTTTTTTATTTTCCATAAAATCTTCTACTCGCTAAACGCTATACGAAGCCCTTGCGAAGCTTCGCCTTGCGAGGCGGAGTCTCGCTTTGGCGAGACGCTGCCCACTATACGCTAATATTATTTTAACCGCTAATTACAAAGATTTCACTGATTTTTTTATTGTATTTAGAACGTTATTGTTTCGCCCCTCAACCCTCTCGCCCTCGAATGTTGTTGTCGGGGGTTGCGGTTGGGGGGTAATAAAATAAATCTTCTTCCTTCTCGGTTAGCCCCCGGCTCCGCCGGGGGTCAATTTACTCTCTCTTCTTCCTAATCTTTGCCGGGGATGTATTCCTTATTTGACAAAATGTCCCGCTTAAAATATAATCTCATTGTATAATCGATACCCGTGGGCCTTGTCCCACTTCCAGGTTACCCTGAGGTATTTTAATAATGGCGTTCGACCCCCTATCCTGGGCCATCGGCTACGCCCTCAAAAAAGGGCTTGACCGACTCCTCACCCACAAATCCCTTGCCTCAAATCTGCAAAAAACATTCAGTCAATGGGCAAAGAATCTCCCGCCCGATGCCCATATCTACCCCGACTCCGATTTCGCGGCAATCGACCAGAACCCCGACCCTGCCAAACAACCCTCGCTGTGTGCCCTGCGCAAGACAATTCTCGATAACCATATCCCCACCGAATCTCAATGGCTCGATGCGCTTCTGGAACAATGGCGATTAGTCCCTGGCACCGTTGAAGAACCCCAAAAGTTTTTTAAATTGGAGGAAGACATAGCTCGTCAACATCTCACTCGGCTTGCCAAAGCTCTCGCCGACGAATGTAAAAAGTATGACACCCTCTTCAAAGTAAGTACAATCGATGAACTTCGTAAAATAAGCTCAAAACTCGACGGCCTTGTGACCCAATCCAAACCCGTACCACAAGGCTCCGTTCATAATCTGCCCTACACCTCAATCCGCGACCTCCTCAAAGGCCGTGATGATGCACTCAAATCACTCGACAAACGACTTTCTTCTCCTGACCACAAAGCCGCTGCAATTACCCAGCCCCAGGCTGTCCACGGCCTCGGTGGCGTTGGCAAAACCCGTCTTGCCGTCGAATATGCCTGGTTCGCCCTGCAAAATAAAAAATATAACACCGTCCTCTTCGTAATCGCGGATTCCTCCGCCTCTATAGATACCAATATCGCTACACTCGCCTCACCAGACCTGCTCAACTTGCCCGAATTTAATCAGCCCAACCAGTCCGTCATGGTAAAAGCAGTCCTAAG
Source organism: Sedimentisphaerales bacterium (assembly GCA_049509315.1). Classification (GTDB taxonomy): domain Bacteria; phylum Planctomycetota; class Phycisphaerae; order Sedimentisphaerales; family Anaerobacaceae; genus Fen-1362. The sequence continues at coordinate 12,051 of JBELAA010000042.1, read as the reverse complement.
TTGTCTTGCCTCTCGCAATGATTGGCTCCTAATTATCGACAACGTCGATACCCCTGAGGTCCGCAAGTATCTTAATCAAATTCTCCCTCATCTTTCATCGGGCCGAATCATCATTACTTCCCGTTCCTCGAACTGGCCGGCTAATATCGCAGACCTCTCCATCGACAAACTCTCTACTCCCGATGCTGCATCTTACCTACTTGAGACAACACAAAACAAACGCACTCCGTCGAATGACGATAATCATTTCGCCGCCCAACTGGCTGATAAACTCGATGGTCTCCCTATCGCCCTCGAACAGGCCGCCGCCTATATCTCCCATAGACATATCTCAATTCAAACTTATTTGAATGAATTCGAATCTTCTAAAAAAGAAGTGCTTTCTTGGCACAATCCCTTACTTGTGAATTATCCCCTTCCCGTCCTCACTGTCTGGCAGTCATCCGAAAAACAACTCTCCGCACCCGCCCGTGCAATACTCCAACTTTCTTCCCTGCTTTCCCCCGAACCAATACCAGTTGCCCTTTTCGAATCCGCCTCAGAAAAAATCTTCGAAGTTGCGAAGCTTCTCTGTAGGGCCGGGTTTGCACCGCCGAAAACTAAATTGGATATCCGTTCCCTTCTCGCTGAACTCTCCGATTATTCCCTCATCAAACTCACCGAATCGTCCTTCATCATTCATCGCCTCGTCCAGGGCTCAATCCGCTTATCTATCTCCGATTTAGATATCAAATTCCTTACAAAAATCGTCCTTGAAATAATAGAGGATTACATGCCTCGAGGTATATCTCCTCAAGATATACGAAGTTGGCCTGTGTATAAATCGATAGAACCTCACTTCACTTTTATATTACCCAGCGCTGAATTACTGGAAATTTTTGAACCTACGGGTCACATCTTAAACCATTTTGGGCTCTATTTCGTAGAACAAGCCCGTTACACAGAAGCCGAAATGTTTTACTGTCATACACTTAAAATCTATAAAAACTCTTTTGGTCCAGACAACCCAAAAATTGCCACAGTTCTAAACAACCTCGCAGAACTCCTTCGCGAAACAGGCCGTTATAAAGAGGCCGAACCATTTTATCGTCTTGCCCTCCAAATAGATGAAGGGGCCTTTGGAAAAGACCACTCCAACATCGCCAGAGACATCAACAATCTAGCGCTATTACTTCATGAAACTAATCGTCTAACTGAAGCTGAACCGTTCTATCGCCGTGCTCTCGAAATCTATGAAAAATCCTTAAGTAAAGACCATCCAAAGGTTACTAATGCCCTCAACAATCTTGCGCAATTGCTTAAAGATACTAACCGGCAAAAGGAATCCGAACCCCTTATGCACCGCGTCATTGAAAGCTGGGAAAAATCCTTTGGCCACGACCACCCGAAAGTTGCCTCAGCCCTCAACAATCTGGCAGTATTACTCCATGATACTAACCGGCCAGAAGAAGCCGAACCGCTTATGCGCCGCGCTCTTGAAATCTACGAAAAATCTTATGGTCCAGATCACCCAGATGTCGCCAGAACCCTCAATAACCTCGCAGTTATGCTTGAGGCGATGAATCGTCTGGCGGAAGCTGAAACGCTTATGAAACGGGGATTGGAAATAGAAGAAAAATCAAAAGGTAAAAATAATCCACACGTGGCGATACAACTAAATAACCTGGCAGGGTTGTATAAGTCGACGAATCGGCTTTCCGATGCCGAGCAACTGATGAAACGGGCGATGGCGATCGATGAAGCCAGTTTCGGCAAAGACCATCCGAATGTGGCTACAGATTTAAACAACCTGGCGATTTTGTATCAGAGTATAAATCGCAAAGATGAAGCCATAAAACTTTTAGAAAGGGCCGTCAAAATTCTTGAGGACAGTTATGGCCCCGATCATCCCAAAACAATAACCGCCCGCCAAAACCTCGCCTCCCTCGGCTGATTAAATCCGTGAGAATCCGGGCAATCCGTGGTTTAACCCCTCGTGTTTTCTTCGTGTTCTCGGTGGTGAAAAATTTCTTATGTCTTTGTGGTTCAAATCGCAAATAGGCAATCTACAATCTAAAATTAGGTACCTCTGTGTTCTCGGCGAAGCCGTTTAGGCACAGCCCCACCGCGCTCTTTTTTTAGAGCTTTATTATTTCGATAATTCGAATTTGTTTAGTGTTTAAGGATTAGGATTTAGGATTTTTGCACTATCCACTACCCGCTGTCCGCTGATATATGAATCCGTGTTTTTTCAGCCGATTAATACCTTCGGTATGGGCAACGTAGTTGACCGGCAGATGAAAATAAGACCTTGGCGGAAGCTTGCTTACAGAGAGGGCTTGTTTGAATATGCCTTCGGCTGATAAAAACAGTGTCCATCCGTGTCAAAAAACTTCGTGTTTCCTTCGTGCAATTCGTGGTGAAAAAAATCTGTGTTTATCCGTGTCAATCTGTGGTTAACCTTTTTGTGCCTCTTTGTGGCCAATCGACATTCGGCAATCCGCAATCAGCAATTTAAATCTCCCTCGGCTAATCAAAGACCAAATCCCTCAACTTCCGCCTTTGGTGGGTGTCCTTACTCGTCTTCAATTACTCGTTTCGGCCAATATCGGCTAAATAGCCGAAAGGCAACGCAGTTGACTTTGTGGTCGATGACAAATCCTGCGACGAAGCATAGCGAAGCCCCGCCTTGCGGGACTAAGCTCGCTTAAAAAGCGGAGTGTAACGGAGTCCCGATTTTCGGGGCAGGGTTCGTCAAGAACACATCACTGGCCGAAACCTTCGTGTTTCTTCGCGGTCTCTGTGGTGAATAATTTTGTGCCTTTTGTGCTTTTTCGCGGCTATTAAAAACCCTTCGTGTTTTCTTCGTGTTGCTTCGTGGTTAAAAATCTTAAAGCAAAAATTAAAATACTTGGTGTCTTTGTGCCTTAGTGGTGAAAAAAACAGCGTAATCTGCGTAGCTTTGCGGAGTCCCGCCCTGCGGGGCGAAATCTGCGTCTAAAAAATTCAGTGTCAATCAGTGTCTATCTGTGGCTAAAAAAACAGTCCCGGCACGCTTGGACTCTGCGGTCTTCGCGTGGTCGCCACGACCATCCGCGGTGAAATTAATCTTTTCAATAATCCCCGGCAATTCCGAAATCTTATTAATCTTCCGGACGCCCTTCGGCGGCTGCCTGCCTATATTGGTATAAGCTGTCTTCAAAACCGCCCGCATACCTGCGTTCAGCGCGGGCCATATATCTATATCCAAACGGTCGCCCACAAACAGTATGCTTTCAGCCGGCTCGCCTATTTGGGCCTGGGCCGTCTGGAAAATTCGCCTGTCCGGCTTCCTGAACTCGAACTGATAAGAATACAGCCGATACGGGAAAAAATCCAGTATTCCTAACTGTCGCAGATGCCTGTCCAATGAGCCGGCGCTTACGAATGTGTTGCTCAATATCCCTAATTTAAGCCCCATTTTCTCTAAGCAGCCAAGTGTATTTTTTATATCCCGCTCGACCCTCGCTAATTTGCTCAACGGCTCATACCACAGCCACCCTATTTCCCGCCACTGTTCCTCGCTGAGCCTGTAGCCGTGTTCGATGCCCGATTTTTTCAATAGCGACAGCGCATCGAAATCCCGCCCCGTCATACCTGTCCACAGCACCCGCGTCCGAATCGCTAACAGATTTCGCAGGCAATACCACCAAAAACTCCCCGCCGGCTGACCGCATTGGACCAAATAATCGAAAGTCAGCCGCGCGCTTTGGCAAAAGACCCGGTTGGTCTCAATCCTGCCGAAATTCAGCAGCGTATCCCCAAGGTCGAACAGCACCGCTTTTATCATCGTTTCTTTCACCACAAAAGCACCGCTCACCGCAGAGCACGCGAAGCCCTTGGCGGAGTCTCGCCTTAGCGAGGCTGAGAACGCAGAGTTTATTTTTTGTTTTTCTCCGTGGTCTCTGCGGACTCCGCGGTGAAATTTTTATCTTAATGCCGGCAAACCGTCGGCGAACACCTCTTTAACCCATCTGAACATCTCGTCATCAGAAATTGCGGATACGCGGTCGGTAACGTATTCAGCCGCTATCATATCTTTGATTTTCAGCACACGCGGGTCGTGCTTTGTAATCTCAATCCGGAACCGCGACTCAATCCAGTGCTTGATTCCGGCAGCACCGGTTTTATCCGTGATGGCTACTTCTACGGGCCGTTTGAGGAGGCGGTTGGTATCAAACGCGTTGTAGATTTCCTCGTTTTTCAGGAGGCCGTCGGCGTGGATACCGGCGCGGGTTACGTTAAAATCACGTCCGACAAGGGGGTAGTTGGCCGGAATCTCGAAACCAAGCTCTCTTGTCGCGTAATCGGCAAGCTCTGTAATCGCCGCGTAATCGACGCCGGCCGTTTGACCTTTGATTTGCGCGTGCTCAATCACCATTGCCTCTAAGGGCGGATTGCCGGTCCGCTCGCCGACGCCGAAAATAGAGCTATTGGCGGCGCAGCAGCCGTAAAGCCAGGCGGTAGCGGCATTGACGTTGACCTTGTGCAGGTCGTTATGGCCGTGCCATTCCAATTGTTCAGCAGGCACACCGATTTTACGAAGCCCGGCAACCAGTTTTGGAACACTTCTCGGTAACGCCGCCCCCGGCCAGGGCACGCCGAAACCGAGCGTATCGCACAGCCGGATTTTCACGGGCGTTTTATATTGCTCACCCAGCTTCATTAGTTCCGCCGAAAAAGGCAGAACAAACCCCTCGTAATCAGCCCGTGTTACGTCCTCGAAATGGCATCGCGGCAGCACGCCCTGATCGAGCGCCGCCTTAACGACGTCAAGATACGCCATAATCGCCTGTTCGCGGGTCTTTTTGAGCTTCAAGAATATATGGTAATCGCTTACGCTTGTAAGTATCCCGGTTTCAGCAAGGCCCATTTGCTTGACTAAGCGGAAGTCCTCCGCGACCGCGCGAATCCAGCCGGTAATTTCGGGATACTTATAGCCGCGGTCTTTGCATAGTTCGACTGCCTTTCTGTCGCGGTCCGAATACAGGAAAAATTCACACTGGCGAATGAGGCCCGTATCGCCGTCGATTTTGTGAAGCAGGTCGTAAATTTTGAGAACCTGCTCAGGCGTATAGGGGGGCCTGGCCTGCTGGCCATCGCGAAACGTGGTATCAGTTACCCAGATTTGCTCAGGCAGCTCATAAGCAACGGTCTTTCTCTCGAATTTCACAAGCGGGAATTCGGTATAGGGAAAAACCTCTCGATACAGATTCGGCTCACTAACGTCTTTTACCTTCAAAACTTTCTTTGCCATTACGCTTTCACTCCATACACTGACTCACACTGACGTTAACACTGACTTACGCTGACCGTAACGCTTCAGTTCGTGATGTCCGTGTCTCTTAAAGTCCGTGGCGGTCAGTGTAACTGGCCGAGATGGGAGTCGAACCCATACGCCCGTTAGGACAGGGGATTTTAAGTCCCCAGCGTCTGCCATTCCGCCACTCGGCCGTCGGCCTCTGGCCGACAGAGCAGTTGAGCAGGTGAACAGTTGAACAGTAGAGAAGACATAAACACTCAACTGCGGTCAACTGCTCAATTGTTCAATTATCACAATCTTCGTTAATCTACGAAATTTTGCGCCTTTTTGCAAATCGTTTATTCGCAGGGTGTTCCAGCAAAAGGCACCGATATTATAGCTTGAGGTCTGATTTTATGTTCTTGCGATTGCATTACAGACCCCTTTTTGGTATAATTGCATTGATTTGGCGGGGGCCAAATTTAACGTGAGGAGATGTTATGAGCAGAAAAGACAGGATACTCAAACAGTGGTCAGCCGGGTTCAGCCACAGAGTTTTTGAGCCACAGAGGACACAGAGGTCACAGAGAAAAGAAAAAAACAGTGTTAATCCGTCTCGCCGAAGCGAGACTCCGCTAAAAGCTCCGTGTAAATCCATGTTTGAAAGAACAGTGTCAATCTGTGCCTTTTTCATTATGTTAGACATGCTTAGCTTTTCCTCTTTCGCCAAATACTCCGGCGGAACAGGGATAGCGGGAGACCCGTACCGCATAGCAAACCACACCGACCTTTACGCACTGGCTGATGACGCAAACGACTACAACAAATGCTTTATCATGACTAACGATATCAATCTCGCCCCAAACCTTCCCGGCCGTCGCACCCTGACCAAAGCCCTTATCGCCCCGGAAACAAACAACGTCACATATTTCACAGGAACTTTCGACGGCAACAATTACAATATCCTCAACCTCAAAATCAATGGCAAAGACTGTCTCGGTTTGTTCGGCAGAATCGGTTCAGGCAGTTCGGTGCATAACCTTGGCATTAGAGATATCAATATCGTTGGCACAGGTTTGGAAGGCGGCGGTCTGGCGGCGGTCGTGGAGCTCGCGGATATAACCGCCTGCTGTGTGACTGGGACGGTCACAATGAAAGGCAATTATGCCGGCGGTTTAGTTGGGTACATCTTTAATGGCCATGTGACGAATTGTTATACGAACACTGTGATTAATGGTAAGGGCGATTATGTTGGGGGCTTGTTTGGATATGAGGACTGGAGCCCTATGATAAGTTGCTATTCGACCGGTGCGGTTAAAGGTTCCAGATACGTCGGCGGTCTCGTGGGCGAGAGTGAGGATGGCAATATGGCGAATTGTTATTCGGCTAGTGCGGTTACAGGCACCGATATTATCGGAGGTTTGGTTGGGAATGCTAGTGCACAAATTCGAAACTGTTATTCAATTGGGAGGGTTATCAGCGATGGTAACTATGTCGGAGGATTGGTCGGTAATAGAGGGTATGCTTATATATATAGTAGCTTCTGGAATATAGAGAGCTCCGGCAAATCTGTAAACACCGCGGGTGGTATAGGTATGACAACATCACAGATGCACCATGCATTTTACTTTGCAGCGAACAACTGGGGTGGCACAACCTGGACGATTGATGAAGGCAATGACTATCCGCATCTCGCCTGGGAAAATGCACCCGGCGAATTCATTACCGATCCTGTGGTGACGATGCCGGGTTCGGGTACGGTTGATGACCCCTGGCTTATCGAGTCGAAAGACAATTTTCTTCTCGTCTGTGCGGGCAGTTTCTTTTGGGATAAGCACTACGTTCTTAATACCGATATAGAGCTGTCCGGAGTCACCTACACCCATGGTCTGATTGGTTATGACAAGTGCAATGCATTCACAGCGTCTTTTGATGGCAATGGTCACATCATCAGAAATCTGACGGTCAGTGGCAAAGATTATCTTGGTTTGTTCGGGGTTGTTGGGGAACGCGGTTCTGTGAGCAATCTGGATCTGGAGGATGTTAATGTCACCAGTACCGGCCGTTATGTTGGCGGTCTCGTGGGGTATGCCGATTCTGCTGATGTGATATACTGCTATGCGGCCGGTAAGGTTAGCGGATATGACCGTGTCGGCGGCCTCGCGGGATTTGCCGAGGACTCTGATGTGACATACTGCTATGCGACCGGCGAGGTTATGGGTATGGACGATCTAATAGGTGGGTTGGTGGGGCATGTTTATGATGGGAGTGTGTCAAACTCGAGTGCGGAGTCTCTGGTCAGCGGGAGCACTTCTATCGGGGGGCTGGTTGGCGAAGCAGGGTACGCCGACGTGACAACCTGCTATGCAACCTCTGTGGTTAACGGCATTAGTTACGTCGGTGGGCTTGCGGGTGTTCTTTGGAACAACAATGCTAGAAACTGCTCTGCTACCGGTTCGGTTACGGGCGATGGTAACTATATTGGCGGTCTGGTAGGGTATGCCGATTATGCTGGTGCAATATACTGCTATGCGACCGGGGCCGTTATAGGCGAAGGTAATTATGTCGGAGGTCTAGTAGGGTACCAGAACTCAGGCATGGTGACCAGCAGCTTTTGGGATGTAAACACCACCGGGCAACTGACCAGTGCCGGTGGTAAAGGCAAGACAACTGCTGAAATGAAAACAGAAAGCACCTTTACTAATGCCGGCTGGGATTTTGTGTGGGAGACAGCCAACGGGTCTAATGATATATGGGCTATATGCGAAAGCGTAAGTTATCCGAAACTTGCATGGCAATACAAAGTTGGTGATTCGGATAATGATAAAGACGTGGATTTCAGCGACTTCGCGACATTGGCCGGCAAATGGATACAGGCCGACTCAACGCTTTATTGCGGCGGAAGTGACCTCACCGGCGACGGCTTTGTCGATTTAGAAGACCTTTACGCCTTTGCCGAAAACTGGCTGCAAAAGGATTGATTATTGATAATTGATGATTGATAATTATTTTTCCATCGCCGTCCGTCTTCGTCCCTACGGGACTACGCCGAGATAAATTCCGGCGACAGCTAAACAACCCCCTGCGGTGGATGGGGGGCTAACTGCCTGGAAAGACAACGAGTCCGCGGCTATTTCAGCAGGCCGTAATCCTGAAAAGTTTTTTCAGAATCGCTTTTTTGCAATGGGTCAGTCCTGCCTTTCGGGAATAGTTTATTCGCTTAAAAAGCAAGGTATATCCCATTCAAAAGGGTTAATACATAATACTACCCCGCAGGGACGGGTTGTTGTTCTGCGGGGAAATTAACTTTTGCGCATTCACCGAAATACTTCCTGGCCGCAGCGTCGTAAGCGCGGGCGGCGTCGATTTCATTTTCAAAATGGCCCAGATTTCTTCTTTTTCTCTCAAAGGTAATATAGGCCTCCCATTTTTTCTTCGATTGATGAAAACAAACGCCGATGAATCGAGACGATGTATTCTTTTTTTTTGGAACATTTTGAGCATTTTGCGAATAAGTCGCGGGGCGCAGGTTGGCGATTCGATTATCGAGGGATTTCCCGTTTAAATGGTCAACGATAAGACCATCAGGGGGATTTATAATTTCGCGGTGCAAGCTCAATTGTTTAGTTAGACCATTTGGCGTCTGAACGTTCCTGACAGCATAAAGTTTTCCTTTTCTACCCGACCTGAAGTTCCATTTGTGATGACTGAGGCGATAGAAGACATCGACGTCAACGATTGTGTAAACGCCATCGCCGAGCGGAATGCGGCGAAAGGTATAGCCATATTTTAGCCGGCGATAAACCATCAAAGGGTATGTGAATATCCTGTCCAACCATTGCGGTATTGAAATTGAATAATGTGCAGACATATCTTTCTCTCCCTTCATTAATAAATCAAAAATCAAATATCAAAAAGCAAAAATAAGGAAAAAGATTTATTTTATTACCCCCGAACCACAAAGGGTTGAAGGGCGAAACATTCGCCGCTGTTCCGAAGGCGGCTAAATCCTTTTCATAAGACATTTTGCGGGATTTCTCTCCCCACTACCCTTGCCCAATCTTGGGCTGAAACCTTGCGCATCTGCGCTACTTCCGCCGGCCTCCACCAGCCCAGCGAGTTAGAATTATATCATACAACAGGAATGAGTCAAGTAAATTATAAACATTTTACAAAAAAATATTTACTTAATGATGTAAGTAATTATAAATAAAAGAGATATGCTCGCACAGGCGGAGCATATTTTCTTCGAATTTGCCGTTATTTCTCCTGTCAGCGGGCCGAAATTGCCGCAAAATTAGTATGGTTCGACTAAGCTCACCATAAATTGCTATGAGTGAAAAACGGGTTAAGGCAGGAAGGCGGCTATTATAGGACTGTATTGCATTAATTCGAGGGTTATCTCCCCTGGGGTGCCTATTATTTATTATGCTTTAATTAAATATAACGATAATAAAGAATATTATACAACCATTTTAGTCAGCGATGTAAAGGGCGGTTTAAGAGTAAAACAGATACCGAGCGAACTTTTGTAAATGCGAAAAGGAGAGATTCTTATGAAAACGTTAAAAGTGTGGGTAATTGTTATAGTGATGCTTGCCGTAAGCGTCCCGTCGTTTGGCTACATCCTCGTTTATAACACATTCGGAAGAATCAGGGCCGTTGACAGTATAACCAATACCTTGGCCGGAGTGATGCTAAGAGGGTACCTGGTTCTGGACATCAACGATAATAACGCAGTAGTTGACGATTTTGACTGGATATGTTACGGCAAAGACGGCGAAGGCGACAAGGTTTACATGTATAATACGCCCGACGATTTACAGATTGAGGTGGATGGAAGATACGAGACCCTTTATATAGACGTACCCAGTGGATGGCAAGCTACTCTTTTCGGCAGGATAACAAATAGAAACATCGGTCTTGGGTCCAAACAGGCTATCGCATACACAATGTCGGGCAATCTTATACTCTTGGACAGCTTCGTTTTTGATGATCAAACGCTGAGAGGCGGCGGCTCGATGTCTATGACTTTAAACTCCACACAAACCATAAATGCCAACGCCGACGCAAATGACGTTGCAGGGGTCACCAACACCATCGAGGCAGCACTGGGAGTATTAGGTTATCAGTAACGGCTTATAGCGGCATCGCACAAGGCCGGTTTAATTCGTCGAACTGAACGGCTTATAAAATGATTTCATTCCGCGACAAAACGCGGAACGAAATCATTTTTTTTAGGGAACGTGCGGTTATTTCAGCAGGCCGTAATCCTGAAGAGTTTTTTTCAGAATGGCTTTTTTGCTTTCTTCGAGCGGCACAAGCGGCAGGCGCATCTCCTCGGGCGACAGGTTGAGCATCGCCATCGCTGCTTTTACGGGTATGGGGTTTGTCGCAAGTGAAAGCATTCCCCTGCTCAAGCTGAAAAGTTTTTTGTGCCATTTCAGGGCAGTTGTGAAATCGCCCTCGAGTATCGCATCGGTCAGTGCTTTTACGTCAGCCGGGGCTATGTTGGCAACGACGCTGATAACGCCTTTACCGCCGACGGCCGCAATAGGCAGCGTCATTGAGTCATCGCCCGAAAGTATCGTTAAATCGCATCGCGTCGCGATTTCGCTGACGTGGTCCATCTGGCCCGTCGCGTCTTTGATACCGACGATATTCTCGATTTGGGCTAAGCGCACAATCGTATCGACGGTTAGACCAGCGCCGCATCGGCCGGGTATGTCATATAGTATTATAGGCAGGTCGATTTCCTCGGCGATTGCTTTGAAATGCTGATAAAAACCTTCCTGCGTGGGCTTATTGTAATAGGGGTCAACCTGCAAAGTCGCGTCGGCGCCGACTTTTTTCGCAAAGGCGGTAAGCTCGATTGCCTCGGCCGTCGAGTTCGACCCCGCCCCGGCGATTACCGGCACCTGTCCCGCCACGGTTTTTACAACCCGCTCGATGACTTTTTTATGCTCATCGTGGCTGAGCGTCGGGCATTCACCGGTCGTGCCCACGGGCACTATGCCGTCTATTCCGCCCTCTAATTGAAACTCAAGCAGCTCATCCAAGGTTTCGAAATCGACCTGGCCGTCTCTGAAAGGCGTGATTAACGCCGTCATCGCACCTGCAAACATCTTTTTTTCCTTCTAACTTTTCCGAGTAATCCGTGAAATCCGTGGTTAAGTTTTACCATATTTATCAATCAGCCGAATCATTTCGGCTGTCGCTTCCCTGACGCCGACAAACATACTTCTGGCAATAATACTATGCCCGATATTCAATTCACTAATGCCTTCCATCGCCGCAATCGGGCCAATATTACGATACGTCAGTCCGTGGCCCGCGTGCACAACCATCCCCTTTTTCAAGCCGAGGTTTCTGCCGGCTTCCAGCCGCTGTAGCTGCTGGCGAAGGTCTTTTTCGGTTTCGGCGTTGGCGTATTGGCCGGTGTGCAGCTCGATTGCGTCGCAGCCGTATCTTGCCGCAGCGATTATCTGTGCTTTATCCGGCACAATAAACGCGCTAACTAATATCCCGTGTTTATGCATCCGCCTGACAACTTCCTTGAGGCGCTCAGCCGTTTTGACGCAATCCAGACCGCCCTCGGTCGTCAATTCCATCCGTTTTTCCGGCACGAGCGTAACCTGTTCGGGCTGGATTCCTTCTGCCACACAAACTATGTCTTCTTCCATTGACATTTCGAGGTTCAGCTTGCAGGCGACGGTTTCGGCCAGAATCTGGACATCGCGGTCGTTAATATGGCGCCTGTCCTGCCTGAGGTGCGCAGTGATTCCATTGGC
>JBELAA010000419.1:0-1227 GCA_049509315.1 Sedimentisphaerales bacterium | reverse complement strand
TTTGCCACATCTACTGGAGAAAGCCAGCTGCCAAAATCATTCGGGTCAGTTGAAGTCATCCAGTATGCGACATCACCAGAGGAATTGGCCCAGTAAAAGGGCTTACCCGTCAGGTGATAGGTATAAAACAGATACGGCGTGCAGAGCAAAAAACCCAGCAGATACACAGGCCAGATTCTTTTGGCGGTCCGGCTCCAATACATAAACACAATCGACAAAACCAGCATTGCCTCGACAACATGAGCGAAAAACACCTTCGTCAGCGCAAGATACCCGCACACAACGCCCGCCAAAAGCATATAACGGTATTTGCCAGATTCGAGCCACTTAAAACTAATCAGGGCAAAAAGCGTCATCAGCATAATAACCACCGGCTCGGTGAGCAGAAACCACATCTGTGCATAAAAAGGCGGATACAGCCCGAAAAGATACGCAAACAAGAGGGCTTGACCCTGGCGCATAAAACGCCTTATGACGCTATAGAACGCGCAAACTGCGATGAAAAGAAAAACCGGGTTCATCGCTTTGGCGTAAATCCAGGGAATCTTGAAATACGCGAACGGCATAAGCAAAATCGGATACCCCGGCCCATTCCACAAAAATCTATCAGCCGGCGCGTAAAATCCCTTGGTCAGGTTCTCCGCATACATCGCGTATTGCGACTCGTCGCCGCCGTTTTCGAGAGAGTTTCTGGCGACGAGCGAAAAAACAACGCAATACAGAACAAACAGCGGCAGCAGATAAATAAAAACCTTGCGATTCATTTAAGAAAAATTAACCATAGCCGGCGGATTTGTCAAAACAAATCAGTGTCTCCGCCGGCAATGATTACTCTTGAATTACCGCTCCTTTTCTGCGAAACTTGCCAACCTGTATGGGCATTTTTTCAAAGACAATCGGGTATTTTAAGGAACGCTTAGGCAAGACGCGGGACAAAATCAGCGCGTCATTGTCGGCGGTGCTCAGTATCGGGCGAAATATCGACGATGACCTGCTCGATGAGCTTGAGGAAACGCTCATAAAAGACGATATCGGCGTCGAGACCACGGCCAAACTGATTGCCGATTTACGCGAGGCCTACCGCAAAAGGCAAATCGGACAAACAAGCGACATCGTCCCGTTTTTGAAAGAGCATATCAAGGGCTATTGGCCCCATCAGGATAGCCAGCTAAAAATGGCTGCCAGCGGCCCTACGGTGATTCTCGTCGCCGGCGTCAACGGCTCAGG
>JBELAA010000418.1:0-1228 GCA_049509315.1 Sedimentisphaerales bacterium | reverse complement strand
CACGATAACGCCGTAACCCGGCGGATACCGTCGATTGCGGCAAACTGGCTTATCGCCAAAATTACAGGGGTAAAACTGCACGACTTCGGCTGCACGCTCAAGGCGTACCGGCGCGAGGTGCTCGCGGAGACCCGGCTGTATGGCGAAATGCACAGGTTTATCCCGGTGCTGGCAAGCTGGGCGGGGGCGCGTATCTGCGAAATAGTGGTCAATCACAGACCCCGAACCGCCGGCGTCGCCAAATACGGGCTTGGCAGGACCTGGAAGGTAATGTTAGACCTGATAACCGTGAAATTTCTCGGCTCTTATTCCACCAAGCCGATTTATATTTTCGGGGGCCTCGGATTAGCCAGCGGCATAACGGCCGTGATAATGGGGTTTATGGTGCTGTATCAAAAATTCCTGTCGGCGGCAAAATTGCCTATGAATAGAAATCCGCTTTTGGTATTGACCGCGATGCTTGTTACGGCGACGATACAGTTTATCCTTATGGGACTGCTGGCGGAGCTTCTTGTCCGGACGTATCACGAGTCGCAAAGCCGACCGACGTATGTAATTCGGGAAATACTCGGCCAGACGGCCCAGGATGATAAATAATGACCTCTGTAAAGAGCAGGCCGGAAACAAAGAAAACTGCCTTTAACCTCGAACGCATCATTCTTGTCGTTTTACTGGCGGCAATACCTTTTGCGCTGGGGCGATATTTCGAGTTCAATTCCCCCGACCCTTTCGACAGCGCCGCCAATGTTTATTCCGCACAGCACATTCTCAACGGCGCCAGAATCGGCGTTGATGAAAAACCCAGCGCCGGTCAGGGGACGCTGCTGGTCAATATTGCCGGCGTCGGCCTCTTCGGGTTCAGTGAATTCGGCCCAAAAATGATTCAAACTATTATGATGGCAGGCGCCTTTATCCTGATGTTTGTTGCGATGAGGAAGATTTTCGGCGTGCTGCCTGCGGCTGTGGGGGTAATCGTCGCCTGTATTTATACCTCGTCGCCTCTTATCGCCAAATACGGCAACGTTAAAGAACAGTATATGATTGCCTGTATGGTATCGGGGGTAAGTTTGCTGATTCTGCAGCAGGCGGGCGGGAAGTGGTGGCTCGGCTTGCTGGCGGGGGCAATCGCTGCATGGGCGCATCTTTTTAAGGAAACCGGCGTATCCGTTGTGGGGGCGATGGGTTTGTTTGTGATTGCCCAGCCCGTTTTTAAGCAAAGGAGCTGGAA
>JBELAA010000417.1:0-1232 GCA_049509315.1 Sedimentisphaerales bacterium | reverse complement strand
TTGGACTCTTTGCTGTTGGAATAAGAGAACCGCAGGTTCTGCTCCCCGCAGAATTTTTCGACAAGCTCCTCGACGGCTGTTTCAAAACCCAGCGTATAGAGCGTCGGAGGACTCAGGTCAAAGGTCAGGGTCCTGGTCTGGGTTATCGCCTGGCTGATGTTGAAGCTGATATTTTTCAACGGCTCCGCGATTTTAAGAGGGACTGATTTTTGCAGGGTCCCCAGCTCCCTTTTGGTGAAAGCCAGAACCGGCCCAATCGAATCGTGCAGGGCCGTCGCTATCTCGTGGCGTTCCCTTTCCTCGGCCAAAACCAGCTCGGCGGTGAGCGAGCGCAACAGTTTCTGGTCGGCCATGATTCTTTCCTGGGCGAGCTTGCGTTCGGTGATATCGCGAAAGACAATTTGTGCCGCGGGCTTGTTTTCATATATAAGCGGCGTGGCGGCAACTTCCACGTCGAGAATCTTCCCGTCGGCGCAGAGGAACTTGTTCTCCCGCAGGGGGAGCGCCTTTTGTTTTCTTTTGAGATATTCGAGCTGCCTGTGCGTTCGCCTCCTGTAGTCGGGATGAACGAAATCCCAAATCGGTTTTCCGATAAGCTCTTCGGGTTTCGAGAAACCCAGCAGATTGGCGCCCGAGGTGTTCACAAACACTATTTTGTCGCCCCTCTCGACGCCGATACCATCGGGTGAAAGTTCAACGAGCCGGCGGTATTGCTCCTCGCTTTCGCGAAGATTCGATTCTATATCGAACCTGTGCACGGCCTCGCCAATCAGCGTCGCCATATTTTCGAGAAATTCCACGGTTTCCTGGGGTATCTTGTTTTCCTGTTTGTCGGCGAGGTGAATCGCCCCAAGAACGTTTTGTCTGTATCGAATGGGGACAACGGCAAGCGAGGAAAAGCCATGCTTTATACAATTGCCGCGATATCGTTTTTTTTCCTGTTTGGTCAGTTGTGCGAGAAAGTCGAATGTATTGTCGCAGCGAAAAGAACCTTTTGGCGTTATAACCGGCAAATTTCGCGGTTCCAGCGTTTCGGTGATTACCCGGATACAGACACAGGTGTCCGTTTTCAGGGAGAGCATATTCTCCGTCGCCAGGAATTTGTCGCTGAAACCGATATGTGACTCGTATGGTATGAAGCCGTCCTGGTTTTTCAGGCGTATTCCGACGCATTTGCAGCCGGCCCAGTCGTGAATGGCGCTGACGACCGAATCGAGATATTCCTTCCTCGA
>JBELAA010000416.1:0-1235 GCA_049509315.1 Sedimentisphaerales bacterium | reverse complement strand
GCTTATCGCAACAAAAGAACAACCGCAAAAAAGCAGGGATAGAACTTACGAATGGCTTTTCTTAATAAAACAACATCACGGCGAAGCAGGATTAGAAAAAGCATAGACGGCCGCTTAGGTGAAATGAGCTGGTTGACCGACCCTGATTTTGTTTACTCATCGCTGATGTGGCTGTTGTTTGTGGCACTGTCTATCGCTGTGATTGGTTACGACTATATTATCAACGCCCAGTTCGGCCAATTAGTCGCCTTGGGCGTGGTGATTACCCTGATATGTCTGACAGTGGGCTTTCATATCTTTCAAAACCAGAAACGCCTTTTGAAGAACCGAGTCAGGGCTTTCGGACTGGTGGCGCTATTGGTTTTGATGCTGGCTACGGCGAAAATCACGATTACGATTACTCATCAGACCTGCTGGGTTACAGCTACCGCCGTGGCCGTAGCGTTGATTCTGGCAATCGCATTTGACAGGCGGTTCGCTATGGCAATGAGCTTGTTTTACTGTGCCCTGGCCTATTTTGCCGCAGGCGATTTGACGAATTTCAACCTGCTTCTTACGATGATTGCCGGGGCGCTGCCGTTCTGCTTTTTCCTCAAGGAAATCCGCACCCGGATGAAACTTCTCGAAATAAGCTCGCTGGCCGCGGTAACGGTTTTCTTGATGGCAACCGCCGCGGAATACCTTTCACGCAGGCGTATGTCGCGGGAAGTCCTGGAGGCAGTCGCTCCTCACGTTGCGATTACGCTGATGGTGGGCGTCCTGATTCAGGGATTGCTTCCGCTGATTGAAAAGGTGTTTCGCATCGCGACAAGTATGACGCTTCTGGATTACAGCGATGCCAATCAGCCACTGTTGCGACGACTGGCTATCGAGGCGCCGGGGACATTCAGCCATTGTTTGTTCATCGGCTCAATAGCGGAGGCAGCGGCTGAGGCAATCGGACGAAACGGCCTGCTGTGCAGGGTCGGCTCTTATTATCACGATATAGGCAAAATCAGCAAACCCGGGTATTTCGTGGAAAATCAGTTAGGCACAATAAGCTGGCACAAGGAACTGTCGCCGGCAATGAGTCAATTAATTATCGTCGGGCACGTCAAGGATGGTTTAGAGTTGGCGGAGGAATACGGCCTGCCGATGGTCCTGAGGCAATTTATCGAGACGCATCACGGCACGACGCTGGTCGAGTATTTTTATAACGAGGCGGTGAAGCAGCACGAGCAAAATGGCGATATCGA
>JBELAA010000415.1:0-1240 GCA_049509315.1 Sedimentisphaerales bacterium | reverse complement strand
AGCTGAAGGACCTCGCGTTCCCTGTTACTGATGGCCTCCTGGCCTGTGAAATCCGACTTTGTGAGGCGATGAATATAATCATCAACGACGACGCCTGAAATCGAGGGGCTGAGGTATGTCTTGTTATCGAGGACGGCCCTGATGGCCCTGACAAGCTCCTCGAAGGCGCAGTCCTTGAGGAGGTAGCCGGCAGCTCCGCTTTTGAGCATTTCAGTAACGAAAAGTGCGTCGGAATGAATGGAAAGTGCGACGATTTTTATGTCGGGGGACTTATCGAGGATTTGTTTTGCGGCCTCGACGCCGTTGAGGTCGGGCATAGTAATATCCATAATAACGACGTCGGGCGCCATTTCCGCGGCGAGGCGGACGGCGTCGCGGCCATCCTCGGCTTCGGCGACAACCTCGATATCCTGCTGTTTTTCAAGTAACGCCCGAAGGCCTTGACGGACTATTTTGTGGTCATCTACCAGAAGGACTCTGATACTCATTTTTTTCTCCTGTTTTTTATCACAGAAACCGTTTTTTTAACCCCCAGGATAAACCTGGGGACTTATCGACCTACGCGGCGAGTTTTGTTTAACTTATAATAGACGTTCCAATTGTTGCTTTATTGCATTTTTCTTTTCGTTTTTGTGCGGGTTTTGCGCGTTTTCAGCAGTGGGGCGATTAAAATAACCCGCGTGCCCTGGCCGGATTTTGAATGTATTTCGATGCTCCCGCCGACGTGGTTGAGGCGTTCTCGTATATTGAACAAGCCGAAACCGCGAGGCGAATAGTCCGAGACACCTTCTTTCGACGAGTGTTTGCGCGCAACTGTTGCACGGGTCATATCGAAACCGGCGCCGTCGTCTTCGACGGTAACACAGATATTGCCGCGGACTTTGGATGTCGTAATTTTCAGGTTACGGGCTTTGGCGTGCTTGACGACGTTATTGACCAGCTCTCTGACTGCCTGAAAGAGTAAGACAGAAACATCGGGAAGGAGGGGTTTGGGTTTGGCGTCATCGATAAATTCGGTCTCGATATGGAACCTCTGCCTTGTCTGGTTTGCAAGCCATCCCATTGCCGCAGCGAACCCCAGCTCGTAAAGGACAGGCGGGCTCATCTCGAAGGTAAGCGATCTGCTGACCTCGATTGTCTGGGCTATGAGGTCGGTAACCTCTTTGAGGGTTTTGGCCTGTTCGGAATTTACCGACTGGGCGAGCGCCTCGAGCTTCATTTTTGAAATGGCGAGGTTCTG
>JBELAA010000414.1:0-1711 GCA_049509315.1 Sedimentisphaerales bacterium | reverse complement strand
TCATAAGCGTCGTTGTGGAAGTCAGGGCGTTTGTCATCTCCGTCATATTGCGGATATTGAAGTCATCGTCTTTTGGGTCACGAATACGGTGACGCTCTCGCAAAAGTGCGGTCATCTCGTTTATCGCCTGCGGAATCTCGGCGGTCGAGTTCGCCGCCGCCACAATCTGGTCAACGTTCGTGAACCGCACCGGCTGAGGATTATCCATCGCCTGTGTGTCCGAAGGCACCGGATATAAAGATGCCTGCGAATTGGGATATAACTGGCTGGGAGAGCTTGCCGTCGAGTTTGAAGCCGAGCTGCTGCCTGATGATTGCGTTGATGACGAAGAACCGACGCGAAACTTGATGGTTGTCCAGGGAGCAAGAATAATGTCGTCCTGGTCCATACCCATCATATTTGCGCCCTTTGCGCTCAGGACGCCGACAACTTTGAAAGATATGTTCAGGACCCGCATTTCTTTGCCTATCGGCGAAACCCCCTGGAAAAGCTCACGCGCAATCGTCTGGCCTATGATACATACCTTTGTCGAATTACGAACATCCTTGTCGGTGAAAATCTCGCCCTCCGATAAATCGGTCCAGTCCCGGACAATGAGATAATCAGCGGTTGTTCCGTAAATACTCATAGGGACCCAGTTACGGTCCTGGTAAACCGCCTGGCCTCTGGCGCGAACAAGAGGGGCGGCGCTTTTCACGGCAGAGCAGTCCCGGATAATCGCGTCGCAATCCTGCGGCGTAAGCGTCAAGCTGCTGCCTGCGCCGAAACCGATACCGCCGCTTGTGGCGGCGCCGGGCAAAACGAGAAGGGTGTTTGCGCCCATCTTCGCGATGGTTTTCGCGATAGCATCCGATGAGCCGGTGCCGATTTCCATCATCGCGATTACCGCGCCGACTCCGATTATTATACCCAGCATCGTCAGCATCGTCCGCATCGGGTTTTTGCCTATCGCCCGAAGCGCGGTTCGCAGTATTCGCATTATGCGGAATAACCTCATTGCGAACCTCCCTGCGGCGTTTGGCCTTGAGCTTCTGGAGCATTTTGAGCACTTCTTCGCTTGTTTTTGAATCAAGATTGCCCGTCGGCTCATCGGCAAACAGGACCGAGGGATTATTAATAAGCGCCCGTGCCATTGCCACCCGCTGCTGCTGACCGTGTGTATGACAAAGGCATCATCACGTTTTCAAGAGCGCTGGTGCGGGGCAGAAGGTTAAAATTCTGAAACACAAAACCGATTTTATGATTTCTCAGATTTGCCCGTTCGTCGGCGGAAACATTCGATATCTCCCGCCCCTCCAGCCAGTATTCGCCGGATGTCGGGTGGTCCAGGCATCCTAAAATATTCATCAGCGTGCTTTTGCCCGACCCGGACGCCCCCATTAGCGCGACAAACTCTCCTTTGCCGATGGAAAGCGTAATACCCTTGAGAACGGGGACATCAATATCACCCATATAATAGGTTTTGTAAATGTTTTTTAGCTCAATCAGTTCCATAGTATTCGCAGCGAATCTGCAAAATTTATTAACGTCCTGCCGGTCTTCTACCTGGTAATTGCGGCGTGAACGGGTTGACTGTCCCCGTGGCGCCGGCCGCCTGCTGCTGTTCTCCGGAGATTACCTGGAGACCTTCTTTAACGTCGTCTCCCTGAATCTCGGTCATCGTATCGTCGCTTGTACCCGCGAGCACCTTGATTGGTTTAACGAAACCGTT
>JBELAA010000413.1:0-1262 GCA_049509315.1 Sedimentisphaerales bacterium | reverse complement strand
CAATTTTAAAAACTGAAGCAGGTTTCAATGACCGGAAAATAGAAAATAGAAAATGGAAAATAGAAAATAAAAATGTTTTCAAAAGTGCTCATAGCGAATAGAGGCGAGATAGCGCTGCGAGTAATACGCGCGTGCCACGAATTGGGTATCGAGGCGGTTGCGGTATATTCGGAGGCCGACAGGGGGGCGGCGTATCTCGATATGGCCGACGAGGCGATTTGTATCGGCCCTCCGGTGCCCGCGGAAAGTTATCTTAATATACCCCGCATAATAAGCGCAGCCGAAGTAGCCGATGTTGACGCGATTCATCCCGGCTACGGCTTCCTCGCCGAGAACGAAAATTTCGCCCGGATATGCCGCGAATGCGGAATAACATTTATAGGCCCGCCGCCCGAGGCGATGAAGCTTTTGGGCGACAAGGTAGAGGCGAAAAAGCTGGCGAAAAAGGCGGGGGCGGATTTGGTTCCCGGTTCGGACGGCGCGGTTGAAAATGAGACGGAGGGTTTGAAAGTAGCCGCGAGGATTGGTTATCCCGTTATGATAAAAGCGGTAGCGGGGGGCGGCGGCAGGGGAATGCGGGTCGCGCACAACGATATGAGCTTTCGCGCGGGTTTCGCGGCGGCAAAAACCGAAGCCCAGGCGGCGTTCGGCGACGGCTCAGTATATCTTGAAAAGTTAATCGTGGAGCCGAGGCACGTCGAGGTGCAGGTGATGGCCGACGGCGCGGGTAACGTCCTGCATTTTTACGAGAGGGATTGCTCAATTCAGCGAAGGCACCAGAAAATGATTGAGGAGTCGCCCTGCCCGGTCATTAATGAAAAGACCCGGCAGGAGCTTTGCGATGCGGCGATAAGGATTATCAAACAGGCAAATTATATCAACGCCGGCACCGTCGAGTTCCTTTTAGACAAGGATAAGCACTTTTATTTCATCGAGGTCAATACGAGGATTCAGGTCGAGCACCCGGTAAGCGAAATGGTAACGGGCTGCGATTTAATCAAGATGCAGTTGCAGGTTTCGGCGGGGGACAAGCTCGGAATTACGCAGAAGGATATCAAACACAGGGGCGCCGCGATAGAATGCCGTATTAACGCCGAAGACCCCGCAAATGGTTTTTCACCCTGTCCTGGAACGATAACTCGCTACATTCAGCCCGGAGGTCCCGGCGTCCGCGTCGATACGCACGTTTACCAGGGCTGGACGGTTTCGCCGAGCTATGACTCGATGCTTTGCAAGTTAATCGTTCATCAGCCCGACCGGAC
>JBELAA010000412.1:0-1280 GCA_049509315.1 Sedimentisphaerales bacterium | reverse complement strand
GGGGAGACCTGTTGGCCACTATGGCAAGATTATGCGGACAAAGCGCTTATAAGGCGGAGGTCGCCAGGCGGTTCTCGGGGCTGTTCGAAGAGGCAATCAACGACCAGGCCGACCTTGTCAGGGAAGCGGCCGTTGACGGGCTTATATGCGTTGATAAGCCAAAGGCGCTGCGGATTTTAGCCAAAGATTTCACCAATGATAAAAGCCAGATGGTCAGGGCAAGGGTGCTCGACCTTGCAGGCGACGTAGGCGGCAAAGATGATTTGTCGTGGTTATGGGACAAGGTCGGGACAAACTCTGAAAGCAAGGCCGCCTGGCAGGCGATGCTGAAAATATTTAACGGCTGCGACGTTAATACTATAGAGGGCTGGCTGCCTAAATTCGATTATCAGCAGACAGCTACAAAACTAACTGATGAGCAGCGGGTGGCGTTTTTCGAGATGGCGGAGAAAAAGGGACTGGCTGAAAATCATCCCGAAACCGTCAGGGCCGTCAGGGAGAAGCTTGCCCGATTATATGTAAAAGCGGGGCAGTTTGAGCAGGCGGCTGAATATCTGGGTAAATTACGCGAAGCCGCCCAGACGCCTGAGCAAAAAGAGGCGATTTTGGGCCAGTTGGTGGATGTTTACCTGCGATGGCCCAAGCTGGATTCGGCAACCCGGCTGATAAATAACTGTCTGCTGGAAAAAGACCTCGGCCCTGATGACGTTATCGTGCGTTCGATTGACGCCTTCTGGGAAAACCCGCCGGCGACGGCGGATGTCAATATGGTGCTTGATTCACTGCAAAAAATCAAACCCGCCGAGCTGAGGCCCGTCTGGCGGCAGCAGGTTTCCCGCTGGGCTGCCGCGGTCGAAGCGATGAACAGAAAAGCAGAACCTAACCGTATCGCAGGTCAGGTAAACTGACAAAAAGGGAGCATATCGCCAATCCCGGTAAAAAAATTTAAAAAAAATTAAATTTTTTTAAGTTTTATGTTTGCAGCCAGGCGGGCTTTTTTGTAAACTACCTTGCTCAAATAAAGCAAACTGCTTTGGTTTGACTTAGGAATTAGTGTTTTTTTGGCTATAGAGGAAAGGCGGCAGTGGTTGTTTGAAGGCCTGCGGCCGGGTGTGGGGACTGTTTGCAGTCCTCGCATCCTGTATTTTGTGCAGGCCCAAGATTGATAAAAGATGCTGCTGTAGCTCAGTTGGTAGAGTGCGTCCTTGGTAAGGACGAGGTCATGGGTTCAAATCCCATCAGCAGCTAAGTGCAGATATTTCGGGTCGAGGCCCGGCATA
>JBELAA010000411.1:0-2278 GCA_049509315.1 Sedimentisphaerales bacterium | reverse complement strand
TTCTCTTCCGAAATTAAGTATCGTATTGATATTCGGCTCTCCCGACGTGCCTGAAGTCAAATTTCTCAACCGGTCGATTTTATCAACCCCAATCAAACCGGTCCCGGTTTTATCGGGGCTGGTTGACTCGGTTTTTTGCTCGACCGGAACCCCCATTTGTTTCCAGAACTCACCCTGCGGGTTGCCTTTTATGGCGGGAGTGCTGCCCCCCATCGGGTATTGGGTAATGTCCGCGTCTATAATTTTCTGCAAATCCTGCCTGCTCATCGATAGCGGCCGCCTGCCGAGCTGCGTTGCGTTGTAATACGCTGCCTGTTCATCCTGTAAGACCGATTGAGTTTGAGTGCCTGTTTGTTGCGCCGTCGAACCGGCATAAGAGCCGATAACTCCTCCCTGTGGGGCCGGCCCTGTTCCTGCCGGTATTTTTGTAACTGTCCACGTCGGCGAGTAATATGGCGTCAACCCGCCGGCTTGTCCTGACGGTGCGATGGCCGAATCCCTCATAAAATTTTCCACCTGGACCGTCCCCTGATTCAGCCCGGAAGTTGATGTGCCGAAATCGGTAACGCCTCGATATGGCACGATGCCCCTGAAATACTTCCCGCCGGTCACGTCGCCTGTAACGACAAGGTTTCCGCTGGTGCTGACGGGGCTGATGCTCGGTATAAGCCCTGATCTATACGCCGAAGGGGGAACTGTTCCCAATCCCAGCGGGTTATTGCTGACGGGGCTGTCAATAGACAAAGCTATTGTGGGAACGCATCCCGCAAGGACAATCGACACATAAATCAGGTTTCGAGTTCTCATATTAAAGTTACCGTTAATATCGAGCCGGAGTTCGACAATTTCGCCAAATCAGCCGCTTTTACCCCTTCCCGTGGGCTGATATTTCGGCTTTTCCGCCCAGCCGAGCTTGGTTGCCAGTGTATCCCATTCGTTTCGCAGCGGGTTGTTTACAACCAGAAAATCCTGCTGCTCACGCTGCACGCGCACAATGTCGTTTGGCTCAAGCCCCAGCGATACCTGCCCATCAATTGATACTGTCGTTCCATCATTGAGACGGACTCCTCGCACTTCAATGATGCTGGAAAGCACGGGCCCGCCCGCCGACAAACTATACGCTGTCGAACCAGTCGGCGTGGCTACCACCAGCCCGTCGCTTACGCAATCACTGAGATGCTGGTTATCGACCGACATCTTCAATTCTATCATCCGAAACGGCGGACCTGCCGTAATGAAAACGTCGTTGACCGCCGACGAGCGAAACCGCTCATCCCCGTTTCTCATTACCCGGCAAAGCAGCATCATTCGTTTTTCAATTTGTGTGTCGCCCTGCTTTAGCCGCGGAAAGAAATTTTTCAATTCCTCTACGCTGAATTCCGCCAGGTAGCCGAGTTTGCCGACGTTGACCCCGACAACCGGCACCTGTGTTCGGCTCAACTGCCTTGCCGCAGAGATAATACTGCCGTCCCCCCCGAAAACTATTGCGAAATCCGCCCCCTTTAAACTTTCAAAAGTGCATTCATCTATGCCGCAATTGACAATTGTCGTGGCTTTATTTTTTATAAAATTTGAAAACTCCGATATCGTCTCCGCTACGTTTGGCTTTCTGCGGTCTCCGAAAATCGCCAGCTTCAACGTGTTTTTTCCGCCTGCTTTGCTCATAGCACTATTTTATATTGCCCCGGCGCGGGGGTTTGCGAGCATTTCTCTCACTGCTTCGGCTATTTTATCGGCATTTATACCCGCCTCCATAAGCTGGTTGGTTCTCGAATCGTGCCTGATAAACCGCCTCGGCACACCTAAAATCCTCACCGCACAGCCGGGTTCAAAGCCGTGAATCCTGCCTGCCGCCGACTCCAGCACGCTTGAGCCGAATCCGCCGGCGCTGCCGTGGTCTTCTACGGTAACAACAGGCCTCCCCTGTTTTAGAACCTCTATTATCGAGCTATCTAACGGCGCAGCAAAGCGAGCGTTTATGACGTTGACCTCGATACCGTCCTGTTCCAGGAGCTTGCCTGCCTCAATTGCCTCGATGAGAACGCTGCCGTAACTGATTATTGTTGCTTTCGTCCCCGTCCCGCCGCTCCTGACTGTAGCGCTTTTGCCTAAGACAAACGGCTCATTGCTGGCGGGAGTAATCTGTTCGGCTGCGATTGAATCTTTGGGATACCTGATACATACGGGCCGCTGCAGCGCAAGAGCGAATTCGAGGACGCCTTTCATTTCAGCGGCATCCGCCGGCGCCGTAACGACAAAATTCGGCATCATTCGCAAA
>JBELAA010000410.1:0-1284 GCA_049509315.1 Sedimentisphaerales bacterium | reverse complement strand
GAATTGAAGATGTCGGTCGATAACCAGCATCTCAGTGATTGCGTAAGCGACGGGCTGGTGGTAGCCACGCCGACTGGTTCGACAGCGTATAGTTTGTCGGCGGGCGGGCCCGTGCTTTCACAGAAAATGCAGGGAATCGTGATTACGCCGATTTGCCCGCACAGCTTGAGCTTCAGGCCGATTGTTATCAAGCCCGACAGCATCATTGAAGTGCGAGGCGTCCGTCTCAATAAGGGGACGACGGTATCTATAGATGGCCAGGTATCGCTGGGGCTTGAGCCAAATGATGTTGTGCGTGTGCAGCGTGAGCAGCAGGATTTTCTGGTCGTAAACAACCCGCTGCGAAATGAATGGGATACGCTGGCAACCAAGCTCGGCTGGGCGGAAAAGCCGAAATATCAGCCCACGGGAAGGGGTAAAAACGGCTAATTTGGCGAAATTGTCGAACTCCGGCTTAATATTAATGGTAACTTTAATATGAGAACTCGAAACCTGATTTATGTGTCGATTGTCCTTGCGGGATGCGTTCCCACAATAGCTTTGGCTATTGACAGCCCCGTAAGCAGTAGCCCGCTGGGATTAGGAACAGTTCCCCCTTCGGCGTATAAATCCGGCCTTATACCGAGCATCAGCACCGTCAGCACCAGCGGAAACCTTGTCGTTACAGGCGACGTGACCGGCGGGAAGTATTTCAGAGGCATAGTGCCATATCGAGGCATTACAGATTTCGGTGCGACAACTTCCGGGTTGAACCAAGGCACGGTGCAGGTGGAAAATTTTATGAGGGATTCGACCATCACGCCGTCAGGACAAACCGGGGGGTTGACACCATATTACTCACCGACCTGGACGGTTGCCAAGATACCGACAGGAACAGGGCCGGCCCCGCAGGGGGGATTTGTCGGCTCTTATGCCGGCTCGACGGGACAGCAAACAGGCACTCAAACTCAATCGGTTTTACAGAATGAGCAGGCGACGTATTACAATTCAATGCAACTCAGCAGTCGGCCGCTGTCGATGAGCAGGCAGGATTTGCAGAAAATTATAGACGCGGACATTACCCAATACCCGATGGGGGGCAGCACTCCCGCCATAAAGGGCGACCCGCAGGGTGAGTTCTGGAAACAAATGAGAGTTCCGGTCGAGCAAAAACCCGAGTTGACCGGCCCCGATAAAACCGGGACCGGTTTGATTGGGGTTGATAAAATCGACCGGTTGAGAAATTTGACTTCAGGCACGTCGGGAGAGCCGAATATCAATACGATACTTAATTTCGGAAGAGAA
>JBELAA010000041.1:0-12592 GCA_049509315.1 Sedimentisphaerales bacterium | reverse complement strand
CGCTGGCTTATGACCAAAAAAATCGGCGACCGACCCGAATTCCACCACGCCACACTCAACGAGCTTACCAAACAAAAAACCAACACCCCAACAATGGGCGGCCTCATCATCCTCTCGGCCGTAATACTCTCGACTCTGCTTTGGGCAAAGCTCAATAACCCCTTCATCCAAAAGGCCCTCATCCTCGTTTTCTGGTTCGGCGCTCTCGGCGGCGTCGATGACTGGCTCAAACTCACCGCAGAATCCCGTCATCGCAGCCGTGACGGCCTCAAACCCTGGGAAAAGCTCATCTTCCAGTTCGGCGGCGCAGTCCTCATCGCCTCTTTCCTTTTTATGGATTTCATCAACATCGAGGACGGCCAGAAATTCTGGCTCCCCTTCTACAAACACGGCATCCCTCTCGCCAAGTGGGCCTTCATCCTCATCGCCATTCTTTACCTTTCCGCCACCAGTAACGCCGTCAACTTAACAGATGGGATGGACGGATTGGCAGCGGGGTGCACGGGGATAGCGACGATGGTTCTGGGGATACTGTGCTACGTCGCGTCGGAAACGATGAGCCCGACGTCGCAGGTAACCTGGGCGAGCTATCTGCTGCTGCCCGCGATACCGCAGGCGGGGGAACTGTCGATATTTTTCGCTGCGGTGGTCGGGGCGGTGCTGGGGTTTCTCTGGTATAACTGTCATCCGGCACAGGTTTTTATGGGCGACGTCGGGTCATTGCCCCTCGGGGCGGCGATGGGTTACGGGGCATTGGTTACCAGAAACGAAATACTCCTGCTCATCATCGGCGGGGTATTTATGCTCGAGCTTTTCAGCGTGATTCTGCAGGTCGGCTTTTTCAAATACACGGGGGGAAAACGGCTGTTTCGCTGTGCCCCCATTCATCATCATTTTCATTTGGCCGGTTGGTCTGAGCCGCAGGTCGTCGTTCGTTTCTGGCTTTTGGCGGCGGCCTTTGCCGCGATTGCTCTTGCGACGCTCAAAATCCGGTAATCTTAATTAGCCACTAAGACACAAAGACGCCAAGACACTAAGTAACAACAGAACTGTTAAGGGCGGAAACTATTGTTTTTTGCCGTTAATTCTGGTAATATGTATCAGAAGCGATTTATAAGTTTACTTGAAAAAATTCAATTGTTCGCCCAAGCGCCGTTTTTATATTACAAACGCGGTTTATTTTGGCATAAGATACATATTAGGAGACAAAAGGTATCAATCGGATTCTGTTTATATCTCGCGGCGGGCTGATAGCCGGCAGCCAGCGCCAATTGCTCTATCTTATTGAAAACCTCGACAGGAGCATATACGAACCGATAGTGGCCTGTAACAAAGGGGGCGAGCTTGCCGAGGCGCTGAAACGGCTCAAGAGCGAGGTGGTGGTGCGCCATCTGTATCCCTGGCGAAAGTTGCTGACGCTGATACCGAGATGTATCGACGCGAGGCAGCTTTATAAGTTTGCCAGGCGAAAGAATATCTCGCTGGTTCACTGCTGTGATTTATGGATGAGCGGCTATATGCGATATATCGCCGGCCGGTTAGGCGTCCCGTCGATTTTACACGTTCGTATGCCGGTAACGCCGCGAGACGTGCGAAAATTTGATTGCGGCGCAGCCGACAGGGTGGTCGCCATTTCCTCCAGAATCAACGACAACCTGCTCACGGCAGGTACACCAGCGGAAAAAGTCGTGCGGATAGACGACTCGGTTGACGTTGAGCTTTTCTCGCCGGTGAAAAATGCCGGAAACACCCTGCGGGAGAAATTTTCGTTAGACGGCGAATTGCTTGTCGGAATAATCGGGCGAATCGACGCGTTCAAACGGCAGCTTGATTTTCTCAACGCCGCCAAAGAAGTTCTGCGGCAGTCACGTCGCGGAGTAAAATTCTTTCTTATAGGAGAGGTTCACAGCCCCGTCTGTTTTGAGAAAATTCAGAAGTTTATCGCTGAAAACGGTATACAGGACGACGTTCGATGCACCGGCCGGCTGAATGATATGCCCGAAGTAATCTCATCGCTTGATATTTTAGTCAGCTTATCGGGCGGGTCGGTTATGTTCGAGGCAATGGCCGCGGGCAAGGCGGTAATCTCGGCGGGATTCACCCCGCGAAAATATGCTTATCACATTCAGGACGGCATTACAGGATTACTTGTTGAATCGCAGGAGCCCGCGGAACTGGCCAAGGCGATTATCAAACTCGCCGACGCCCCACAACTGCGGCAACAGCTCGGTTGCGAAGCGAGAAAATGGGCGACTAAAGAGCTGACACACAAGAAAATGGCGGAAAAGACACAGCAGGTTTACGCTTGCCTGTTAAAACCCGAAGAGGCGGACAAAAACCAAAACGACAAGCAAGCCGGCAACCAATAAGCCCGCCCTGAGCAGTCGAGCTTGTTTGGTTTTCGGCTCAATTAGCTGCCAGAAGAAAGCCCATATTATTACAATAAAACATATTCGCAAGATGTAAATTAAGCCCTCGGTCATAATAAAATATGATAACCTATTTTATCATATATTGTCAAGCATATCTTGCCCATATTGACATATAAAGGACTTATTGAGCGGGGCCGGACAACTCAAATATGCAATGAGAATCAAGAATTTAGAATTTAGAATTGAGGATTATGGGACTATCCTCAGTGCAAAAGTTGCGATTGCACAAGTTGCAAACTCGCCAATCATAAGCACTTGCGCTCTTATGCGATAGACAATTATTAAAGGAAAAAAGGAAGATAAGCCGAAAAAAGAACCAAAGACAGGATGTCCCTAAAATATATTATTTTTGTTTAAGGAGAATTAAATGCAGTTTTTTACAGAAATCAGAAAGTGGCTCGTTGAAATTACAGAGATTGCGCTGCTGTTAATTGCCCTGGGTGTTACAGTGGAAATTCTGTTTGGCAACACTGTCCCGTTCTTCGGCCAGGTGGTCGCCAACATAACCGGGCTGGTAAAGACCCTCGGTGACAACGGCCTGGTAGGGCTGATGGCTCTCGGGATTATTTTGTTCCTGTTCTACAGGAAAAAAGCAACGACGTAAAATCACATTCGACTGAGTCAAATATTATAAATTATTAGCCGCGCAGCCCAAATCGGAAGGGCTTCGCGGCTTTTTTAATTTCCAGCAACAAATCACGGAATCACATACTCCGCCGCCCCGCCACAGGCGCAAGTCCTCTTTTCGCCGGCGCAGGCGGACTTTATTTCGGAGGAGGTAAACTGCGTCGGATTTATAGTGTGCTGATGTTTTGCGGAATCCGGCGGGTGGCGGTCAGGCCTGAGATTACGGTTACGGCGAGCATAATTGCAAAGGTAATCGCAGTAAACCAGTGGCCCCAGGTTGCGGTCTGGACGTGAGCGGCCTTGACTAAGACAATGCCGACGGTGAAACTTTGAATCAGCATTTTGATTTTTCCTGAAGCGACGGCCCTAAAGTCGATGCCTTTGGCTTCGGCAATATGACGAATTACGGTTACGTAACCCTCCCTGATAATCAATATCGCGGCGACCGACCAGCGGATTATGTGCATAGCGGAATTGGACAGGTTAAAAAGGAATTCCGGCTGGCCGATACAAGCAAAACAGAAAAACGCGCCGCAGACGAGGACCTTATCGACGAGGGGGTCGAGCATCCTGCCGAATTTGGTTTCGATTTTGAGTTTTCTGGCGATGGGGCCGTCAATAATATCGGTAAGACCGGCGATTACGAAAATCGCGAAGGCGACATCTATTAACATTGTCCTGTCGGCGGCGTATGGCGAATAAAGCAGCATAGCGAGAAACAGGACGGTCAAAATCAGCCGGCCAAAGGTCAGTATATTGGGAATCTGTTTCAGCATAGTTTAAAAGATTTTAGCGGCCTGTTTGCGCAATTCAACATTAAATTTGTTCGCAGAGCAAGTCGTAACCCCTTGTGCCAATGATTCTTGTCTTAATGAAGGAACCGGGACGGGCGTTGTTGTTTTTGATAATACAGACCGGGTCGATTTGGGGCGCCTGGCCGAAGAAGCGGGCTGTGGCAATTCTGCGTTTTTCATTGACACTGTCAATCAGGCAGGTAAGGGTTTCGCCGACTCGGGACTTGTTTTTTTCAAAGACAATTTGCTGCTGGGCCCTCATAATTTCGTCGAAGCGCTGTTTTTTAATTCGCTGGGGTATTTGCTGAGGAAATCGGGCGGCAGGCGTCCCCTGTTCGGGGTAAAAAGTGAAGCAGCCGAGGTGGTCGAAATGCGCCCATTTGACAAAATCGAGCAATTCATCGAAATGTGCGTCGGTTTCGCCGGGAAAGCCCACGATAAGCGTTGTGCGAATGACACAACGGGGGAGGCGTGTCCTGAGGTTTTCGATAAGCCGGCAGATGCGGTCTTTGGAATGAGGGCGGCGCATTAGTTTGAGAATATGCGGATTTATGTGCTGAATGGGGACATCGAAATAGCGGACGATTTTTTCGCGGGAGGCAACCGTATCAATCAGCCGGTCGGTTATGCCCGTGGGATACAGATACAGCATGCGAATCCAGGTCAGGCGGGGAATTTCCGCAAGGTCAATTAACAGATCGGGCAGGTTTTCCCCGCTGTTGAGGTCTTGCCCGTATGTGGTAATGTCCTGGCCGATGATATTCAATTCGACGGCGCCAGACCGGACAAGGTCTTTGGCTTCGGCGATAACGACTTCTTTCGGTTTACTTCGGCTTTTACCCCTGATTGCGGGGATTGTGCAAAAGGCACATTTCCGGGAGCAGCCCTCGCTGATTCGCAGGTATGAGTAATGCCGGGGCGTGATTCGCAGGCGGACCCGGTCGTCGGGCAGCGCCGCAAAACCGGGCGTAACCAATTGGACGCGTGCGTCGTCTGACAAAGTTTTTTCGATAACCTCGACGATATTGTCGCGATGTTCGAGGCCGACTATCGCATCGATGCCGGGGGTTTGTTCGAGCATAACTTTACCGAGCCGCTGGGGCAGGCAGCCGGCGACAATGACCTTGCGCACGCGGCCCTTTTGTTTTCGGCGGACGGCCTTTCGGATTGCGTCCATTGCCTCGTCTTTGGCAGGCGAGATGAAGCCGCAGGTATTGATAACGACAACGTCGGCGTTGTCGGCGTCCTGTGTAATAACCAGGCCGGCGCGGGCGATTTGCGCCAAAATGCGCTCGCTATCGACCATATTTTTGGGACAGCCCAGGGCGACAAAACCGACTGTAACGCAACTTTTGTTTCTTTTTGTGCTCATCGAACGATATAATAAAGTGTTTGACGGGTTTAACAAGATTGTTTACTGTAGAAACGTTCAAATTGTTTAAAACGATTAAATTCCGTGATTATGTGGAGGGCCGGTTATGGCTGAGTTTCAAGGGAAGTCGGGCAATCAGGACAATAACAAATCGATACCTTTTGACAATGGACTGTCGATATCACATTCACCATTGAATCTGGGCGGCGGTTCGGCGGCGCCGCCCCCTGAGCCGGAGGCCGAGGAACGCCCTGTTATCAAGGACACGGGTAAAAATGTGAGCTGGCCCGACCGTATCACCGGGGTCAGGACCTTCTTTACGAAGCTGCACGCCGGGGCAATTGAGTTTCTCGACGAGCAGATTTGCAAATGGCTTATGGACAACCCCGGCGTTACCATAAAGATGACAAATACAACCGTCGGCGAGGTTGCGGCAAAGAAGACCGAGCCGAATATTATCATTACGGTTTGGTTTTAGCCGCAGGCAGCAGGAAGATTGGGCGAGCCGCGGCAGCCGGGTATAATGCGGTAGTTCACTAAAGCATGCCGGGACAGGCGGCAGGGAAGATTGTCATCATTTCGACAAATCGGTATAAGCTCCTGACACGAGGACACAAAAAATCACAATTCCTACTATTTTACAGGTATTTGTCTTGACAAATTACTAGAGAAACAGTAAATGAGGGACAACTGCTTCGTAATCTGACTGTTGATGGAAAAATGTACACCCGGCCCGTATAGGCGGATGAGGAGCGGGAGAAAAGCTTCACTTAGATTTTCAATTAGCCAGGATTCCGGCTTTCCCCCCGCATACGAGAATTCGTTTTGACAGGCGATGGTTTTGTTATCACCGCCAATGGAAAATAGAATTACGTTTTTAATTTTGATAAGGAGGAATAACATGTATAGAAAATGGACCCTTGTAGGCACTGTGGTTTTGTTGGCCGGTTTTGTTAATATCACCGCGGCCACAGATTTTACCTGGACAGGTAGTAGCGGAGTTAACTTCTCCTGGTGCACGGCGCAGAACTGGAACCCGGTGGGCATCCCCGGCCCTGGCGATGATGTGATTCTTGACAACCCGGATCCGTGCTGTTGGATTGACTGCGATGCGACGTGCCGCAACCTTACGGTGGGGCGCAGTAACGGGCCTTGCGTGCTGTTTATCATATCCGGTAATGTTGTGGTGAAGGGTGATTTCATAATCGGCGATAACACAGGCAGTGAGGGCATTGTCTATAAGAATGGCGGCACTCTAAGTGTGTTGGGAAATATGATTGTCGGTAACAATGGCAAGGGGAGTTTTTATAAGGAGGTGGGGCATGTTTATGTTGACGGGCTTTTGGAAATAGGCGGCGCCACCGGTAGCACTGGCCACGTATGCTTGCACGACGGCGGCGTCATTAACACTCACACCTTTGGTATGCGGGCTGATGGCGGCATCGGAACAATGGAAATCTACTCTGATGGCGGCATGCTAATCATAGACGGCGATGTGCAGGTGCGAGTCCAGGGATACATTGACAGCGGCTGGATTAAATGCTTTGCGGAGAAATGCTGTGATAGTCCGGTTGTTGACTTTGATAACAATTATCCCGGCCGAACAGCCGTTTACTGCGTAGCTAAACCCGTTATTGCATGGAATCCAAGACCGTTTGATGATGACAATTGTGTGGAGCCAAACGCGATTCTAAGCTGGCAGGCGGGAATTGGCGCGGTCTCACACGACGTTTATCTCGGCACAATCTTTAACGACGTGAGCAGTGCAACTACAGCATCGCCTGAGTACAAAGGCCGTCAGAGTTCTACCACCTATTACCCCGGCACCCTCGTGCCCTGCACGACTTATTATTGGCGAATTGATGAGGTCAATGATTCTAACGTCGCCTGGAAAGGTTGTATCTGGACCTTTACGACCTGCTGCTGCAAGGAAGCAATAGACCCGCGTCCGGCTGATTACGCCGATTGTGTCGAGCCGAATGTAGTTCTTTCCTGGCAGCCAGGTTTCAATGCAATTTTGCACGATGTGTACTTCGGGACCGGCTTTGAAGCTGTGGACAATGCTACCACATTATCCGTCGAGTACATGGGCAGACAGGCCTTTAGCAGTTATGTTCTGGGAGGGCTTGCAGAAAAAACCTGGTACTACTGGCGTATAGATGAGATTTGTGAGAGTGGTTTCATAGTTAAGGGCAGGACCTGGCGCTTCCGGACAGGCCCGTGCTGCGTGGACCCGCCTGAAAGTATTGTCGCCTGGTGGCCGCTGAACGAAGGCCCCACTCCTGGTGGAATTTCCCATGAGATTGTCCACAATAACGATGGTCTGTGGATTGGTTCGCCCGTACCGGTAACAGGTAAAGTTCGCGGTGCGCTGGATTTCAACAATACAGGAGATTATGTACAAGTTCCGAACAATGCATATCTGAATTTTGGAACAGGTGACTTTTCTATTGACGCCTGGGTGAAATGGACGCCCAGACCCGGCATACGTGTTATCCTTGACAAAAGGTCAGGGACAGAGTCAAATCCACGAGGATACCGTTTGTACCTGACGGGAGCGGGATTGGGATTACAGTTAGCGGACGGTACTTACACAAATTACATTGGGCTCCCGGTTTCTGGTGGAAACTGGCATCACGTTGCAGCCACAGTGGACCGGGACGTCAACGATGGCCTGAAGCTTTACGTTGACGGTGTCAGTCAAACTTTCGACCCGAGGGACCGGCAGGGAGACCTGACTAACGATGCTAATCTTTTAATTGCAGCCAACTCTATAGGCTCGGGTGGTCCATCTTTCTGGGGTGCTATCGACGAGGTTCAGCTTTATAACAAGGCCCTCGATGTCAATGAAATCCTGGCCATCTTCAATGCAGACACTGAGGGCAAGTGCGAGCCGTGCCCAAATGACACTCCCAGCGTTATCTACGACGTTGTGAGCGACTGGAGCCCGGGAGAATTCAATAGCGTAAAAGTCAGCGACGACTGCAACGGCAGTCTTATGCTGCTTGACCCCAATGACCCGTGTGCGGCAACTCCCTTCCCCTATGCCTGGATACCCAATTCAGGCGATGGGACCATCTCCAAGGTCAACATTCTTACCGGTAAGGAAGAGGCCCGTTATTATACGGGCCCGCCCATTGGTATGTCTTACTACTCTTACCTGAGCCCTTCACGGACAACGCTGGACAAATATGGCAACTGCTGGGTCGCAAACCGTTCCTTTGGTTATCAGGGCTCTGTCACCAAGATACTACGCAACCCACCCCCCGGCAATACATCCGTGGACGGTGGTGATGGGGTCATCTCGCCCGACGAAATGTTCCAGTGGGGCGAGGACGTGGCTGTCGAACGCCACTATCTCGTGGGAGACAGCACGACCGATAATGTTCCTCGGGCGCTCGCCGTTGACCAACAGGGTTATCTCTGGGTCGGTTTGTACTTTGGTGAACGTTGTGTGAAACTGGATGCTGATGAAACTACGCCGGGTAGCTTCTCGCCCGTGAACAACGCTTCGCTGCGGAATTACTCGTATGCCGGTGCCCCGCGCCCGACCGAGAAGGGTTCCGTTAAAATTGACGGATTCCATCCATACGGGATGGCACTGAGTCCGAACGGTCGCCTTTATGTCTGCTTTCCAATTCCTGATTACGGAGTCGCAGAGATTGAGCCGGTCACGGCGACGTTGTGCCAAATTTGTTCAATGTTGGGGAAGGGTGACCCCTACAGTCTCGCAGTGGCACAGGATTGCATCGTATGGATGGCCGACTATGAAGCGGGGAGGTGTATCCGTTGGGACCCTACCCTGCACGATTCGGGCTTCACCTTCGGGACCGGAGCCGCTGGTATAGGCCGCGGCATCACCATACATCCCGACGGGAGCATCTGGATGGCATGTAATTCGTACGATGCGGTGGCAAAGTTTAATCCGGGCCTCGCGCCGGTGGCCGTTAATTACTGGTCTCTGAACTTTTCCACACCTGTGGGCATTGGTGTTGGTTCGGACGGCAGCATAATCGTATCGTCGCAAGGGAATTCCAAGTGGACCAAGCTGAATTCAACGACCGGTGCCGAGATTTCCCTTGCTCCGGCTCCACAACTAGTCGGGTCGGGTCCTTACGTGTATAGCGATTTTACGGGCAACCTGCTAAATCAGGCACAGCAGCAGGGTTTCTGGACGAGGATTTTCGACAGCAAACGGCCAGGCGAAAAATGGGGCAAGGCCTGGTGGAACAGCATCGAACCGCCCAACACTTCTGTGAGCATAGAGGTGCGGGCCGCCGATACGTATACAGACCTGGCCAGTCGTTCTTATGAAAAAGTGGAAGAAGGCAAGAACTTTGAGTATAAAGGCATTATGGGCCAATACATTCAGGTCCGTGTGCAGCTCAGCAGGAATAGACCTTCAACGCCAGACTGCAACTCCGGCTGCGGGGAAATGCCCGCCAGCCCGAAGCTGTGTTGGTTGAAGGTGCAGGCGGCCTGCCCGCCCTGCCATCTGATATGCCCAAATGACATAGAGGTATATTGCGAGACCCGTAACCCTGATGGGGCCTATGTGATTTATCCTGATGCTACTTTTGATGTTGATGGCGATTGCAACACCACGCTGGGTTTGACCTACGACCATCCAAAGGGCTGGTTCCCTGTCGGCGTGACGCTGGTGACGTGCGAAGGTCAAGGTTCAAATGGTGACCCGGTGAAGTGCTCATTTAACGTAACGGTAAAACCGTGCCCGGATCCCAACGGTGCGTGCTGCTATACCACAAGGACCAGGAGCGGGATTGTCTGGGGCTGCGAGACGACGACCCGCCAGGATTGCAATAATCGCCTCAAAGGCGTTTACCGTGGCGACAACCAGCCGTGTCCGAACGACGTGAATGACTGTAACTGCGTGCGCCCGCCGAAAAACGCTGTCGCCTGGTGGCCTCTCGATGAGAAGTTTGGACTGATCGCCAACGACATCGCCGGGTACAACAATAAAGGCGCTTATTTTGGCACCCCCGCCCCAATCCCGGCTTCTGGTAAGGTTGCCTATGGCCTGGGCTTCAGCGGCAGTGGTGGTTATGTGCGGGTTGCCAACCACCCAGAAATTAACTTTGGTCTTGGGAACATGTCTATTGACGCGTGGGTCAAGACCGACAGCAGCAAGGCGATTCTGCCTATAGTCGAGAAGATGAC
This sequence comes from Sedimentisphaerales bacterium, assembly GCA_049509315.1. Lineage (GTDB taxonomy): Bacteria > Planctomycetota > Phycisphaerae > Sedimentisphaerales > Anaerobacaceae > Fen-1362. The sequence goes on along the minus strand of JBELAA010000041.1, from coordinate 2,189 downwards.
GGATGTGGAGCTGGCAACGGGCTATTCGCTCTTTCTGCTGTATGGACAGCTGGCATTTGCGGTGTGTGACCCGACTCAACCCGGCTACGGGGTATGTGTTGCGCCCGGACCCGACATTGCAGACGACACCTGGCATCATGTTGCGGTTACGTTCAACCGCGGTATTTCCGACCTTAAGCTATATGTAGATGGCGAGGTTGTTGCGACATGCACGGAGACGCAGATTACCGGCAGTCTGACCAATAGCTCTGACCTTTATATCGGCCGGAGCGCCGCTTTGATTGGTTCGGACACATTCTTTACAGGTGTGCTCGACGAGATAGAGATGTTCAAGAGGGCACTGCCCCAGAATGAAATCAGGGATCTCTACAAGCGAGAACTCGGCAAGTGCAAAGAAACGGCCTCCGTGACCAGTTTCACCCCTTGTTGTTACTATCCGTATCCGTACCCGCACACTATACCCGCCAGCGTGTATGTGCAGATATGCAACTACCGCGACACGGAACAGACATACAGCTGGTTCCTCAACGGCAATCAGAATTCAACCATGGGATGCAACATAGCCGGAACGACGCTTGGGCCCGGTACGATTACAGTACCAGCCGGTCAGTGTAAACCTTTCAAGCTTACCTTTAGCTGTCCCTCCGGCCTGCCGCTGGGAGGTACGGCGTGCAGCGAGCTGACCGTCCGCAATGACGCAAGTAATACTCTCATCAGCGACTTCGTCAAGCTAATCTCTGTTATCAAATGGTGTCCGCATATAATATATTACGACACCATGCCCATTACTTATCCGGGCGAGGTACGCCGGTTCGTCTTTGAAGTGACCAACACCGACGACCCTTGCGGAGTGTTGCCTTACAAAATCGAGGCAAGAGATTCGGCCGGGAACCCCGACATTGAAGCGCTAATCCTCAACGGGCAGCCGCCGGGAACTGCGGTGGAAGGTGTCATTGAGGCGGAACCTAACGGGACCGTACAGGTGACAGTTGACGTGGAGTTAGCCGGGTATGAGCCGTTCGATTCCTACGACCTCGTCCTTTCGGCGGATTCAGACGGCGATGGTAACAGCGAAGATTTACTGTCGGCGACGGTTACGGGTATCCCGTGCGGCGCCTCCCATTACAGATTCCTGGCTGGCGACTTGGATGAAAACTGCTTCATAAACTTCATGGACTTTGCCAAGATTGCATCTGATTGGCTGGCTGAACCTCAGAATCCGGAGTGGGATATTGGCATGCCTCCTGATGATGTCATCAACTATAAGGATATTTACCGCATGGTGGATTCCTGGCTTGAGATGGGAATGAGGCCGTAATCACGGTTAACACTAGGTTTAGAACATACGGCTGATTTGCCGATGACTTCGGGGCCTGTATCAAACAATATGATATAGGCCCCGTTTTTTTGGGTCGATTGCGATGCTTGCGGAAAAAAGGTTTATGTTGTGCGCAGGAGAAGGTATAATGCGGTAGTTCACTAGGGGTGGCCCATAGGAATGTGGACCTGAGAGCAAACCCTTTGAACCTGAACAGGATAGCCGAGTTTATAGACGATGCCTGCGTAGGGAAGTGATAAGACACTGACTGGCACGGACGATGACACTGACAGACACTGACTAAAATCGCTTCCTGAAGAAGCGATTTTTTGTTTTTTAAGGCGATGATGAAATGGCAACACAGCTTGAGACGGCACGTTTGGGGCGGGTAAGCCCCGAAATGGAATTTGTAGCAAAGGTCGAAGGAATCGATGCCGGCCTTGTGCGAGATGAGATTGCAGCGGGCCGATTAGTGCTCCCCGCCAATAAAATTCACCTCAAAGGCAATCTCAGGCCCGCGGGCATTGGCAGACGCCTCTCAACCAAGGTCAATGCCAATATCGGGGTCAGCAGCGTTCGCAGCACGGTCGAGCAGGAAATCGAAAAAATGCGGGCAGCACTGGCCGCGGGGGCCGACGCGATTATGGACCTCAGCACCGGCGGCGATTTGGACGTTATCAGGGAGAAACTGTTAGCCGAATGCCCTGTGCCTTTCGGGACGGTGCCGATTTATCAAATGGTATCGGACAGGTCCGTCGAGCAGGTCAACGAGAAAATAATCCTCGATGTAATCGAGAGGCAGGCAAAGCAGGGAGTCGATTTTTTTACGATACACGCGGGGGTTTTGAGGGAATATGTGCCGCTCACCGCC
>JBELAA010000409.1:0-1290 GCA_049509315.1 Sedimentisphaerales bacterium | reverse complement strand
AATATTTTACAGTGGCCGTCTTCCATCCCTGCCAAATCTATGAAAAGCTTCTGCACGTCTTTGTCGGCGGTTTTCCTTACGGCTTCGCGATAAAAGCCGGCGGCTTTGCGCTCGATTTGCTCGGCCATTTCGAAAATTTCATCCGCGCTGAAAGTAATATCCACTATTCGCCTCCTTCTGATGCAGCCGTGCGCTTGCCAAGCTCTTTATCCAGCATATACATCGAGCCGGCGCTGTTTTTGAGCAATTGAAGTTTTGCGACAATCTCGTTTGCGTTTTTCTCTTCCTCTACCTGCTCGGTAACGAACCACTGCAGGAATATGCCCGTCGCGTGGTCTTTTTCTTTTTCGGCAAGCTCAACGAGACCATTGATAAGCCCCGTAACCTTTTGTTCGTGTTTATACACCGCCTCGAAAACCGCCAGCGGCGATTTCCACTCGCCCTGCGGCTTGTCTATCACCTCAAGAACGACCCTGCCGCCCCGCTCAGTGATAAAGTCATAGATTTTCAGTGCGTGAATCATTTCTTCCTGATACTGGACTTTCATCCACCGGGCAAAACCGTTGAAATTTACCGACTGAAAATGAGCGTTCATCGCCAGGTAAAGATACGCCGAATACATCTCCGCATTGACCTGGCTGTTCAACGCATCCTGCATTTTTTTGCTTATCATTTTATTTGCCCTCCCACAGGCCGTGAATATTGCAGTGTTCTCGCGCCGATACGTTATTCGCTTTGACGTTAAAGACGGCTTCCGGGGCATCGCCCGGTTTAAGGAACTGCCTGTATGCCTTGCCGTCCGCCAGCAGTTCAATCCACTCGATATAGTGCTTCTCTTCCATCGGGTGAGGAACGCTGCCTATTTTGACCTTGAAGCCGTCAGGCAGCTTTTCAATGACCGGAACGTGCTTCTCTTTTGATGCGTCCACGGTGTTGGCCGTCAGTTTCGCCATTGGCTGGTCGCAACACGCCAAACAATCCGCGCCGCCGTGCAACACTTCAACAATAATACCGCACTTCTGACATTTGTAAATTTCGAGCTTATTTGCCATTGTTAATCCCTTTCAAAATTCTATCCCACTATTTCAGTATCCCGATTTCCCGGTGCTTTTGTGCGATTCTTTCAGCTAATGTGTCCAGCGCTTCGTAATCCTTGTCCCTCGGCAGCCCCTTGGCAATTACCGGCTCTATGACCTCAACCTTCAGATTATTAAGCAGACCCGACAGTTGCTCGACCATTTTACCGGCCCAGCTAAAGGACCCGATAATCGAAACGAACCGGGTCTTTGG
>JBELAA010000408.1:0-1292 GCA_049509315.1 Sedimentisphaerales bacterium | reverse complement strand
GTATTCCACGCGAACGCCGATAAAGTTGTCCGGCGCTTTAATTATCACGGCCTTTTCAACGGAGCTGCCGTCGCCGCCTGCGATGGTTATCCTGACTGTCGGGTGGCCTTTTGGTTCGGATTCTTTGGCGGCAGCGCCTGTTTGTGCCTGTTTCGATTCGCACCCGGCGGCAAGTAAAACGATGATTAGCAACAACCATTTTTTCATATTCTTCACCTGATTCCAATTATGAATCCTACGTATTGCCGGTATTAGTGTCAATATGAGAAAAGGAATTGAAAAAGTCCGTACCAACCTGAAAAATCATCGCTGAAGAAATCAAGCTCGCCTGCAAAAAACATTAACAGGCCCCAATAGGGGGGCAATCAGCCGATGAATTGGACGATGGTTAAGCGTTTGTCGTAAAAATATCGCGGGCGATATCCTCGCCTGCGTTGCTCGCGTAGTAATGCTCCAGCGCTTTGTGGCCCCCGGTTTCGAATTTTTGCGCCGAGTTAAATAGCCCGCTTTTGGCTAAAAATGCGATAGCGATGCAGGCGGCGACGTTGCCGATGGGGCGTTTGTATTTGGAGCATTTTTCAAAAATATTCAGGTCAGGGCGAACATTCCGAAGCTGTTCCGCTTTTGCCATAGTCCTGGTGCTGTGCTTGAGAACGCCTATGGCCTGGGTGTTTGCTCGCCTGAGTAAATCGATATCGTGCGGCTGGGATTTTAAGAGGGAAATCGCCAGCTCTACTTTACCCAGGTTGGCCATTCGCTTCTGGCATCGCGGGCAGTTTGCGATATGGTTTTGTATCCAGCATTGGTCGAGCGTGAAACTGTTGGCCAGCAGCCGGAATACCCGGTTCCTCAGTTGTCTGCAGTAGTTTTTTCCTTTAGCGGCCCACATATCATTTTCCTGTTTCCTTTCTCATCCAGACGGCCAGAAGCTGCATTGCTTTGCACCTGTAAACCTTCGCGGTCGCCGGGGTTAATCCTAAAATTACGCCGACCTGTTCGTATGGCAGGTCCGCCAGGTCGTGCAGGGTGATGACCTCCCGCAGATTTTGCGATAAATTTGCGATACCTTCCCTGAGCTTTTCCTGCAGGTATCTGCTGTCAAGCTCATTAGAGGCAGGCAGCGCGGTATTGACTTTTGAAGTTGCGATTGACGACAGTTTTCCTTTTTCAGTAAGCCGGCGTTTCAGAATCGATATTGCTGCGTTGCTTGCCGAGCGAAACACGTATGCCTTGATATTACGGGGCTTGCTCGTAAACTCGTGATGCGACAATTTAAGGAACGTATCCTGATA
>JBELAA010000407.1:0-1299 GCA_049509315.1 Sedimentisphaerales bacterium | reverse complement strand
TTGATTCCTGAATACGGCGGGAACCTCTGGAATATCGAGCCGGTTAAGGACAGGGTCAAGGTCAACATATCGGACGTCCGCGACGAGCACTCGATGAAATACCTGATTCAAAATCAGGACTACCTTTTCAACCTGGCCGGCCAAACCAGCCACACCGATTCGATGAGCAATCCTTATCCTGATTTGGAAATAAACGCTCGCGCCCAGCTTTTTATTCTCGAGGCCTGCAGAAAATATAATCCCGGCGTCAAAATCGTATTTGCAAGCACCCGGCAAATATACGGCAAACCCCAGTACCTTCCCGTCGATGAGCGTCATCCCCAGCAGCCGGTTGACGTTAACGGAATCAATAAAATGGCCGGCGAGTGGTATCACCTCGTGTATAACAATGTTTACGGCATCAGGACTTGTGTTTTGCGTCTGACCAATACTTACGGCCCACGGATGAGAGTCAAGGACGCAAGACAGACGTTTCTCGGAATCTGGATTCGAATGCTCATCGAAGGAAAGCCGATTCTGGTTTTTGGTGACGGCAAACAGATACGCGATTTCAATTATATAGACGATGTTATCGAATCATTGCTCTTAGTCGCGGCGTCCGATGACGCCAATGGGCAGATTTACAACCTCGGAGCAGACGACCCCGTCAATCTTAAAGATACCGCTGAATTGTTAATCAATATAAACGGAAGCGGCGCTTATAACATAGTCCCGTTCCCGGACGACCGTAAAATTATCGATATCGGCGACTACTACGCCGACTATCGCAAAATCCGCTCGCAGCTCGGCTGGAAACCGGCAACGCCGTTGGCAGACGGCTTGAAAAAAACCCTCGATTTCTACAAGCGTCATTCCTCGCATTACTGGGGGGGCAAAAATGGCGGATAATCTCATACCGGTCGCCAATCCAAAAGCCCAGTTTGCATCACACGAGGCGGAAATCCTCGTTGCAATCCAGAAAGTGCTTTCGAGCGGCTGGTATATACTCGGCGAGGAAGTCAAAAATTTCGAAAAGGAATTTGCCGATTTCCTCGGCATCGCGGATTGCATCGGCGTCGCCAGTGGAACAGACGCGCTCGCGCTTGCTCTCAAAGCCGTCGGTGTTGAAGCCGGCGACGAGGTCATCACCGTCTCGCACAGCGCGGTTGCCACAGTTGCTGCTGTCGAGCAAATCGGCGGTATCCCTGTTTTTGTCGATATCGACGCAAAAACACGATGTATGGACCCGGACAAAATCGGCTCGGCTGTCTCGAAAAAAACAAAAGCCGTTCTGCCGGTTCATATTTACGGCCAGCCGGC
>JBELAA010000406.1:0-1328 GCA_049509315.1 Sedimentisphaerales bacterium | reverse complement strand
CACTACTGTCCCGTTAACGTTTTAAGATATTGATGTAAGTTACACAAGTATAACAAGTTGTGAGAAAAAATGGTTGTTTTCGATTTCAATTCGTTCTTAGATTTTGGCCAAAACACTTTCATTTTAACATTGAAAGGATTGGCCAATGCACTCAGGACGAACCGTCTTCTCACAACTGCTGGACTTTCTGCCAAAGCACCAATTCGACGTCTGTGTCCGCCGATATCGAGGCAATCATCGAGTTCGAAAGTTTTCCTGTTTCGACCAGTATCTTTGCATGATGTTTGCACAGATAACATATCGCCAGAGCTTACGCGACATCGAAATATGTCTGCGGACGATGCAGCCGAAGCTGTATCACTGCGGCGTTCGCGGCAGGGCGTCCCGCAACACGCTGGCAAAGGCAAACGAGCTTCGCGACTGGCGCATCTACGCGGATTTCGCGCAGGTGTTAATCGCCAAGGCGCGGACGCTTTACGCCAACGACGATTTCGGCATCCAGTTAGGCCGGGACATTTACGCCCTCGATTCGACAACCATCGATTTGTGTTTGACGCTGTTCCCATGGGCAAAATTCCGTCGGCACAAAGCCGCAGTCAAGATGCATACGCTTATGGACCTGCGCGGCTCTATACCTTGTTTTATCTGCATTACAGACGGTTCTACACACGATGTAAATATTCTCGACGAGCTCGTTCTGGAGTCGGGTGCGTTATACATAATGGATCGCGGCTACCTCGACTTCGCCCGTCTGTTTACTTTTACTCAAAATCTTTGCTCCTTTGTAACGAGAGCCAAAAGCAACTTTCGTTATACCCGAATTGCTTATCGCCAGGTCGACAAAAGCACCGGCCTTCGCTGCGACCAGACAATACGCCTGGCGGGATTCTACGCGTCGCAGGATTATCCCGCGGTGCTGCGCCGTATCGGCTATTTCGATTCCGAAACAAATACAAAACTGATATTCTTAACCAACAACTTTTCTTTGCCGGCACTGACAGTAACCCAACTGTTCAAGTGCCGATGGCAGATAGAAATCTTTTTCAAATGGATAAAGCAGTACCTTCGCATAAAGACGTTTTTCGGCACCAGCATCAACGCCGTCAAGACACAGATATGGATTGCTATCAGCGTGTATCTGCTGGCGGCCATTGTCAAGAAAGAACTTGCTATCGAGCAAAGTATTGGCGAAATCCTGCAAATTCTCAGCATTTCGCTTTTCGAGCAAATGCCGATAGAACAAGCACTTACGAACAATATGACGCAAAACGATTTTAACCAATTTCATAACCAGTTGTCCTTATTCGACTTATAACGGGACAGTAGTG
>JBELAA010000405.1:0-1332 GCA_049509315.1 Sedimentisphaerales bacterium | reverse complement strand
CGTATCTTGCTTACCGCCTCTTTCTGGCTCAGGGCCTCCACCTCATTCTTTACAGGCACTCCCTGCGAATCAAGCGCCTCATATTTGAACGTCGGCATATCAATCACCTCCAGTTCTTAATTCTCTTGTTCTGCATTCTGTATTCTGCCTTCTCTTTTTACTTTTTATCTCTCCGCGTGCCCCAAGGGGCATCCGCGGTGAAATTTTCTTGTTTTATATCCCTTCCGATATCGTCTCTTTTACAACCTCGTCAATCGTCGTAATGCCGTCATACAGCGTTGCTAATCCCGCGTCGCGCAATGGTTTCATTCCCGCCTTTTGGCTGGCCGCCCGCAGGACGTTGGTTGACGCGTGATTCATTATCAGCTCGCGTACCTCGTCGTTGAACGTCATTATCTCGAAAAGGGCCGTTCGGCCTTTGTAGCCGGTGTTATTGCACTTCGAACACCCCTTGCCGTAATAAAACTTCTTGTCTTTGACGTCATCGAGCGACAACCCAAGCTCCATAAGCTGGCTCTCGATGGGCTGGAAAGGCGTCTTGCAGTTCTCGCAGATTTTCCTTATCAGCCGCTGTGCGATGACGCCCTCAATCGTCGCCGTCAGCAAAAACGGCTCGATTCCCAAATCCAGCAATCGTGCTATCGAGCTTGGCGCGTCGTTGGTATGCAGCGTCGTAAATACGATGTGTCCCGTAAGCGACGCCTGCGCCGCGATTTCCGCCGTCTCGAGGTCGCGAATCTCGCCTACCAGCACCACGTCGGGGTCCTGACGCAGTATCGACCGCAGGCATTTGGCGAATGTTACCCCGATGTCGGGCCTCATCTGCACCTGTATCACCCCGTCAATGTCATATTCGATGGGGTCTTCGGTCGTGATGATTTTGGTCTCGATGTCGTTTAGCTCGCTTAACGCCGCATAAAGCGTCGTCGTTTTGCCCGAGCCGGTAGGCCCCGTTACTATTACAATACCGTTGGGCTTGTGAATTAGCTGACGAACCACCTTCAAATCGTCGGGTCTGAAACCGAGCTTCTCGATGTTAAGCTGAAGCTGGCTTCGGTCAAGAACACGCAATACCACGCTTTCCCCGAACATTGTCGGCAGCACGCTTACGCGCAAATCCACGGGGTTTCCCTGCAGCGTCAGCGAAATACGGCCGTCCTGAGGCAGCCGCCTTTCCGCGATATCCAGGTCTGCCATAACCTTGATTCTCGAGCTTAACGCCGCCGCGATATGCTTCGGCGGAGGCACCATTTCATACAAAATACCGTCGATTCGGTATCTCATTTTGTATTCATTTTCGAACGGCTCGAAATGTATGTCCGACGCCTTGTC
>JBELAA010000404.1:0-1342 GCA_049509315.1 Sedimentisphaerales bacterium | reverse complement strand
GTGGCGGACGCCTGCAAAATCAGGGGGGCGTCGCAGCGGGTGATAAACGCCGTCAAGGCCGGCTACCAGGTCGTCGTGGTGGCCTCTGCGAGGGGACATCAGACCGATGAGCTTGTCGCAGACGCGATGGAGCTCAATCCCAACCCGCCCAAACGCGAAATGGACCAGTTGCTGAGCACGGGCGAGCAGCAGACGGTGTCACTTTTTGCGATGGCGCTGGACGCGATGGGCTATAAGGCAATCAGCTTTACGGGGTTCCAGGTGGGGATGCTGACCGACAGCGTTCACACCAAGGCCAGAATCAAAAGTATCGACGCAAAGCGGATTCACAAGGAATTAGACGAGGGCAAAATCGTCATCGTCGCGGGATTCCAGGGAATCGACGAATACGGCCACATTACCACCTTAGGCAGAGGCGGCTCCGATACGACGGCGGTGGCATTAGCGGCGGTGGTCAAGGCGGAGGAATGCGAGATTTATACCGACGTTGATGGTATATACACGACGGACCCGCGGATTTACAAGACGGCCGCGAAAATGAAGGAAATCAGTTACGATGAGATGTTAGAGCTTGCCAGTTTGGGGGCGGGGGTAATGCACGGGCGGAGCATCGAATTCGGGAAGAAATATAACGTAAAAATCCACGTCAGAAGCGCAAGCGAAGACGTCATCGGGACAATGATAGTAAAGGAGACGCCACAAATGGAAGGTATAGCAGTTTCCGGGGCAACGATTCAAAAAGATATGGCGAAAATCAGCTTGGTGGGCGTTGACAACAAGCCGGGCAACGCGGCGAAGGTATTTCGGTGTTTGGCAGGGGCGAAGGTAATCGTCAACGATATTATGCAGACCGAGGTCAGCGCGGAAAAGGCGAATCTCGCGTTTACAATCGGGGCGTCGGACCTGCGTTCGGCCAAGGATGCGATGGAGTCGCTCAGGGGCGAGGTCAAATACGACAGCGTTTTTGTCCGCGAGGACATCGCCGAGGTGTCGGCGGTGGGGGTGGGGATGAGGAGCCATTACGGCATCGCGGAGAAGATGTTCAGCGCACTGGCCAAGGCCAAAGTCAATATCGACTCGATTACGACAAGCGAAATACGGATAAGCGTCGTGGTGGATAAAAACCAGGCGGAAAAGGCGCTGATTGCCATTTGCGACGTATTCGAGCTGGATAAGCCGGCGGAAAAGAGAAGTAAAAAGTAGAAACAACCCCCGGTAAAACCGGGGGCTGCTATGAGGTCAGTTGTCAACGGTTATGATTCATTTCTTCCGTTTTATTTCATAAGCATACTTTCTCCGCTGTCTGACAGCATCCGGCTCAGTCTGCTATTCGTGCTCAAGG
>JBELAA010000403.1:0-1345 GCA_049509315.1 Sedimentisphaerales bacterium | reverse complement strand
CAAATGATGAGCTGTGAAGTCGCCCTGCAATACAATACCGGCTACGCGGAAAACGTGCTGGTATTTGCAAATAACATTCGCAATATCGACGGCGGCACGCACCTGTCTGGTTTCAGGACAGCTCTTACCCGGTCTATGAACGCCTACGCCAGAACCAATAACCTTATAAAAGAAGGCGAGGCGGCAACCGGCGAGGATTTCAGGGAAGGGCTGACTGCGGTCGTGGCGGTCAAACTGGCTGAGCCGCATTTCGAGGCGCAAACCAAGGTGCGATTGACCAATCCTGAGGTCGGCAGTTTCGTCGAGACAGTGGTTAATGAGCAGTTAGGCCATTATCTCGAAGAGCATCCCGCTGAGTCAAAACGAGTTCTCAATAAGGCGATTCAGGCAGCAGCGGCAAGAGAGGCGGCGCGAAAGGCACGCGAATTAACGAGGCGAAAAGGCGCTTTAGGAAGCTCGAGTTTGCCGGGGAAATTATGGGATTGCGCCAATAAGGAAAGGGCAGGGACCGAGCTATTTGTCGTCGAGGGCGACTCGGCAGGCGGTTCCGCCAAGGGCGGCAGAGACAAGAATATACAGGCGATACTGCCCCTGAAAGGTAAAATCCTCAACGTCGAGAAGGCCCGGCTGGAAAAGGTGCTGGCGCACGAGGAAATCCGCACGCTTATCAGCGCATTAGGCACAGGGATAGGCGCAGACGAATTCGATATCGAAAAGTGCAGATATGAAAAGATTATCCTGATGACCGATGCCGATATCGACGGCGCGCATATCAGGACGCTGCTGCTGACGTTTATTTTCAGGCAGATGCCGGAATTATTTGACAGGCAAATGGTTTATATTGCACAACCCCCGCTTTACGAAGTCCGCGCAAAGGGCCAGAAAAAATCCGAATACATCCTTACCGAATCGATAATGCATAAACGCCTGACAGACCGGGGTTTACAGGGAACAGAATTGACCATACGCGACGGCGCCGGCAAGAAAAACGCCAAGGAACAAAAAATCGCCGGCGAAAAATTAGTCGAATTAGCAAAACTATTAGTGGATATGGAGCGATGCGTCGCCGTATTAGCCAGACGCGGCATTAAATTCGCCGAGTTCATCGCGGATTATTCCAACGGCAAAGGGCTGCCGATGTTCCGAATCCGCACCGAAGGCAAGGATGAAATTTTCCAGGACAAGGACGAATTTGAAAAGCGCGTTGACCAGCTTAAAGGCGGCAAAAAAGGAAAGTCGAAGGAAGAGCAGGAAGAAGAAGAGCAAATCGACGCCGAGGAGCTTCACGAGGTCGGCAGAATCAACGAGCTTGTTAAAAAGCTCAAAGCCGGCTTCGGACTCGACC
>JBELAA010000402.1:0-1959 GCA_049509315.1 Sedimentisphaerales bacterium | reverse complement strand
CTTTGGCGCCCCAGAAGCTGTACACACACTACCGTTGCGTGGTCTTTAGCGATGTAAATTCCCAGAGAACTTTTTGATTGCTCTTTCACTTAAAGCTCCTGTATCTCATCCGCACACAATGGCAACCGTCTCAGGTTTTCCATCCACCTGGAAAACGACGATGACAGCCGAAGCCCTGGCTGTGCCGCTTGTGGCGGTAACGTGAATTGTAAATACGTTGCTGGTCGTGTTAATGAACGGGATGCATTTTTCTATATTATCGGAATAGGGCAGCAGGTCGGTTTTTAGCTGGGCGATGCTTTCGAACGGTTGTTTCTGCCTTCTTTTTATAATTTCGTCGGCGATTCTTTGTGCCTGCCCGCCGAAGGTGAAGGCCGCCTCGAGGACTTGGCGCGGGGCGGTATTGACATTGACCTGGGTTGTGCCCCACAAGCTCATGTATTTGAGGGCCGATTCTTTTCTTTTTTCGCTGATAATGGTGGGCCGGGCCAGCATATCGGTATCGATTACGGAGCTGTGGAACAGGCGGGAGAAGTCCCTGGCCTGCTTTGTAATTTGCTGGGAGGGGGCGAGGGTTACGTTGTTGTAAGTGGCAATTTGCCGGTTAGGGCGATTTCCCCGCTGCGGGCGCGCGGCAGTATTTTTGTTGAGGACTTTTGTTGTCTGCGGCTGGAATTCGACCTTGAACGGTTTTATGTTACGGACCTCGCTAAACTGTTTTTCAAGCTCGACAATCCGGTCCGGGGCAAAGCCCATCCATTCGCAGAAGGTGCTGACGCTGGCGTCGGACTCTCGCTTGTATTTTTCGTCTTCGAGGACCGACCAGCCGACGGGAAACTTCGCGTTTTCGTCCTCCATTTCGATTTTAACGTGACAGTCGCCGATTTCGAATTCGACCGGCTCGGCGATGTAAGGCCACGCGGGACCGTAAGGGCCCGGCACCGTCAGAAGATTAGGGTCTGCCAGATTGAGTTCTGATTCGGTCAGGGTCGCAACATTGGGTTCGGCGGAGCCGATATTATTTGTGTTGTTTGTGTCAGTTGTATTATTACTGTCTCTGTTGTTGGAGTCGAAGGCCGAGACGTTGGCATCGCGATTAAGTCCTAATTCGTTAAGGTCTCGTCCCGTCGAGTCGAGCGATGAGAACCAGGTTTCACCCTCTTTCTGTTTTTCGCGCTTTTTTTTGATAATATCGGCTGCCCAGTTTTCGAGCATTTTTCTGTAATCGGGTTCGCTCATCGCGAAAAGGTCTGAGCCGACAGCGCATATTTGAGGGCGGAATCGCGGGCGTAGCAGGCGGCGGTATAATCGATGATATAGTTGTAGCGGTGGCGCTGCGCCGCGACCCGGCTTGACAGGGTGTAGCCGAGAATGGCGAGAATAACCAGGACCACCATCGTTACCATAAGCACGATGCCTCTGGCCCCGGCGAATTTTGCCCGGATTTGATTGTTTAGCTCAAGTATTGGCGTCATTGATATTATTCGGCTCTTTTGCATTGCCCGGCTGGTTTGGCTCATTTGCTTTATTGGGCTCATTGGCGTCTAACAGGTTGGGGTCAATGGGCGGGAGGGTAAACTGCGGTTTTAGACCCCTGTCGATTGCGATTGTGCGAACCACCTTGTCCTCGTCCGGCACATCGAATGTTCCGTCAGCGGCCTTATACGGCTGAGCGAACGACAGCGTTACCACAATCGCGCGGGGCAATCCCTCGGCCGACCACTGGTTGAGCATCGTATTGGCATCCTTCGGGATTTCTATTCTAAAAAAGGATAATCCTGTGCAGACGGGCACAAAAAGCTCCCTTTGCCAGGGTTCTTTCTGCCGGTCGAGCAGATTATCCTCCATTGCCAGACCGGAATGGCTTCGGTAAAGCGCTAAAACGGCGGTGTCGGGCTCGATACTGCTTTGCCAGACGATTTTTTCGAAAAGCTGGGGCTGGTTTTTGACGTCGTTAAT
>JBELAA010000401.1:0-1349 GCA_049509315.1 Sedimentisphaerales bacterium | reverse complement strand
CTTATTGCCGTTGTTCGAAACCCGTTTTGATTTGTCCACTTTTGTGGAGGGATGGATCAAGAAATCGCTGAAAGTGGCAGGCCGTCTCATCCCCTCGGTTTTTCAACCCCGTGTTTTAACCGTGGGGTTGCCGGTAGGGGAATGGAGTGAAATCGGGATTGATCCTCACATTGATGCGGGCACCCTCGAGGCGGCATTCAAAATGGCCTTTGGCGCCCTGCAAACGCTCGCGGCCGGACTTAAAAGCGACATCGTGGGGTTTTACAACTTTAATCATTACGGCAAACTTCCCGGGGACGTATTCAAAAAATTCAACCGGGTGCAATGTCAGTCTTGCGCCCGACTGCCGATCAATTTTAACAGCCTTGAGGAATTCTTGGCCCGCCTTTCAAGGGCCGCGAGAAAAGACCTGCGCCGCAAAATGCGCGCCTCCCACGAAGTCAGAGTGATTCGAAGCCGCAATATTTCTCCTTTTCTGGACAGGATCTACAAGCTTTATCTGGAAACAGTGTCGCGGGGCCCCCTGGCGTTAGGCGTGCACAACCGTTTATTTTTTGAAAAATTCTGTGAGAGAGTCCCGGGCGCCGAATACACGCTCTATTTTGTCCAGGAAGAACTCGCGGCTTTCAACCTTCTCGTCGTAAAACAAGAAGCGATGGTGGATAAATATTTCTGCATGGATTACGAGCTCGGCCGCAAATACAACCTTTATGTTTTATCCTGGCTTGAAAATGTCCGCTGCTGCGTGGAGCGAAAAATCCCTCTCTATCACGCGGGCCAGGGCGCGGAGAAAACCAAAGCGCATCTGGGTGCGACGTTTATCCCGAGCTTTCTTTTATTCAAGCACCGCCAGCCGCTGATTGACCGTTTTCTTATCGGACAGCCGGCGGTGACCGAGAAGGTCCTCAGCCACCTCGGGTTCTGGCCCAGGGCCGGGAGGAGCACATCCTTGTTTGCCGCCTTGATCCGGCCGCGCAGGCGAATGAACTCAGGCGGGGCGAGCGTCTTCAGTGCCCGAAGAAGGCCTGATGTAACGACTTTCAATGCCGTTGCCCTATAGAGGCGAAATGGAGATTCATGATCAAAGAAACTGAATACGCAATCGAAGTCGACAAACTGACGAAGCGTTACGGGGATTTATTGGCGGTCAACGACATATCGTTCACCGTCAGTAAAGGCGAGGTGTTCGCCTTCCTGGGCCCGAACGGCGCCGGCAAGACCACTACCGTCGAGGTCATCGAGACGATCCGCACGCCCACGTCTGGAAAAGTGACCCTTCTTGGAATGGACGTCACGAAGAAGAAGCACGACATCGTCCCCCGCATCGGCGTCCTCCCGCAGGGGTTCAG
>JBELAA010000400.1:0-1627 GCA_049509315.1 Sedimentisphaerales bacterium | reverse complement strand
AAATCATAAGGCGACATTTCAACGGTAACCGTATCGCCCGGCAGTATGCGGATAAAATGCATTCGCATCTTGCCCGAAACGTGCGCCAGTATCTGATGCCCGTTCTCGAGCTTAACCCTGAACATCGCGTTAGGCAGCGCCTCGACTACCTCTGCCTGCAACTTTATCGCATCTTTTTTGGTCATACGCTACTTTGTCAATACTTCACAGTCGCCGGCGGTAATCACAATCGTATGCTCAAAATGGGCCGAGCATTTTCCGTCTTTGGTTACTTGGTTACTACCGTCCAGCCGTCTTTCAAAGTCCGAACTTCCCTGGCGCCGCCGTTAATCATCGGCTCAACCGCCAGCACCATTCCTTCGGCCAGGATTATGTCATCTTTCAAAAGCTCATCGTTGACAAAATTCGGGACTCGCGGCTCTTCGTGCATTTGGGTTCCGATTCCGTGTCCGACAAACTCACGAACCACGCCAAAGCCCGCCGACTCCGCCATTTTCTGCATTTTGCCGGCAATCGTGCTCCAGCGAACACGGGGCGCCGCCATCGCTATGGCCGTCTCGAGCGCGGCCCTGGTCATATCAATCAGCCGGCGGTTTTCTTCGGAAATCACGCCTATCGGGATTGTTATCGCGGCATCGCCGCAATAACCCGACAGACGAGCGCCGAAATCAATGCTCAAAATATCGCCCTCTTTGAGCTTGGTCTGTTCCGACGGTATCCCGTGGACAACCTGCTCGTTAAGCGATGCGCAAATCACCCCCGGAAAGGGGATGCGGGCGCCGGGGTTTCGCACGCCCTTAAAAAGGGGCTGTGCCCCGGCCTCTGCCGTCATTCGAGCCGCCGCGTAATCAAGCTGAGCCGTGCTTATTCCCGGCCTGGCCATCTCTTTTAATTTTGAAAGAACGTCGGCTACAACCCCGCCTGCGTTACGCAACAGCTCAATTTCACGTCGGCTGCGAAGCGTTATAGCCATTTATAAAACCACATATTACGCCAAAGGGTCCAGCTTGCTGAAAATCACTTCTTTTATACCGCTTGCCTCGCCGTTGGCGTCTATATCGAAAATCTTGTTTTTTCGCTTATAATAATCAACCAGCGGCGCCGTCTGCTCGTTATAGTTCTTGAGCCGGGTTTTAACCACTTCGGCGGTGTCATCCGGCCGCTGGATAAGTTTCATTCCGTCATTATCGCAAATCCCGTCAACCCGCGGCTTCATATTCTCGATATGATAAACCGCGGCACATTTCGGGCAAATCCTTCTTCCCGTAATCCGCCGGACAATTATATCCTCGCCGACGCCGAGATTCAAAATCGCGTCTATATTCTGTTTTTTATCGGTAAGCGCCTTATCGAGGCCGGCCGCCTGGTTTACCGTTCTGGGGAAACCATCCAGCACAAAGCCGCCCTTCGGCGCTCTGCCTATTTCATCAATCATCATCGCTATAATAATATCGTCAGGCACAAGCGCCCCTGAATCCATAAAGCTCTGGGCCTGTTTGCCCAGCTTTGTTCCTTTGGCCCTGTGCGCCCTGAGGATATCGCCGCTGGATAAGTGCAGCAATCCATACTTTTCCACTATATATTTGCACAGCGTTCCCTTGCCGGCTCCGGGAGCGCCCAGCAGCAC
>JBELAA010000040.1:0-12608 GCA_049509315.1 Sedimentisphaerales bacterium | reverse complement strand
GCCTTTTGAATGGCTAATCGCAGCGACAATTTTTTAAGGCCCATAGTGTTGCCGCCGTATTGGGTGTTGACGCTATAGACCATTTCCTCTTCGAGGTCGATATATACCCGGCGAAGCTCATGATTTTTGCTGACGCCGTTTTCAAGTTCGCCTTCGGAGTGCAGGAACCTGAAGAACTCGGGATTGTTGCCGGTTTTTTTGAACTGCTCGTAACCGGGCCGGTACAGCAGCGATTCGCTGTGGACGACGTATGGTGAATCGGTAATTTGCACGCAGGGAATGGCGAATTCTGAGCCGACGGGGCCCAGCGTCCAGAAACAAACTAACATTTCCCTGCCTGCCATCGAATTTTTCAAAAGCTCGCGGATTTCCTTGATGCCCGCCTGTTTTTCGACGGATTTGAGCGACTCGCCTAACGTCGAGCCGGCGGGCAGCAGGTATCGGGTGCTGAATGTGTCGCGGCCCTGGTCGTTTAACCCGTCGAAATGGCAGGTATGACCTTTGATATCGAGGGGGATTTCCTCGCCGTTTTTTACAGCCAGGTCGCGTATGTAAGCGATATCATCCGGCGAATCGGTGCAGACATAAACCGATGCCGGATTAGTCAGCTCAATTGCGTTCGCGATGAAATGGTGCATCTTCGGGTGGTCAACCGCAACTAATCGGTCATAGTGTTTGCCGTTAACCCTCTTTTTCAAAATGTCTTTCGCACTGGTGGTCACTTAGAACAACTCCGGTAATCTTTTCAACGCTAAAATCGAAAGAGTATATATCGCTGCTTATGCCTTAGTCAAATTGTTTTTTGTGAAGAGGGCGGGAGGGTGCATCTGCCGTTTGCAGGTAATCAGCGTTATTCGGTCATTGCTCTCGCCGCGAGAGCAATGACCTTCATTACATTAGATGCTCTAAATACACCCCGGGTTATAGGGGTCAGCACACTCAAGCCAGTTAGCCGCCATAATTGCGAAATCAGCGAGGGTTACGATACAATCACCGGTTAAATCGCCATCCAGAGGACATTGATAAACAAAGAAAACACCGTCGCTCATATCGTAAACAGCAGGATTGTTCGCATTGGCAACTCGCACAAGGCAATTTCCCGAATCAAACATTGGAACAAGCCAGTTAAAACTGCCTGTATTTGCTACGCTTGACGGGGAAACCTCCAGCCAGGTGCTGCCGTTATTCTTCGAGTATTCAATGAGAACTTTGTCAACGGGGCCTGTGGTATTCCACTCAATCGGATATACTGTGCCGGCGATGATAACGGTTGAGGCGTTGGGAGACAGTAGTGTAACCGTTGAAGCCGTCGGAGCAACCTTTCGTAATTGGTTAACGTCCTGGATGCCCCATTTATTGGATGAACCGAAGGTGCTGAAGTTTTTACCATCGCCATAGTCGGACGAGCTCGGAGTAATCGAAGCGCTCGGGTCGGCCTTTAGCCGAAATATCTCTGTATCGCTGATGCCGCTTGCGGGACTTATACCTTCACCCGCAGGTCCAAATACAACAGCGCCTGAGGCGTTTCTTATCCTGAGCTGCCAGTTGTTATTGCTTACGACAAAGTTTGTGGCTTCGATATAAACCCCGTTGGCGTCGTTGTTCGCCTGGACATTAATCCACCAGTCGCCCGCCGCCGGATTGTAGCTTATATCGCTTGGAACGTCCTCGGAGACCGTAATAATTGTTCCGGCGCGTAAATCAGCCCATATACTGTGATTGGTAAGGTCGAGCGTTTCGCTAAGTGAGCCGTTATCGTAAATATCAAGTTTCCAGCTCCGCATATCGAGATGGTCGGTAATGACGACCAGTTCGAACCAGTCGCCTCCGTTGCCGGCAACTCTTCCAAAATATGAATCCGACGCCCTGCCGCCATCCGCATCAGCGGACGAGTTTCCTCCGTTAAGAAACAAGCTTCCCGCCACGGCATTATATTCGTTGAGGATAACATCGGCGCTAAAGGCGTATCCTGACAAATTCAGGACCAAGCAAACTGCAAAAAAATATTTAAACCAGGACATTTTCCGCTGCCCCTTTCCGGGTTAATTACATTTTATAAAAGCGCTATTTTGCGCTCGTCGCAAAAGCGTTCTGCCACATACCGTCGGGGCGAACCTGCATAATTTCGACGTCGCGATAAAAATCAAGCATAGCAATCGCATAATTTATCAGGGCGGCTGTCGCTGCGTTTTGTGCGTTGTAGAGGTCTTTGCGGGCATCCAAGACATCCCTGGTATTGGCGCGATTATATTCCAAAAGCGTTATTGTATTATTAAATCGCTGGCGGGCAAGAAACAATGCCTCGGACTGGACTTTGTATCTGTCCGCTGCCTCGGCCAAATCGCGGTATGCCTTGCGGACCTCCAGCACAACCGTATCCTGCATTCGCTCATATTCACGCCGCTGCTGCTGAATAATCAGCAATGCACTGCGGTAATCGTTTTCCGCAGCCAGTTTATCGAGGTTCAAATCCATTTGTGCGCCGACGCTGGCGGTGCTTCTGGCCTTTCTCAAAGTTACCGGGTCGCTTACGCCGGAGTTTTTCTGCTGTGTCGCGGCTGTCAAACGCAGGTCGGGCCGAAGATTATCAAGAGCTACAATAATTTTTCTTTGCGCATCATCGATTGCGTCTGCGGTGTTGGCGAAATCAAGCCGGCGGGCAAGGGCGGTTTCTATCGCCTCGGTCTCAGAAAACACCGGCATTGGCATTTCGGATGTCCGCAATGCCTGCAGCTCTTTTGCGTCAAGGGCAAACTTCGCCTCAGTTGGTAAACTAAGGACAAGTTTGAATTCATCGAGGGCCTGCTCATATAGTTTTTGCGTTGCGAGGCAGTCATCGGACGCCCGAAGCGTATCCTGCCGGGCCTGATCAAGCTCATAAAGAGGCAAGCGTCCGGCAATCGCAAGTTTTTCAGCCAGCTCATACACCCCGGTTAACGTATCATAGTTGCTCCGGGCGTTCTGGACGGCGTCGCCTGCCTGCAGAACCTGATAATAGCTGGTTATAATTTCCACAACAAACGCCTTGCGGAAGCGGTTGAACAGGCGAACCTGGTATAAGGTATCGCGTTCGGCCTGAGTTAAATTTTCGAGCACCACGTTTGGGTCGCTGCCGCGAAGCAATGGCTGTGAAGCCGCAAAGCTAAAAATTTGCGAAAGGCCGCCGCTGGCGTTACCAGAAAGAACATCTATCCAGGACAGGGCGACATTGGCCCCGACTGTCGCGCCGGTGGCGAACATTCTTTGCACGCCGAAAGACCCTTTTTCTTCAATTGCTTCGCCGCCTCTGGCCTTTACATACTCCGCCGATGTCGCGCCGAAAAGAATCGGCTCGAACTGGTGTCTGGCCAATCGCAAATCAAGTGCCTTGGCGTAAAGGTTTTCCTTTTCGAGCTGATACTGCCGATTGTGCGCGGTGGCGATTGAGACGGCCTGCTGTAAAGTCAGAATTCCGCCGGCGGGAACCGCCTTGTCGATTTGAACGTCGTTGGGGCCTGAAGCTGCGTCGCTGACCCTGTAATTGTCCCTGCCTCCAAAGCTGTCCTGCCATTTGGAATCTATTATTTTGTAAACACTGTCGTCAACTTTGGCTTTGACCTTATCGCCGTTTGGCGCGGCACAACCCTGCAGGCATATGCCTGCGTACAACATTGCCAAAAACAAGCTGACGGTGAACAATAATCGCATCAATACCCTGTGTATCATCCGTCTGGGTTTTATGACTATTCAATCCCCCGGTTTAGTCATCCTAAAGCCGGCGTATCCCCACTATTTCGCCCGGCGTCAGCTCCATTCCTTCAGGAATCTTGATTAGCAATGGCTGACCCCACTGCGGAACATTGGGATTAAGCCAAAGTCGAGCCGGTATCTGCTCCATAACAGGCCCTATCGAGGCGATTTCCGACCGGGCAATCTGCGCTGGCGCGGTATTCTTCACAAGCACCACCTTTGCGCCGGCAGCAATCTGGCCAAGCTGCCATTCTTTGGCATAGGCGATAATCTCTTTTGGCTTGTCCTGCGCGATAACGAGTATCGGCTGGCCCGCCATTACGACTTCACCCGGCTTATGCAGCACGCCCTCGCCTGTTCTTTTGGAAGCGGCATCGTTGGTCCTGGCGAGAATTTGAACAACAACACCTTCAATCGGGGCGGTAATTACCAAAGCCCTGCGCTGAATCTCAAGCTCATCGAGTAATTTTTCCTGAACGGCTACCTCTTTGCGCATAGCATCAAGAGCCGCGTCAACCGATGGCGCCTGATACTTTTGCGCAACAAAGGCATCCTGCCGGAACTGGGCAACTTTCAACTGCTCCTGCGCCTGCGCCAGTTGAATTTCCGTCTGCTCCACTTTCTTCGCGAGCGCCTCATACAATGCTTTGGCCTTGTCAAGCTCGTAAGGCGCGATAACATTTTTCGCGAGCAGGTCGGTTGAAATTTTTAACTCGACGGCGCGGCTTTCGAGCGTTATACGGTCCGCGGCGATTTGTGCCTTTAGGCCGAGTATATCGAGTCGCGCCTTTTCGACATCAACTGCGAATCGTCTCTGCTCTTCAGCCCTGTTAAGCTCAGTAGCGGCAATATTTGCCAAAAGCTGTTCCTGAGTCGGGACTAACTTGGAACGAAGTTGTGCGGCGGTTGCGGAAACGGTGGCGATTTTGGCGGTCAGCATCTCGTCATCAAGCGACGCCAATGGCTGGCCTTTTGTGACGCTGTCGAATAACTGAACATAAACGGCTTTAAGCCAGCCATCGACAGGTGAGCAAACCTGTGCGACCTGGCTCTGGGCGATACCGACAACCTCGAATTGCTGCGAGCCGTGATAAAACAGCATCGCCACCCCGGCAACAGCCACAAGCCAGACAAGCACCGGGAGTATTTGCTGGCGGACACTTCCAGACCTGAAGATATGAAATAATCGCTTATTTTTCGTAATCATATCTCGAGTAATTGCTCCTGCATAGTCAAGCTGATGCTTTCGATACCCTCGACCTTCTGAAGTTCGGCGAGCATTTGTTCGTTTTTATCCGTGTTTTTAACCATAAGCTGATAAGCGTATTCGACTAAGGACGTTCCAAAACCACTGTCCTGCGAGGAAATCAGGACGACGTTGCCGCAGAACCGCTTTAGGATTCCCGCTATCGGGTGGTCCCCTGCAAGGCGGCCCTTTAAGCTGAACCGCAAAAAGGCGTTGTGCGTCTCGTGCATACCGAAATTTGTAATGTGAAGATACACGGCTATGAGGCACAGGATTACCGTGCCTGTTATGGCAGTCAGATACCGCTGTGAGCCGGCGGCCATACCAACAACAAGTGCGCAGAATATGAAGACAACATCCCGCGTGTCCTTTATGACGTTTCGGAATCTTACCAGCGCAAGCGCACCCATAAGACCTACGGCCGTGATGATATTATTGCCTATCACGCCCATTACCATCGCCACAACGACTGTTATCAGGATGAGCGACTGGACGTATGAGCGGGAGTACGACAGGCCTGAGTGGGTGAAGTAATAAACCCAGGCGATTACCTGCCCCAGCACGAACGCCAAAAGAAGCGACAGAACAAGGGCCTGAGGAGTGAATATCCCTCCTGTCGAGGTCTGCTCAAACAACTGCCAAACTTTACTCAATCCCGTTGAATCCATATACCCTCGGAGCGCTGAATTTCATTGCGGACGCACCACAAACACAATTGGCGTACTTTGAAAACGACTGCTGCTGCAATTCGAGACATTGAACCAGGTGAGTCAGCCAGGCGGGAAAACGCAACGTGAATTTGATTTCGAGAATCACGTCGTTGATTGGACATATCTGCCAGCCGGGGCTGTTTAGCGTTACACGGGGCTGGTCGCACATTTTGAAGCTGAGTTTGCGGTCGAATGTTATGCGTACCCGATTTTCGGAATTATCCTCGTATGCCCGGCGAATATATCGCACCAGAATAAGGGGGCCGGCGTTAATAAACCGCGTATAGAAAAGGAACTGTTTCAATGATTCCTGCTCAGTGCTGTAGTATTGTTCGGGCAGCGGGCCTCCGGAAAGCAATCTCTCGATATCGGAATGCTTTACCCGATGCCTGTCTTTGATAATGGTGAAATTGAGCCGGCGTTTAATCTCGAAGAATTTGGGGTATGCCGGGTCATCGTTGTATCCGCGGATGCGAAGTTTGAAGCGGTTCTTCTGGCCGGTCAAGCTCTCCTTGCAAAGCTGAAGGTTCGGGGAATCGAGATATAAACTGACAATTGGATAGCTGCTCGTGGGCTGGATTTTGCAGTAGCGGTCCAGGTGAATATAGGGCTGGATGAATTTCTCGACTGCCGCGGCCTTTGCCTCGCTGATTTGATATTTGCACTCAAACCGGCACCTCAAAGTGCCGTCGGCTGCGACTGTTGCGCCTTTCAGTGCCCCTAAACGCTTCTGGGCAACCGTCTCCTTTTTGGTCGCAACTTTAGCGCCGCCAAGGGATACAATACCACCCTTGGAACCGTGTTTCCCAACAATATCCTTTATCGAATTTTCTGCCATTTCCACCCCCCACCGGGAACTAAGAAGTCCCCACGATGGGCCACAAACAGTTGTTTTTAATATCAACTGTTACAACCCCACAGGATTGCCTATCTTAACATCATTCTAACGGTTTTGACTCCAAAAGTCAATTCTTATCTTGGCCAGTTTAACAGACCAAAAATAAGGTTTGGCCTTCGACCACAAATTTCCGAAAAAGCTATAATTTATTGATTTGCAACGTCTTATAAAAGAGCCATTTTTTATTCTGTTATTAGGGATTAGCTATCCCCGGGCTGGGGTTAGATGCCTGTCAGTTGTTCGGGTCATTCCCGTAAGCAGTCGGGACTTTACTGCTGAGCGATTTACCGCCCGCATCGGCCACGAAACACTGAAGTTTCGGGTTATCGAGAGCAGTCAGCCGGTCAAGGTGTTTACCGGCGACCCTCTTTTTCAAAATGTCTTTCGCACTGGTGGTTACTTAGAACGACTCCGGTAATCTTTTCAACGCTAAAAATCGAAAGGGTATATATTGCTGCTTATACGTTCGTCAAATGGTTTTTTCCAAGGAAAAAGGGCTGAAAGGCATTTTGATGCAGATTGTCGGGGGATTTCGCTTGACAATGGGAAAGATTGCGTTATAATAACAGGTGAATGGAAGCAGCGGAGATATTTTCAGGAAGAAAATTGTGCAATATATTGCTGTCTAAGAAGATGAGGGTGATAGAGATGAGAAAAGCGGTAATCGCCTCAATTATTCTGGCGGGGATTAGTTTCAATCCGGTAATGGGGGCCCAAATGGCAATCTGGGATTTCGGCCCTAACGCCGCTGGTTACACCACCGGGCCGAACGCCGTAAGTGCAAACCTGATTGGAACGCCGACATTAGTGCTTTCGGGCGGGACACTGGACCCGGACGGCAAAGACGGCGTGGCATATACGGACGCAGCAGGAGTTTTTCACGCAGTGGGTCAGTCGGCGGCATGGGATGACGTCAAGATTTCAAGCTCGCCCGACGCAAAATGGATTGTTACGCTTAATACGACCGGCTGGGCCGACATAAGCGTCCGGTTCGACTATAAGGCTTGGAACGTAAACACCACGTCTTTCGACCTCAGTTACCAGATAAATAACAGCGGGACGTGGGTAACGATGCTGAACGACCATACAATAATCGCGGACAAGGCATTCCACAGCTTTTCGTATTCGATGGCCAGTATCGATGCGATTGAGAATTGCTCGTCTGTTCAACTGAAGGTTTCCGATTTAGATAAAACGGGCAACGACCAGTTCGCGTTCGATAATTACGAGCTGGCGGGAACGCCGATTCCTGAGCCGGCGACTATTTTACTATTGGGGTTGGGCATCGCAGCGGTCAGGCGCAATCATCGCAAATAGCCGGGCTGCGGTAACTTGCAGCGAGCTTTTAAGGATTTTGCACCTGATAGAAGGCCTCATTGAGCGGACTCCACTTCTGTGTGCTGCTTTTGTAGATGCGTGCCTTGAGGTCTGCGCTTTGACTAAGTGAGAAGCCGACGGAATACGTAATAGCACTCGATGAGACGGTCCCTGTGGAGGGGGTTCTCGGGTCGTTGCCATCGAGGTCCGCGGGTGGGCAGGACCCGGCGCAGGCAAAGCCAGCTAATACACCCGTTATGACAGACAGGAAAAACCTGCACCTCCAATAGCAATCAGCCGTCATATTCCTCAAGTCCTTACATTTGAGCGTGTTAGATGTATTTCTGCTATTGTATCATTTTTACGCTCATAAAGCAATAACTTGGGCTGGTAATAAACGGATGGGAAAATAGGGGTAGGGCGATTATAAGTTGTTTACGAGGGTGCGGCAGGAGGCAACTGAGCGAGAAAGGCCGGTTGAAATCCGCTCGAGAGATTTAAGCTCTTCCCGGCTGAAGGGATTGGCGCTTGCGCGATACAGCAGGACAAAACCCAGCGCACAGCCGTGGTAATTGAGAGGGAGACCCGCCGCCGAGACCTTTTCAAGGCAGCGGGGATTGCCCACAAGGCCCAGGGCCAGCATATCCTCGATTGCGCAAAGCCGGTTGGATTGTGCGATTGAGTCAATGAGGTCTGCGGTAAAAAAGTTTTCGATGCGTTTGTTCTCGAGGTCGATGGGCTGGTCGCTTTCAAGAATGTGCATTTCGAAATTATTGCTCTTGAACCCATCGCCGGGGTCTGGTGTAAGCAGGAAGAACGCGACGCTGGCGTCGATAATGTGGCCTTTGATAAGGTTGCCGGCCGAGGCGAGCAGCTCATTGAGGTCGGTCAGGCCGAGAATTGATTCGTAAAAGTCCGCGGAAAAGCTGATGACCTTCAGCTCTTTTATGAACTGTTTCTGCGCCGCAAGCAGGTCATTGCAGAGAATGTCTATTTGCTGTGCCTGTTTCTTTCGCTCTTTATTGAGCCGGGATACAAGCAGGCGCAGGCGTTTATTTCGTTTTTCGTCGTTCACCACGTCCTCGCAATCATTTTTCGTTGCCGCTGACAGCTATTACGTCCTGACCATTGACCTGGCCCTTTTGGCATCGACAAGAAGCTCGACGTGGCCGCAGTCAAGGCAGGTAAGCCCGCTTACTAATGCCCCGGTGAGGAGAACAGCCGAAATTTTCGCCTGCCTCGGGCGGGCATAAATTCTGCCCGTTGACTGGACCTCGCTTGGCCTGAGGTTTTTGCCGCCGCATCTTAAACATTTCATTTCGTTATCCATAAATAGGGCCTTTCTTTATTGACGGTTAGGCAAGTTTCACACACATCCGCAGCTTGTGTCATCGTCATAAAAGATTACCGACTGAACGTAGCCAGACCCCTGCCTCGAAAACCGCCGAAATTGATATTATCGGGCTGTGTTCTGGGACGTAATTTACCGGCGGGTTACTTCTTTTTTGTCATTCCCGCGTTAGCGGAACAAATCATTGCTTCTTTCCCCCTGCCGCGTATCATTCGTCGAAATTATGACCGTCATCACGGGCAAACTTTCCGCAATGCTGCCGGGGGGCGCAAATTGGGTCGATTACGGTCCGGGCAAATCATTCACAGTCCAGCCCAATCAGAAATTCAAGGTTAAAGCCGACTCCGACACCGCCTATCTTTGCCTATATAAATAGCGCCAATTCCGCATTTTTTTTGAATTTGGTGTTTTTAGTGCTTTGGATTTGTTTAGGATTTAGGGTTTAGAATTTAGGATTTCTTAACTATCCGCTACCCGCTATACGCTATGTGCTTTTTGCACATACCGCTTTACGGTTTCCGTTATCGCCTTCCAGTCGCCCTTTTCCACAAATTCTTTTTTCACTGCCGATTCGCCGATACCGATACCGACGCAGCCGGCGGCGAAAAATTCGGCGATTGTTTCAGGCCGGACACCCCCAACCGCGACAAAATCAACGTCATCAATCGGCCCACGCAATTGCTTTATATAATCAACCCCTATCGCTGCCGCCGGAAAGATTTTGACCATTTTCGCGCCATAACGTTTGGCCGTCAGGATTTCGGTCGCGGTCGCAGCGCCGGGCAAAATTGCAATATCGCGCTTAACGCAATAATCAATCACGTCAGGATTAACATCGGGTGCGATTATGTATTTTGCTCCTGCCTCGAGCGCCTTTTTGCACAAATCAACCGTAGTAACCGTTCCCGCCCCTATTATCATTCTATTCCCGATTTTTTTGTTGAGCAGTTCGAGCATTTCAAATACGCCCTCGGTGTTGCACGTAACCTCCAACATTTTCGCACCCGCCGCCAGAACGGCCTGAGCGACATTTACAATCCGGCCCTTCTCAACGCCGCGAGCGATAACGATAATCTTTTCTTGTCGTATCGTTTTGTAAACCTGCTCTGCTCTCATAGGATTATCACCTTTAAGTCATAATAACAGGGTTAATTATACCCTCTTGCCTGTGAACTTGGTATTATATCGAAATGAATCATTTTTCAGGTCAACCTGTGTTCCAGTATTTTTTCTACGCGATTATATTTAGCGTCTTTGCCGCGATCGCCATATACGGCTTTTACTCCTCACGTAAACGTCGTTTAGCCCTGGCGCAATGGGCGCTCGAAAACAACCTCACCTATAGCGATGAAAAAAATTACGAGTTCAACCTGCGATACCCCACCTTCGATTGCCTCAACAGAGGCGACAGCCAATATGCCTACAACATAATGACCGGCGCCGTCGCTGGCAGGGTTTTTACCGGCTGCGATTATCACTACGCGACCGGCTCAGGCAAGAACAGAAGCCACCATCATTTCTCGCTTGTTATCGTCAAAAGCTCCATTTTGCTCGAACCGCTTCTCATCAGGCCCGAAAATATATTAGACAAGTTCGCCGAGCTTGTCGGCTTTAATGATATCGATTTCGAATCCGCGGAATTCAACAAAAAATTTTACGTCAAAGCCCCGAACAAAAAATGGGCCTACGATATTATTCACCCGCGGATGATGGAATTCTTATTAACCTCGCCTGTCTTTTCGCTCCAGTTTGATTTGCTTTCTGTAATCGTTTATCGTGACTGTCTTTTCTCGCCCGCCGATTTTACTGCCGCCGTCGAATTTATAAACGGCTTTTTCGACCTTATCCCCGATTATGTAATCCAGAACCAGAAAATTCGCTCAACTTAAGGATTCGAACTATGCAGGAACACATTGGTCTAATAATTCTAATTGCCGTCATCGTCGTTCCGGTTCTGTGGGTCATTATTACGTATAACAATCTCGTCAAATTGCGCCTCTGCTGCTCCAATGCCTGGGCCCAGATTGATACCGAGCTTAAACGCCGATATGACCTCATCCCCAATCTCATTGATACCGTAAAGGGCTACGCCAAATATGAACGCGACGTCCTACAGAATGTTACCGAGGCCCGCGCAAAGGCCGTCGCATCGACCGGCTCGCCCGCTTCTCAGGCCGTCGATGAAAATAACCTCATTTTCTCCCTGCGCCAGCTTTTCGGCGTCGTTGAAAAATATCCCGACCTCAAGGCCTCACAGCAGTTTTTGAAATTGCAGTCCGAGCTTGTTATTACTGAGGACCGCATCCAGGCCTCCAGACGTTTCTACAACGGCAACGTTCGAGACCTCAATACTATGATTCAATCGTTTCCCTCGAACATCATTGCCGGCCTCTTCGCCTTTCAGCCGAAAGAGTTCTTCGAAATCGAAGACACCGGTGTTCGCCTCGCTCCATCGGTCTCCTTTTAGTTTTTGTTTAGCCCTCGGAGCGCAGCGCGAAGCCGGGAACCTTTTAACGATGTTACCGATATTACCCAAATTCAAGGAGGTGTTAATCTGCGAAGCAAAACGGCAGAGGGGCCGCCGAACACCGAACGCTTGTCTGCAAGCCACGAGTATCCAGTATCCAGCGCCAAAAACCGTCCTATAATATCGCCGATATAACACCTGATTTAACGACCACCGCCGATAAAAAAGCGATTTCCCTGTTAATATAGCGAAACAAGAATTATTTTTTTATGCTTGACAAAACCATAGTCCGATAGTTAAATTAGGGCAATGAGGTAATTTAGATAGACCTACTTGCTTTGGCGGAGCCAATTGAGGCAACGGGTATGAATATACTATAGGTGTAGAGGAGCTTGTGATATGAAGGAGTTATTCACAACAGGAGAGGCGGCGGGCATTTGCCAGGTCAGCCAACAAACAATCATCAGGTGTTTCGATGCAGGCCGGCTGGAGGGCTTTCGTGTCCCCGGGTCCCGCTTCCGAAGAATTCCCCGCGAGAGCTTAATCAAGTTTATGAAGTCCAACTCCATCCCCTTAGACGGCATGGAGTCCGGCAAAAAGAAGGTTCTAATCGTCGATGACGACGCTGAAATCGTCGATTTGCTTGTCGAGGTGCTCACTCGCGACGGTCGATTCGACATAAAAACTGCAACTTCCGGGTACGAGGCGGGGATACATACCCAGCAGTTCAGGCCCGACTGCATCCTGCTGGACTATATGCTCCCGGATGTTAACGGTTCGGTGGTGTGCCATACGATAAGGAAGAACCCGGAATTCGAGAATATCAAGATAATCATCGTCAGCGGGGTGATAAAGCAGGACGAGATAGACCAGCTATTGAAGTCCGGGGC
>JBELAA010000004.1:0-24920 GCA_049509315.1 Sedimentisphaerales bacterium | reverse complement strand
ATTCCTGAAACAACGTAGTAATCGCTGCTGCCGGCAAACATTTCCTTAACGATTTTCCTGATTGAAAACGCCAGCGGGTTGGCGGTTGCGACTGTGTCGGCGCCGCCCAGCGCCCTGTCAGTAAGCAAAACGGCTATATCAGCAGACCGGCTAAGTGAGTAACGTAAAACCTCGTCAGCCATAGGCGGGCCCATAGTCAGTGCGACGATTTTGGAATCGCCGCCGGACAACCGGGCCATACGATTGGCCAGGGCAAGCGCCTGGGTATCAAGCTCGTTAATGACGCTTGCCAGCCGCGTTCTTACCAGTGTGCCGGTATCGGGGTCAAAGGCGTTATCGGTGATTTGCGATACGTCCGGGACCTGTTTAACAAGAACGATAAAATTGCTCATATCGATTTATCCGTAATTTATCAAAATTCAGAACGCGGTATGATAGTCAAAAACAGGGTTTCCGTCAAATGAAATGGTTTCAGTCGCGCCAAAGCGAGAAGATGACTCTGGCAATGTCGGTGTTGTCGATATATGGGCCGCGAACGGGGTCGTTGCCATCGATGGTTTCAGTGAATTTTTCGGCACCGTGGCCTTTGGCGAAGAACGGAACGAGGGAATTAGTGTGATTTTTGCTGTGCCATTCGATACCGGGCAATTTACCTGGGCCGTTATTAACGAGATTATTCCAAACAGGACCATTATCTGTTTGCCCTGAGCCGGGGCCTGTGATGTGTCCTGTTTCGTGGTCTGCGGTTACGATTACGAGCGTATCATTCCAGTTGCTATTTTGAATGACCCATTTGGAGACGACCTCAACACTATGATTGAAGTCGTTCATTTCCTCAATCAGCCGGCCTGACTGGTTGGCGTGCGATGCCCAGTCGGTGGCGCCGCCTTCAATCATAATAAAAAAGCCATTGGGGTCATTATCGAGAACGTTGAGAGCGGCACTTGTCATTTCCGCCAGTGTCGGGACGGTTTGCGTAAAAGGCACATTATACGGTTCGGCGGAAACATCACCTGAGCGTTTTTGCTGTGTGGTGTCATAAACCTGCGAGATTCCGCATACACGTTTAGGCGTCGGGCCTGTCGCCAGCGCCTGAAACTCGGCGCGTGTCTGGATTAGCATCCAGTGATTGGCGTCGCCGCCTGCCGAACCGTTCGTCAGATTGGTCCAGGTTTGCTCGCTGATATACTTGTAGTTCGGCTCGCGGAACCGCCTGCCGTCGGAATCATAAAGCGGGTGACCTGCACCCATAATACAATCGACGGGGCTTTTGCTGAGCATATCATCGGCAATCTGAGTGAGGTTACCCCTCGCGCCGTTGTGGATACAGAAGCCGGCGGGGGTTGCGTCATCGAAAAAGACGGTGGTAATTACGCCGGCGGCCTTGCCAAGCTGTTTTGCGCGTTCGCAGAGATTCAAAACAGCGTGGTTATCAGCATCGAGACCGAGGGTTTTGTTGCGGGTTTTAACGCCTGTGGCCATAGCGGTTGCAGCGGCGGCGGAATCCGTATAACCACTATCGACATAATTGAAACTGTGCCAGGCAAGGTTTGAATCGTATGAGCCGCTATAGGGGTATGTGCTCATCGCCAGACGGACGGGAAAATCCTCGTATGGCTGACAGGGTGTCTGGTTACATTCGTAATAGTCGGATGCCTTGAAATGATTGAATCCGCCGCCGTCGGCGATGAAAATTATGACGTTTTTGGGACCGCTGCGATGAGCGCAAGGGGATGTTTGTTTGGCCGGGGAAGAGCACCCGCAGATGCCGCCAAATAAAATCAAGCCGAGCAATATGTTTCTAATCAGCATCTTCATATCTAAATGACGATTATAGTAACAGGACGTTATATTTACCAGCAGGGGCTTTTTTTCTCCCGTAAAAAGCATATAATCCTGTGGTTTGGAGCAAGCTATGGGTTATTTTCGCGACAATATAGAAAAGATGAAAGGGTATGAGCCGGGGTTTCAGCCGAAATCAACGGAGGTTATAAAGCTCAATACCAATGAGAACCCCTACCCCCCTTCCCCAGCGGTTTTGAAGGCGATAACCGAGATTGGAGCCGAGCAGTTGCGCAGATACCCGGACCCGATGGGTAACGTATTTCGAGAGGCGGCGGCGAAAATAAACGGCGTCGATACGGACTGGATTATGTGCTGCAACGGCGGGGATGAGCTATTAAAGATGGCGTTTACGGCCTTTTGCGACCGTAAACAACGTGTGGCTTACCCTGTGCCAACGTATTCGCTGTATCCTGTCTTGGCAAATATCCAGAATTGTAAGGCAATCGAGGTCCCGTTCGATGAGGAATTCAATCTGCCTGCACGATTAGCCAGGGTCAAATCAGCGTTAACAATCGTTTGTAACCCCAATGCCCCCAGCGGAACACTCATAGCGGCTGAAGAGCTGGCGGAACTGGCCGATGAAGTAAAAGGGGTATTACTGATTGATGAGGCATACGTGGATTTCGCTCAACGTAACTGTGTCGAGTTAGTCAGGCAGTTTGAAAACGTAATCATCCTGCGGTCGCTAAGTAAGGGTTACTCGTTAGCGGGCCTGCGTTTCGGATACGCGATAGCAAGACCTGAAATGCTCGACGGACTGCTTAAAGTCAAGGACTCATACAATGCCGACGCAATCGCAATCGCGGCAGCAACGGCTGCGATAAAAGACCAGCAATACTTCAAAGAAAACATTAATAAAGTTAAGGCAGAACGCAAACGACTGACGGAACAATTAAGGGAGTTGGGTTTCGAATTGCCTGAAAGCTCGTCGAATTTTGTATTCGCGGAGCACAAGAGCCGTAAGGCCAAAGTAATTTTCAATAAATTAGTGCAGCACAATATATATGTGCGATACTGGGACTCGACCGGTATCGATAATAAACTGAGAATAAGCGTGGGCACACCGCAACAGGATGATATGCTGCTTGCGGCACTGAAAGAAATTCTAACCACGGATTGACCTGGGCGCGCAATTTTTAGGGCCGCTGATATTACAACAAAACAAAAGCCCGACATCACCTCGGTCTTTTTTATTTTGGCGGGATAAACCCCGTCGAATCTGAATTGAAGCCAATTTTCAAACCGAAATAATGAAAGATACGATTGAATTTGGATAAGATTGGCATTACTATAAACGCTGAAATGGCGGTGATATGGTAGATATTCGAGAACATGTTGCTTACTGGCGGGATGGCGCAAAAGACGACTGGGACGCTGCCAAACAGCTCATTGATGGAGGCAAAATCCGACAAGGAATGTTTTTCGCTCATCTTGCTTTGGAAAAAGTTCTTAAAGCACACGTCTGTAAAAACTCAGGCACACTTGCGCCGAAAATTCACAACCTCGTCCGCCTGGCCGAAATAGCTCGGCTTCAATTGGAGCCGGAGGCAATCGAAATCCTGGCGGAAATGAACGAATTCAACCTCGAAGGAAGATACCCAATCTCATTTGTTCCGCCGCCTACGAAAAATGAATCGCTTGAATTTATGAAGAAAGCAAAAGGAATATTCGAATGGCTGACCCAAAAGTTATAGCCGCTGTGAAAAAATACATCGAAAACCTGGCTCAAAACGGCTTAGCTGTCGCCTTCGCGGTGATTTTCGGCTCACAGGTTACGGGGCGGGCAAACGATTTAAGCGATATTGACCTGATTGTGGTCTCGCCTCAATTCGACGGCGGTATCAGCCGGGACATTATCAATAAACTCTGGCACATTGCCGCCCGAACCGACAGCCGAATCGAACCCATCCCCTGCGGCCAAGACCAGTGGAAGAACAATAAATCCGACGCCATCCTCGAAATAGCAAGAACCGAAGGCGAAACAATCGCGGCGTAATAAATTGTAGGGCGGGACTTTATCCGCCGTAGGCGGATTGCCCCGCCGAAATATCTTAATGTTTGAAATGTCGTTTGCCGGTGAAGACCATCGCGATGCCGTATTTGTCGGCGGCGGCGATGACCTCGTCGTCCTTTTTCGAGCCGCCCGGCTGCGCGATTGCGACGATACCCGCCTGTGCGGCATTATCGACGTTATCGGGGAATGGGAAAAAGGCGTCGGAAGCCATAACCGAACCCTTTGCCTGTTCGCCTGCGTGTTTGACGGCGATAAAACCCGACTGCACGCGGTTCATCTGGCCTGCGCCGATACCGATGATTTTACGGCCTTTGGCAAGCACGATTGCGTTGCTTTTTGTATGCTTGGCGGCAAGCCAGGCGATGCGGAGGTCTGCTAACTGCTCATCGGTTGGCTTTGTTTTAGTGGGGACGGTCAGCAGTTTCGGCTCCCAGCCGACGAGGTCGCGCTTCTGGACAAGCACCCCGCCTACTATATAGCGCAAATCAAATTCGGCATCGCTGATTTTTGCCTTATCGAGCGGGCCTGTTTCAATCAGCCGGACCCGGCTGCCCCACGATTTAAGCGTGCGAATGATTTCGATTGCCTGGGGCTCGAACTGCGGCGCGATAATGACCTCGGCGAAAAACCCTTCTGCGCCTAATGATTTGCCGAACCTGCTGTATGATTCCATTATGGTTTGTGCAAGCTCGGCGCCGATTTTGCGATTGACGGCTACGATACCGCCGAATGCGCTTGTTACGTCGCCCTCGTATGCCTTGCGGTAAGCGACGCATATATCGTCGTCGATTGCGCAGCCGCAGGGATTGAGGTGCTTGATTATTACCGCGGCCGGCTCGTCGAATTCCTTGACCAGCTCGAACGCGGCGTTGGAATCGAGAAGGTTATTGAAGCTGATTTCGGTCTCGGCCTGCATAATCTTACCTGCGCCGACGCAGGGTTCGCCCGTTGCCGCGAGCTTATAGAACGCCGCCGGCTGGTGCGGGTTCTCGCCGTAGCGAAGCGACATTTCTTTTTTGAGCGGTATCGACAGTCGTTCGGGAAAATCAATGCCGGCGACCTTGTGCAGGTATCGGGCGATTGCGGCATCATAAGCGGCGGTGCGGGCAAACGCCGCCCTGGCAAAGGCGCTGCGAAGGAAGTCATTTACCGCGCCGTTATTTTTTCTCATTTGCTCCAAAACGAGCGCGTATTGGTCGGGGCTTGTTACGACAGCCACAAATTTGTGGTTTTTCGCGGCGGAGCGGAGCATACTCGGCCCGCCTATATCGATATTCTCGATTGCCTCGTCTAATTTGCAGCCGGGTTTAGCGACGGTCTGTTCGAACGGGTAAAGGTTGACGCAAACCAAATCAATCGGCTCAATGCCGTGCTGTTTCATCGCGGCCTTGTGGTCGGCCTTGTCGCGTAAAGCCAGTAAACCGCCGTGAATTTTGGGATGCAGCGTCTTGACCCTGCCATCCATCATTTCCGGAAAACCGGTAACCTTCTCGATGGGCGTTACGTCGATTCCGGCCTGGACAAGCGCCTTTGCAGTTCCGCCGGTCGAGATTATTTTGACGCCCATATCGGAAAGCTCTCCCGCGAAATCAATTACGCCTGCCTTGTCGGATACGCTGATTAGTGCGGTTTTGATTTTGACGTCCACTGGTAAAACCCTCCTTCGTCTATTGGTCTATCGAACGGGTTCCAAACAAGCAAACCGGCCTTCTGCGTCGGCGATATAAATTTTCGAGTCGAGCGAGTTAACGGCGAACTTGACGGGTTTGCCGATATTGACGGCGTAAAGCTGTTTTGCCTTGACGTTATCCATCGCGATAAGCAATCCAGCTTTGGTAATAACAAACGCCTTGTCGCCTGATTCAGCAAGTAAACCAACGCCGTTGTCAACCTGCCAGATTTGTTTGCCGGTTTCCTTGTTTATCGCAATCAGGCCGACGTCCGGGATATACTGATACAAGACCCTGGCGCCAACCTGCGGTGCGGTATCGAGAATCGCCTGCGTCTGATATTTCCAGACAAGGTCTCCCGACAAATTGAGCCGATAGATGTTCGTATCGCGGCAGGCGAAATAAAGCGAGTTTGCATCGCGGACAATCGGCGGGACCGCCGCCGCCGGGGCGTCGAACTGCCACAGTTTAACGGGCTTATCCGCCCTGATACAAATCACATTGCCTTTATCGGTGGCAAAGACAACGAAATCCTGGTCCGCTAAAACGGAAGTTATGCGTGAATCGTTTTCCGCGGCGGCATTGAACGCCAAAACCTTATTACTCGCCTTCAGCGCGTGCAGCCGTCTGTCCTGACCGGCGATATAAAAGAAATCGTCGTTGCGGACAACCGGACACGTCGAGCCGGCGGAAACGGGCATTGACGCCTTCTGGGCGCCGGATTCAATGCTGATTTCGTTGAACTTATTGCCCACGATTGTAATCAGCTCGTCTTTGAAACATTCTAT
Source organism: Sedimentisphaerales bacterium (assembly GCA_049509315.1). Classification (GTDB taxonomy): domain Bacteria; phylum Planctomycetota; class Phycisphaerae; order Sedimentisphaerales; family Anaerobacaceae; genus Fen-1362. The sequence continues at coordinate 18,603 of JBELAA010000004.1, read as the reverse complement.
TCCCGCCAAAGGCAGCCCCGGCGGAGCGATATTCCCGCTGAAAATAACGTTGCCGTCGGCCCTGTTGAGGCACGATAAAAAATTCCTACTTGATAGTGCGCACAGCCGGCTGCCGAAAATAAACAGCTTGTCTAACGACTCCCGCCCACTGAGCGGCAGGTCAAACTGCCATAGGATTTTCAGGTCGGTCGATTCGACAAGCTCCCGCGGGACAAGCCATCCCTCGGTTTTTTTCGGCGTCGGTTCCGGCGCTGGCTTCGACATCGCCAATACACGGGACTCGAACGGTATTGCCAGTGTAAAAAGGAACGAAACGATGGTTAATGTAACAACGTGCAGCTTCAGCATAATCATCACCTCCGCCGCCAATCAGGGACAAGCCCCGGTTACGGCATTTCTACGTAATCAGCAAGGTCAATTTTTTTGTCCTGCTCGAATTTTTTCATTTGTTCGATTCGCTCGATGTCGTCCTGAATTCTGTTTGCGAGCTTGAAAATATACGGCTTTCCCGCCAGACGGTTTCGCAGGTCGTCAAGCATCGATTCCCAGCTTCCGCCGTATAACTGGCGTTTGAGGACGACTAACATTCGGAATTCATCGCTTAGCGACTTAATATAGCCGCTGACGTCCTGCCTCATAGCGTTTTTGCCCGCCTCGACTCGCCCGCGAGTCGGGCCCGGTTTATTTTGAATTCTTTCTGTCATCTGGGCGAACCCGTCCGCCAGCAGGCGGGTCCGCCTACTGGCGAGACCTCGCCCGCCGCTATGCGGCGAGGCGGGTCTGCCCCAAAGCATAACACAAGCCGCCCGAATTGCAACAGTTTTTCGTAAATTCATTGGAAGTCTTTTCAGAATTGTCATTCCCGCGCAAGCGGGAATCCATCTTGTCATCCTGAGCGTTAGCGAAGAATCTCTCTTCCTATAACACCAGATGCTTCACTACGTTCAGCATGACAAAATACAGAATTTCTAAAGGGTTTTGAGATTTGAGCTTTAAACTTTACGCTTTCTTAGAATCACCGCACCAAGGCCGAGAAGCAAAAGCGTCGCAGGTTCGGGGACGGGCTCAAAGGTTAGATAAGTAGGACCTGACAACCCCGAGGCAAAGGTGCTACGAGTTCCATCGGGTGTAAATTTATAAATGTTGCCGCTGAGGTAATCTGCCTCAAACAAATTACCCGAGCCGTCAAAGGCAAGACCAACAGGCATTGACAATCCGGAGGCAAATGTGCTACGAGTTCCATCGGGTGTAAATTTATAAATGTTGCCGCTGTCGAAATCCGCCTCAAATAAATTGCCCTTGCTGTCAAAGGCAAGACTCCAAGGGGCTAACTCTGAGGCAAAGGTGCTGCGCGTTCCATCAGGCGTGAATTCATAGATGTTGCCGCCCTCATCCGCATCAAACAAATTGCCCACACTGTCAAAGGCCAGACCCCCAGGGGCTAACCCTGAGGCAAAGGTACTTCGCACTCCGCCCGGCGTGAATTCATAGATATTGCCACTATAATAAGACGACACAAACAAATTACCTGCGCTATTAAAGGCCAGACCGACAGGGTTTGACAATCCGGAGGCAAAGGTACTACGAGTTCCATCGGGTGTAAATTTATAGATATTACTACTACCCCAATCCGCCTCAAACAAATTACCCTCGTTATCAAATGCCAGACCCCAAGGACCTGACAACGCTGAGGCAAAGGTGCTTCTCACTCCGCCCGGCGTGAATTTATAAATGTTGCCTATATCCTCCCCTACAAAAAGATTCTGCCCATGCACCAATAATGGAAATAGAAAGATGGTTAGTGTTATGACCAATCTTCTCATACTCTTCTCCTTCTTCTCTATTTGTCCTCGCAAAGCGAGACTTCGCTTCGCTACGCTTTTGCCCTTCAAATGGTTCGGCCATGCTCACCAGAACCCAAAAGACGTACTTCATTATATGCTTTCTGGTAGCGAAATCAAGGTAATTTCAGCACAAAAAGGCCCCCAGAGGTCAATGCCGTAAGGCATCCCTAACGGGACCTGGCCTGCCCTCCGTAGCCTCGGCAAAGGAGGGTCATCTCCCAAAAACCTGACTAACTTAGAGAAACTTATGTTTTCGCTCACAGAATACTACACAAGGATTAGAATAACATATGTCCTAAAGATATTCGAACGGCTGTTTACCCTGCGAAATGCGGGTTTGGGTCTGCATATTTCGCAGTGTATCGGTCAAAAGGGCGGCGAATTGCTCATCCTCCATAGCTGCTATTTGCTCGACCGTTACGGCTTTGCCGTAAGTAACGGTGATTTTTGAGCCGGATTTGAAAAGTTTTTTGTGTCTCGGCCAGCATTCGAATGCGCCGTCAATGAGCACCGGGATAACGGGGGCGTTTCCCCGGCGGGAAAGCAGCGTAAAGCCGCCTTTGAGCGAGGCGATTTTGCCGTCGGTGGTGCGTGTGGCTTCAGGGAACAGGCAGACCCCCCTTCCCTGTTTCAATTTTTCCAGAATCAGCCGGATTGACGCGATGTCGGCCTGGCCTCGTCTGACTGGTATTGCGTTGACCGATAAAAGCAGCGGGCCGAAGAACCAGTTTTTGAACAGCGTGTCCCTTGCCATAAAGCACACCGGCCTGATACAGATACCCGCAAACAGCGGGTCGAGAAAACTCTGATGATTGGAGGCGATAATGAAAGGCCCCGTGGCGGGGATGTTCTCGATGCCGTAAAACCGCATACGGAAAAACGCTTTGCAGAAAACCCGGCACCACCAGCGTGCGAACCGAAACCATATATCATTTATTGTTTGGCGGAGCATTTGTCTTTTACGTAAGCGAGCATTTTTTCGACGACCTGTTCGGGCGTCAAATCGGTGGTATCGATGGTTACAGCGTCGTCGGCGGGTTTTAAGGGGCCGGCCGACCTTTCCCTGTCCGTCTTGTCCCGCTTTTCGATTGCCGAGCAGATTTGCTCGATGGTCTGCTCGTGGCCTCTGGTTTTCATTTCCGCCTGTCTTCTTTTTGCCCTTTCATCGAGGTTGGCGGTGAGGTAAAACTTGACGTTAGCCCGCGGAAAGGCGACGGTGCCCTGGTCTCTGCCTTCGGTAACGATTCTGCCGTGTGCTTCGGCGAACCGTCTCTGCATTTCGACAAGTATCCTGCGGGCCGGGGCATTAGCGGCAATATAGTGGGCGTTGGCGGTAATGCGAGGGTCCCGTATCTGGTCAGTAACGTCTATGCCGTCGATACTGACCAGCATATTATTTTTCGAAGATATAAATTCAAACTGCGTATTGTTCAGCACTTCGAGGACCTGGTGACCGCTTGTCAGGTCAACACCGGCCCTCATAACCGCAACGGTGGCGGCCCTGTACATAGCGCCGGTATCGAGAAAGGTCGCGTTGAGCTTTTCCGCCAGCAGGCGGGCGACCGTGCTTTTGCCGCTGGCCGCGGGGCCGTCGATTGTAACAATTAATCTTGCCATATTAACTCATCCCTGCAAAGCGGCCGGCTGGGTCATTTTGACGATGACCATACTGGTATCATCAACCTGCCGGGCCAGGCCTACGAAGCGTCTCCTGTAAGCGAGAATGTTTTTAATCATTTGTTCCGCGGGGACGCCCGCGCATTTTTTCAACGTTTCAAGCAGTCGTTCCCTGCCCCAGCATTCGCCGTCAAAATTCACGGCGTCGATGAGGCCGTCGGTATATAGCAAAAGGTGGTCGCCGGGCTGAAGCCCGACGGTCTCGGTGAGGTATTCGGTGTTGGGCAGGACGCCGAAAACCAGGCCCCCCTTGTTGAGGTCGGTAATCCGGCCGTTTCGCAGCAGGGCGGGCGGCTCGTGGCCGCAGTTGCAGTAGCTGATGGTCCTGTTTTTTACGTCAATAATACCGTAAAACAGCGAGATAAACTCACCCGCTCTGCATTCGTAACAGGCCATTTTATTAAGCCGGCGGACCGTTTCCAGCAGCGCGTCCGGGCCGGACTGACATTCCGAATACGCCCGCATTGCGCCGCGGAATGAGCTTGTCATAATCGCCGCCGGGAACCCCTTGCCGATAACGTCGGCTATTGCGATACCGATTCGATTATTTTCCAGTTTCAAAAAATCGTAGAAGTCGCCGCCCACGTCGAAACAGGGGATATACGTCGCCGCGATATCAAGCCCCTCGGCCTGCGGCGAGTTTTGCGGTATCATCCGCCGCTGGATAACGCCGGCCAGTCGCACCTGCTCGGTAATACGCGTCGCCTCGATTGCCTCTGCGTAAAGCTTCGCGTTTGTTATAGCGATAGCGCACTGCGAGCCGATGGCGCGGGCAATCTCGATATCGTCGTCGTTAAAGTGCCTCGGCCTTCCGCTATACAGACGAAGGACGCCTATGGGCTTGTCGCGAAATTTCATAGCGACGGTGAGCTGGCTGACCAGGCCCTCTTTTCTCGTGGCTTCCTTGAACGCGACGCGGTCATCGTCGGTCATATCGTCGAGAATCACGGGCTCCCCCGCAAAAGCCGCCTTGATAACGGGGTCGTCCTTACTGACGACGCCCTTGTTACGGTATTCCTCGCTGAGGCCGTAGGTGCTTCGCATCTTCAGGTCGCCGCTGTCCTCGTCGAGCAGGCGAATCGAGCAGGCCTTGACGCCGGTGCCGATAACTTTAACAGCCGCTTCGGCGAGCCGGTCAAGCACCTCCTGAAGCGTAAATCGGCCGGCTACCAGCGTCGTTATCTGGTATATCTGCTCGTTTCTTTCAATTTGTTTTTTCAGTTTTTTCGACATAGACAACCGTCTCTGAAAACATACGTCTTCGTGAGAAATCATAAATCATCCTCACAACAACGGGCAAAATTATAACCGACGGCCGACAGTTTTTGAACATCAAATTAACGCTTTGCGCACTTGCATAGTATAAAAATAAGAGTTAGTATTAAGTTTCAGAAACGTTAGTTTCCTGATAAGGCACAAACAATGGGCGTGATTGCGAAACATATTGTGTATTCAGGACGTGTTCAGGGCGTGGGCTTCCGCTTCACGGTGCTCAACGTCGCCAACAATTACCGCCTGTCGGGATACGTCCGCAATCTCTCAAACGGCTCCGTCGAAACGCACGTCCAGGGGCCGGCCGAATCGATTGACAGCTTCCAGCGTGATATCGAGGAATCATTTGCCGGCCACATCCACCAGACCGACGCCGATTTAGTCCCCCCCGACACCTCGCTTACCGAATTTAAAATCACCTTCTAATCCCGCCGCGCCGAGACACCGCATCAGCGAAGTTTACAGTCCTAAAAACTGTATTGCCAGTCCGCAAATCAGGATTGTGGCGCCTGCTATGGCGTGAGAATATCGCTGCATCCAGCCGAAATCGAACAGTTTAACGCCCCGCCGGCCAAGCAGCACGATAGTTAGCATTGTGCTTATAGTCGCTGCGGCAAAAAAAGCGGTAACAAGCAGCATCCCTGAAATACTGTGTTTGGCGGCAGGATACATAACCAGCGGTACCAACGGCTCACAGGGGCCAAAAACAAAAATAATAAAAAGAACCCAGGGTGTGATGTTGGTTTGGCCGGCTTGGTCGTGAATGTGGATGTGCTTCTCGTGATGGTCGTGGTCGTGCTCGTGCTCGACGCCGCGGGTATGAAAATGAAGGTGCTTGTGTGGTTTATTCCTGTAACCGGCGCGAAAACCCCAGGCAAGATAGGCGATGCCAAAACCTATCATCAGCCAGGCCGCAAGGTTGCCGCGAACCGACTCGAACAATTGTAGTTTATTGACTGCTATGCCGACAGCAACCCCGGCCAGTCCCAGAACGACGGAACTGCCGACGTGCCCGATACCGCACAGGAAAGTTATAATCATTGTTTTAAAGCCGGACCATTTCCTCGCCCAGGATATCATCACAAACGGCAGATAATGGTCGGGGCCAAGCAGCGTGTGAATAAAACCTACCGACGCGGCGGTAATTATCAAGGCGTTTATTTCCACTCCCATCGTCATTCTCCTTCAGCCCTTTCAGGCCCGTTTTTTTTCAAATTCATACGCAGCCAACTATGCGCATAAAAATACAATATTAGTGTTACTGTGTCAATGGGGAAATGTTCGGGAAATGAAAACAAATTAATGGTTATTCGCTTTCGACTACGCGTTCAAGTTCGGTCTGGAACCGCAGCTTGTGCTCGGCCTCCTCCTGGGCCAGGGCAACCAACATCTCTCTTGAGCCGGTGTCATTTACCATTCCCGCCAAATCCATATACAGCCGAAATGAGGCGTCCTCCTTTTGAATACCCATACTCAGGACGCCTTTGTAATCGACATCAATTTCCGGCGGGACATAACCGGCGGGCTCGGCCATCCCTGAGGGGAGCCGGTCATCATTGAAACCCGTCGGGGGCCTCTGGGTATCGACGACCCTGCCTATTTTCATAATCTCCAGCTCAAGTTTTTCCTTATGCTCCACTTCCTCGGCCGCCAGCTCTTCGAACATCCTGCGCATATTGGAATCGCGAGCACTCTCCGCAAGCACTGTATAAAATTTTATGGCGTCCACCTCCCGTGCGACGGCCATTTCGAGAATCTCATCATCTTCGATAAAAGCGTCTTTCAATGTTCGTCCCCTACCATCTTTTACAAAACAATTTTCTTGCTGACACAAAACCGCGGCCCTGATTATGCAGAAATATAAGAAAAATCAATGTCTCCGTCAAATTAAATAAAGGTGAGGGAGGTGAATTGAGAATTGAGAGTTGAGAATTTAGAATTCCTCTTTCTTAATTCTAAATTCTCACTTCTCTATTTCTTTCGGCTTGTTTCCTGCTTTTTATTGGCAGGTGTCTGTTGAGTTGTGTTAGGTTTTTCCCAAACGCCGGCCGGCGGGGTCTGGCCTACTTCCTGTTTCCATTTCCTGCCCTGTTTTTCGAACTCCACGTAATCGGGCATTATCCTGACCACAGTAATGCCGCGAACAACGTCGCCTTCCCTGACAACGTCGCCCAGAACCAGCGCAGCCCCCTTACCCATATATAAAACTATACCGGTAACGGTTCCCGGCGTCTTAGTTACAGGCGGCAAATTCGGCTTGAATCCTGCTGAGGGGTTATTTGCAAATGCCGGGGCTTGCTCCTCTTGTGCTTTCACTTCCTGTTCGGCCCTTGCGAGAATCGCCTGTTCCTTGTCTTTTATTTGCTGCTCAAGCTTGTTAACGTCTTCCTTTGAAAGCAACCTGCCTGCTGGCTCGTCGTGATACTCGTCGAGGTATTGCTGCCTTTTTGTCGCCTCGGCTTTTTCTATCTCGGCCTGCGAAAGCTCATTGGCTTCTCTGATGGCTTCCTGTGCACGTTTTGGAATATCGACGTTAGAATTGCCCGAAGTATCGGTGTCGGAATCATCGGCCGCTAAGCAAATGCCGACGGTAAGTAAACCCGCGCAAACAGTAACTATCAAAGCCGAGAAAATCCTTTTAGCCAAAAAATAATTTTTCATTGCAAAGCCCCATCGTAAAATCCTGTATCAATCCGGCTGGTATTGTCAACTCCACTAAGGGATGGCCAAGCCCGGAACAACTATAATAAAATATACGGAATTAAAGCAAGACGAGTTAAATTTATTTTTGCTCGCCGAAACAAGTATTTTATCAAGCGGGCGATACGCCTTTTTTTATAATGGTATGCACGTTATTATAGGAAGAAGACCGAATCTGGTAATGCAAAAGTCATGTAAATTTTTTTCGTGGCACTTTCCGTTAACCCAGTGTAATCTGGGGTAAAATTTATTTCAAGGCACACGCCGTAAAACGGCGGGCTAAATATAAAAAAACTCCGCGGTCTCTGCGTTCTCTGCGGTGAAAGTCATTATGTCAAAAGTAAAGTTATCAGAATTGTTGTCGAAGCAGGTTGTCCTGGCCGACGGGGCCATGGGAACGATGCTCTACCAGGCAGGCGTATTTGTCAACGCTTCCTTCGATGAGCTTAACATAGTCAACTCGAAGCTTGTTTCCAAAATCCACAGGCAATACGTCGAAGCAGGCGTCGATTTTATCGAGACAAACACATTCGGCGCAAACGAGGTCAAGCTCTCACGGTTCGGCCTGGCAGAACAGGTTGAGACAATAAATAAAGCCGGCGTAGAAATTGCAAAGCAGGCGGCCGGCGATAAGGTTTTAGTTGCCGGCGCTATGGGGCCGCTGGCCCGTGATATCGCTCTTTACAATCAAATAACCCAGCAACAGGCAGCCGCTGCATTTCAAAGGCAGGCGGACGCACTAACAGAAGCCGGTGCGGATTTCATTATTCTGGAAACCTTCTCAAATACCGACGAGCTGCTGCTGGCTATCGAAGCGGTGCGAAGCGTAACATCGCTTGAGATTATCGCCCAGATGACGACTACCGAGCAAAACGAGACAATTTACGGGGAAAAAATCGACCACGCTGTCAGTCGCATCGCTGCTCAACCCGGCGTAACAGCCGTAGGGCTTAATTGCTCAGTCGGTCCCTCCGCGATGCTAAACGCCCTTGAATTAATCCGCGGCGTTACCGACAAACCCATATCGGTTCAGCCCAACGCAGGAATGCCCCGCCAGGTCGAGGACCGATTGCTTTATATGTCCACGCCCGAGTATATGGCTGAATTCGCCAAGCGATTCTATGAAAAAGGCGCACGCATAATCGGTGGCTGCTGCGGCACGACGCCCGCCCATATAAAGGAAATCGTCCGGGTAGTCCGAGCAATCGAAAAAGCCGCGACGTCAAAGACAAGATTGACCACTGTTACGGTTGAAAAGCCAACCGCACCCGAAATTAAAGAAACGCCGCTGGCCCAAAAATCGAAATTTGGCGCCAAATTAGCCAAGGGCGAAATGGTAACAACCATTGAAATCACCCCCCCAAAGGGACTCGCTCTCGACCCCATTCTCGAAAAAGCCCGCCTGTGCGCCGAAATGGGTATCGACGCTATCAATATCCCCGACGGTCCCCGCGCAAGCTCACGATTATCGCCTATGGTTACGGCCATCAAGATTCAGCAATCGGCTGATATCGAGGCGATTTTGCACTTCTGCTGCCGGGACCGAAATCTCATCGGTATGCAATCAGACATATTAGGCGCAAATGCGATTGGTCTGCGAAATATGTTAGTAATCACCGGCGACCCTCCTAAAATGGGCGATTACCCGCAGGCCACCGGCGTTTTCGATATGGATTCAATTGCGCTAACGGGTGTAATAAGAAACCTCAATCGCGGTATCGACCTGGGCGGCAATACCTTCAGCCCACCTACCTCATTAGTAATCGGCGTCGGCGCAAATCCCGTCGCTACCGATATCAAACGTGAAATCGAAAAATTCGAGCAAAAGGTTATGGCCGGGGCGGAATTTGCGATTACCCAGCCCGTTTTCGACGCCGACACACTGTTTCGTTTTCTTGACGGTGTCGAATCCTTCAAAATCCCGCTCATTGCGGGAATCTGGCCATTCACCTCGCTGAAAAACGCCGAGTTTCTGGCAAACGAGGTCCCCGGCGTGGTCGTTCCCCCGCAACTGCTCGACCGTATGGCAAAAGCAAAAACCCAGCAGGACAGTCGCGTTATCGGTATCGAAATCGCAAAGGAATTGATTGAGCGGATTCGTGGCAGGGTTGCTGGCTTTGCGGTAAGCGCGCCCTTCGGCAACGTCAAAATCGCCCTGGCCACATTGGGTAAAATCGATTTGAACCAAATCTGACGAATTGAAATCATACATATATATATGGTAAACTAAATGTTTGTCGATGAAGCGAAAATATGGGTCAAAGCGGGCGACGGAGGCAACGGCTGCGTTAGCTTCCGTCGTGAGAAATACATCCCCAAAGGCGGGCCAGACGGCGGCGACGGCGGCAAAGGCGGCGACGTTTATTTCGAAGCAGTCGATGACGTCGATACGCTTTCGGATTTTATAGGCAGGCACCACTGGCAGGCCGAAGACGGCAAACCAGGCCAGGGCAGTAACAAATCCGGAGCTAAAGGTGATGACCTCATCATCAAAGTTCCGCCCGGCACACAGATTTACGACACCGACCTCGATTTACTTCTCACTGACCTCAACCAAAAGGGAATGAAGGTCTGCGTGTGTCTCGCCGGCCGGGGCGGCAAAGGCAATAAACAATTCGCGACATCGATTCATCAGACGCCCCAATACGCCGAACCTGGGGTGCCGGGTCAGGAACGCAACCTGCGGCTGGAATTGAAACTCATAGCAGACGTCGGCCTGGTCGGTATGCCAAACGCAGGCAAAAGCACACTCATTTCCCGCTGCTCGAAGGCACGACCCAAAATCGCGCCATACCCCTTTACCACGCTCGAACCCGTCCTCGGCATCGTGGAACTGTCCGGCGAGCGTCGTTTAGTAATGGCCGACTTGCCCGGCCTTATCGAAGGCGCTCACAAAGGGACAGGTCTGGGTTTTGAATTCCTCAGGCATATCGAAAGGACCCGCATCATCGTTCACATCCTCGATATAATGCCCGCCGACGGCTCGGACCCGGTAGAAAATTACCACCGCATACGAGGCGAGCTTGAGCAACACAGCAAAACTCTTGCGGGTAAAAAAGAGGTCGTCGTCGCCAACAAAATCGACCTCGACCCCAAAGGGGAAATCGTAAAAAAATTACGAAAGCGCCTCGGTCGCCGCATCATCCCAATCTCAGCCGTAACCGGCCAGGGCATTAAAACCCTCTGCGAAACACTGTGGAAAAAAGTAAAAAAAACAGGTTAAACCAAAGTAGGGTGTGCTAAGCACACCATCAATAAAGGTGGGCACTCGTCTCGGCGAAGGCCAAGCCGTAGCCGGACAGCCCACCCCGCACCTGTGGAAAAAAGTAAAGAAAGTTAAATCGTAGCATTGGAGAATGGCGGGGCAAACCCCGTCCTACCAGCTAATTCCGGCTTGAAATGCACAAGACCGTAAAACCAGCCATAAATTGACTGGCGGCGTAGAAGAAGGACTTATTGAATCTCATAACAATCGGCATAGGCCATACAAACGGCAAAAAAAAAGCATAATTCGCAAATAATCCGGTCTGAATGTTCCGATAATATCGGGATTTTACACATTAAAACCTGCCTGTAACCGACCAATTGCCTGAAATTTCGCAAAAAAGCTTGACTTTTTGCAATAATCCTGATATATTCATACTTGAGCGGTGTGGATAAGTGCCTAAGAACACTCCCTGTTTGTGCATCGCACTTATATTAGCGGTCTTTTTTGGGAGTGACGAAGATGAAAGGGCAAGGGAACAACTGCCGGATACAACCCGCAACAAGGGGCCTTTTTTTGTTGAAAAAAGCGATAACCATCTGTGCAATTTCACTATTGTGCCTCTTTCTTGCCCCGCAGGCAGGGGCCGCAACCGTTAATGCCACAGCAGATGTAAACCTTAACACCCTTTATCAACAGCTCGATGGTTTCGGCGCTGCGGGCGCCTGGTACGAGGGCTACGTTACTTCTCAGGGCGGCTCTATATATAACGTCCTCTTCCGCGACCTCGGGCTCGATATTTACCGGATTCGAAACACCTATGGGATTGATTCGGGCTATATGACAAACACCAGCACAATCATTTCCAACGCAAATGCATCTTTAGGCCATCCGATACGGGTTATGATTTCCTCCTGGTCGCCGCCCGCCTCGCTTAAAGACAATAATAGTACCCGTCAGGGAACTCTCGACAAGAACGCCAGCGACTCCAATAACAGCGCACCTTATTATTATGTATATAATGCGTTTGCCAACTGGTGGCGCGACTCACTGACCGCCTGGTCAAACGCGGGAGTAAACGCTTATTATATCAATATGCAAAATGAGCCCAGTTTTACAACTCCCCTTTGGGACACTTGCAAATTTGACCCTACCGAGAACTCAACCAATGCCGGCTACGAGCAGGCCTTCGCGGCCCTGTATGCTGATCTCAATGCTCTTCCTGACCGGCCGTTGCTGCTTGCACCCGAAAACCAGAGTATAAACGGCACTACAAATTACGTTAGCGCACTAAACGCCACTGACAAGTCCAACGTTTATGGTTATTCTCATCATCTTTACGGCGACGGAGACCCAAACTACCCCGACAGCTTCATTAGCCGAATGACATCCATCAAATCAGCCCTGGCCGGCGATGGCAAACCCCTGCTGCAGACGGAATACTCAAGAGGCGGTCTTATAGACCAGTGGGCAAACGCGATGAATCTGGCAACGCTGATGCATAATGCCCTGACCGTTGAAGAAGTATCTGCCTATCTGTACTGGGAGTTATTCTGGCCCAGCGACGGCGAACCGCTTGTATCCGTTACATCATCGAGTTATACAATTAATCCGGTCTATTACGCATTCAAGCATTTCTCTTATTTCACCGACCCGGGCTGGTTCCGCGCAAAGGCAACAACCGCCTCCAGCGACCTGCGTATCACGGCTTTCAGAAATATTACCGACGTCAATACGGCAATTGTAATACTTAATAAGTCAACTACCAATGACGTCAATCTGACGCTTTCATTAACCGGCTTTGTCTCGCAGACGACCTGGCTTAAAAATGAAATGTATCAAAGCACATCGACTTCGAACTGGGCATCTTTAGGCCAGTTTAATCCGAGCCAGCCGATTATTCTTCCGGCTCAGTCAATCACCACTATCCACTTAGCGACATTTCAGACCTGTGCCGAAGTGCAGTCGTATTATTACCCTCTCAATTCAGACCTAAACGTCGACTGCTATGTCGATTTCGAAGACCTTAAAATAATCGCAGACAACTGGCTGCGTCAGGATTGTAACGAAAGCAACGACTGGTGCGACTGGGCGGACTGGTTCACGCTTAACGGCACCGTTGATTTCGCCGACTTCAGCGGTTTCGCTCCGCAGTGGATGTGGTGCAATAACCCGCAGGACCCCAATTGCAGGTCGAGCTGGTAGGAATTTGGCATAATTAGGTAATTTAGATAAACGTAAAATGGCTTTAATTTTCGATTTTATGGGTTTTGGGCATTTTGACAAGGCAGTTTAAGGCGTTAACTTCCTAAAAATCAAGAGGTTAAGTAAAAAACACAAGATTCGGGCATATTTGCAAAAAAACCTTAAAAAGCCCGAAAAAACTCAAAGTTAGGGGTTTTTTCATAAGTGCATCTCCAGCAAGTCCCTCCGAAGCCGGAAGCAGCCATCGAGCGTTTGACTCAGCCCCGCGAAAAGACGGTATAACAAGAAATCCGCCTTGTTGGGCGGCGGCTGGCCAAAACAGATTAGTCGCTCGGCCAAGTCCAGATATGTCTCTGTAATCGACCCAGGATAGACCATCACCAGGACCGCCAGCGGCACCAGCCGACGGATTCGCACTCATTTGAAAGTCCCTTCGCTAAAAATCTCAAAAAACCCCTAACTTTGAGTAAAATAATTCTTGACAAAGCACACCCGCAGGCGATAACATATAATATATCGCGACGAGGCAACTCAGGAAGAGTCTGTTCAGAAAATTCACGGTTTACAGTTTTCGCCGAAAGGCAAAAATTATGAGGATGAAGGGAAACGAACCGCCATAAAAACTGTCTAAGGAGGACTGATTATGCGCAGAAAAAGTTTCATAATTTGTTTGTCCGTCTTACTTGTCGCAACTTTAATTAATATACCTGCTAATGCGGACGTTACTGCAACCGGTAATCCTATGACCGTCGGCTGGCCCACGCTCAACGGGGCGCCGCCCAAGGCCCAGACCTGCAACGATCCTAATGAACAGCCAATGTGGCCTTGTGGAATTGACATTTGTCTTAGATTAGGGATAGGTTTTACGAACGGCAATACTGTATCTCAGAGCTTTTCAACGGATGCTTATACCGATGGATTTACTTTGACACGTATCGCAATACGAGCCGCTGGAATCGGAAGCTCCAATCCTGACATTAATGGCCCGTTTACAGTGCATATTTTCGACCTTAATGCTACGTATGGCTGGGTCCCTGGTTCTTTCCCGGGTGCTGATTGTTATACTCCAGCTATTAATGGGCGCCATTACGGAGAAGCGTTGGATTTTTTGTCAGGCCCCGCTTTTTCTGCCGACCCTTGTTTGATGATTTACTCAACAGATGATGCTGACACTCTCATCTACTTTGATTTCAACGGATTCGACAGGGTGGACCTCGAGCCCAATCATACGTATGCGTTTGAGATTTGGGGACCTCCCGGCTGGACTTCCTCACCTCCATATGTGTTTTTATGGATATGGAACCCAGAATCTAATATGTATGCAGCCGGCGCTGCATATTCAACCTATGGATACTGCGGCGGTGAAGTTTGTCCATTAGACTTAATCACTCCCCGCTGTTTGCTTGGTGGTGTGGATCGCGACACGGTGATGGCCGTCTATGGCGATTACGTTGACGGCAATGCCTTCCATCCGAGTCCGAGGAAATATCAGACCCACGTCAGCCAGAATCCGACCTTGACATGGCATCCCGGAAAATGGGCGAAGAAACACCAGGTGTGGTTCAGCACGAGTTTCAACGCAGTAGCACGTCGATTAAGTTCTGCCAATAAGGGCAGGATTACAGACCCGTGCTACACGCCAACCACAACGCTGGCGCTCAATACCACCTATTACTGGAGAGTTGACGAATATAACGATACTAATACGGTACCCATTCCGCATCACCCTGACGGCAACAATTATTGGGGAGTCGATAGCAACCCGTCGGGCGACGCTAACGACAGGCCCACAATTTGGCGATTTACAACAATTAGTCCCGCTGCGACTAACCCGGTTCCGGCAAGCGGATACACACCTCAACAAGCTGCATTCAAATCCACAGCAGCTTATCTCAAATGGACTGCCGGCGATTTGGTACAGAGCACCAACGGACACAAGGTTTACTTCGGAACCAGTTGGGGCGATGTGAATAGCGCAACAGAAGCAAACGGTCTGCCGCTTTATAGAGGCACAACAACTGACCCCTGTTATGTGCTTAAAAACCTGTTCCCGGATTATTCTTTGACCTCCGGAACTACGTATTATTGGCGTGTTGACGAGGTCAATGGCGTCAATAAGTGGACGGGTCCGGTCTGGAACTTCAAGATGCCTAATCCGGCGTTTATCTTTCTTGATGACTTTATTTACTCAACGCCGGCGGTTTTTGCCGGCGTGTGGCAGTCGGGTTACCAGAACAACGGAGGCAGTATTTCGAAAACCGGCACGGTAATGACGCTTGATTATAACAACAGCGGCAGCACACGTGCCAACTGGTCGGAGGCAAAACTCGATTTCAACAATCCTGCCGGCGTTGACTTGACCCTGGGCGGAGTATTCGTGCCGAAAGTGCTTGCCGTCCAGTTTGACGGCCAGGTAGATTTGAACAACATAGACCCCACTTATAACAAGCTGTATATGGGTCTTGAAGATACCAATGGTCACCACGGGTTCGTTTCTCTCGATTCCGACCTCTATGCGGCTCAAAGGCAGATAACAATAGACAGCAGTAATGCCGCTATCCGGGAATTCAAAGTCGCTCTGACCGACCCCAACTTCAGCACCGTCGATTTGACCGAGGTAAACAGAGTTTACCTGGGTATCGGTGTGAGAGGCCTTTCAGGGGAGGTTTTGACGCTCTACAAAGGCGAACTGAAATTCACCAACATCAGGGTTTACGTGCAGCATTGCAACCCGGCATATCCCGCCATATCAGCAGTAGCAGGCGATTTGGCAGGACCTCTCATTGGCGTCCCTAGTGGCTACCATAGCAGATGGACTACGCCTGACTGCGTAGTGAACTTACATGACATATTCTACCTTGCTTCCGACTGGCTGTATAATGAGCCAAATCTCGTCTATGATTCCAACGTTGACCCGGGCATTTCAAATCTGACGGTCTGGTACAAGTTTGACGAAGGTTCGGGAACCTTATTAGCTGACTCTTCAGGAAACGGCAGAGATGCGACGCTATACAATGTTGGGCCGTTCACCTGGGCTTATGAAGGACATAATGGAACCAATTATTGCGTTAACCTGGAACCCGGCCAACATACCTGGATTGAGTGCCCGAATACGGTTGTTGCAGGCGCCACGGGTCAGACCTTCACGTTCTGGCTCAAGTTCAATGACAGGTTCCAGGAAGAGCATATCTGGGCTTCAGTTCTTGTTTTCCACAGTAATGCTCCAGCCGCAGGCACCGACGCTCAAACAATGGAAAATCAGCTTCCGGTTCCCTTCCAAAGCACGGGGGCGACGCCGTGGCTAAGATGGGTAGATATGAGGGTTTCCGATGGGACCGGTTTGCAGGGTGCAGAGGGGGCAAGACCCAGCATGATATCGGGCAGGTGGAACCACTATGCCTTAGTGTATGACACCGCCGCAACGCAGATGTTGATGTACGTGAATGGGAAACAAATTGCCGGGACTACCAACAGTGCGTTCACAACTCCATGGGGTCCCAGTGACACTGGTGATGGTAATGCCAATACTGTCCGCATCGGACAGCGCGGCAACGGCGGCTATGCTATCACAGACGGCTTGGGCTTCTGGCAGGGCAGAATCGACGACATGAGGTTATACAGCAAGGCGTTGACCGAAAATGAAATCCAATATCTGGTAACCGACGGCACAGGCAAGCGCAATATGCAGGCGCTATTCAATGAGCCGGATGATTACAACCCGGCCACAGTTACGTTGCCAACCGGGCCAACCGTTAAGATTATCAACTTCAACGATTTCGCAACATTAGCGGGTTACTGGCTGAATCAGCAACTTTGGCCTTAACAGTAGTTAGTAAATAGTAGTTTTTGCAGTATGTTACTCGGGGCCTGCACTAAAAGTGCAGGCCCCGGTTTTTTTAAGCCGATGTTATATAAGCGTAAATTCGATTGACCAAAAGGAGGGAATTTGTGATTATATGCTTCCAATTGAGTAATTTTTTGCGTTATGGGGGAGATTCGGGTTTGAAACAGGTCTGATAAAGGACGAAATTGGCACAGCAGAGGCATATAAAGGCAGAAGACGCGGCATTGGTTGAAAGGTGGCGGCAGGGCGATATTTCGGCCATAGAACGCCTGGCGGGCAAGTATCAGGGCCGCATTTATAACCTGATATTGAAGATGTGCGCAAATCCCGATACTGCGGCGGAACTAACGCAGGATACGTTTGTCAAAGTAATAGAGAACATTGACAGGTTCGAGAGCCGCAGCTCGTTTTACACCTGGGCATTTCGGATAGCGGTCAACCTGACGTTGAATTACTGCAAGAGGAAGGCAACGGTCGGGTGGACCTCATTGGACGCCGAAACGGAAGCTAACGATGAGCAGGGGCGTCAGGCGCTTGGCGCGGTTTTGCGAGACGAAAAGTCGCCTGACCCGGCACAGATAGCTGAAAACAGGGAGCTATGCCGGCTTGTTCAGGTCGCACTGGATAAGCTGGATGATGAACAAAAGACGATTATTGTTCTGCGTGATATCGAAGGAATGGATTACGCACAGATAGCGGAAGTCCTGGCGGTGGAGCTTGGGACGGTCAAAAGCCGGCTGAGCCGGGCCAGGGCGGCATTAAGGCAGATACTGGAGGCCTTATGAAATTTGACAAAAATCAAAATATTGAAGAATTGCTGAATGGTTTCATCGACGGGGAACTGTCGGTCGAAGACGCCACACAGGTTCAACAGCTTATCGAGCAAGACCAGTCAATCGCACGGCGATTGCACGAGATTGAGACCTGCCGGCTGTTAGTATCGTCGTTACCGCCCGCGGAGCCCCCCGCCGAGGTGGTTTCCGGTATTAAGGAATTGGTGCAGGGGAAATGGTCGCAGGGCGTCAGGGTCGATTACTCGCACAATAGCGGTTCGGGTTCGCTGAAACTAAGCCGGGGGCACTGGCATTTATTTACCCGGCAGGTATTGGCCGCATCGATAGTGGTGGGGCTTGTAGGTTTATTGGGGGCGGTAATTTACAGGATAGTAGGGCCTGAAAAGACAACGACATTGACCGTCGCGGATTCAACGCGATTACCGCAGGCGGCTGAGCCGAAACCTGAAATTCGAATGCAGAACACAGAACACGGAACGATTCGCGGAGTCCCCGTAGGGGATAGAATTCAGAACGCAGAAAGACCGGGCGTTTACCTGCTGCAATTGACGACGGCCGATTTTGCCGGTATTGACGCTTATATAAATAAATTGCTCGAGGAAAGCACCTGGCTAAAGTTCCAAAGGGCCGCAGAGCCGCGACTTACAGGCGGGCAGAGCGTTTATACGGTGTATTGCAGCAAGACAGGCCTCGATGAGTTGATGACTAACCTCGCGCCTGTGTGGTCGAGGTTCGATTCGGCGACCCTGGTAATGCATAACGCAGATACCTCGGACCAGGTTGCAGTCGAGCAGGTCAGACCCGAACAAGTTAGCGATATTGCAAAACGGGATACTATCGCCGAGCGAATGAAGCTGGCGAAAGATTTTGCGGTTATAAATGACATTCGCCGGCTGATGCCGCAGGAGAGAATGCTGGCGTTGGGAAACGCCGGCGGGCCGGAACCGGAATTAATCGCAATACCCAAACCCGTCCTGACCTCGGGCGATAAAAGCTCGATAACAGCGCCCAAAGGCGCCACAGACCAAATCCAGGTTGACCTCAGTATCGTAGTGAGCGCCC
>JBELAA010000399.1:0-1356 GCA_049509315.1 Sedimentisphaerales bacterium | reverse complement strand
CCGAGAACTTTGCCGCAGGATGCGGCAAGCGCGGCGTCGTTGGTATTTTCTTTGGCTTTGACGATTAAATCGTAACCCTGCGGGTTGGCCTCTGCCAGCTTGAAAATGTCAACGGGCGCAGCATTACTATCGACGATGCTTTGCGCGTACCCTTGTGCCAAATCAAATCGGCTGATTTTGAGATAGTGCAGCAGGTCGTTAAAATTCTGTTCTAACGTCTGGGAATAGGCGCTTGTTGTGAGGAAAATTGCGATACATAAGCCGGCTAAAACGACGTTTCTCTTTATAGTGAGCTTGTCGAATCTATTGAGCATTGAAAAGGTCTCCATAATCGGATTCAGTTAAAATGGGCAACCCATCGGGTTCGCCCCAACACTAATCGTCCTAAGTCATTCTATACTAAAGGAAAATGGCCTTTTTGTCAACAAAAAATGGTTCAGAAGCTGGAAAAGGGAGATATTATAGGCCCTTCTTCGCTGCGCTACGCAGGGCAGGCCCTTTTTTACTATACTGCGTTACTCCCGAAAGGGACGCCATCCCATTAGGGGATGGCCAAGCCATTATGGGGGGAGGGCTTCATTTGATTCGGGGGCCGGTGTGATTGCGGGCCGGATTGGGACGGCGGGAAAGTTCGGCTCATTGGCGTCGGGGCGTTTGGCAAGCGAGGCGCTTTTGGCAGGCGGTTTGAATAATAAGCCGGCGATTGTCTGCTTGACTCCGGTATCAGCATCGGGAGAGCCGACAATTTTATCGATGGCGGAACACCACCACACCAGATACGACTGCGCATGCATCTGCTCGAAACCTTCGCAGGACATACCGATATCTTTGACAAATTTGTTCTGTGAACAGGGGGTGGTGCAAATCAATAACGAGGCGAAGCTCCAAATGAGCAAGCCGGCGAGAAAACCGAAAATAGCCGAACCGAGCTTACCTATTGTGGGAGGGAAGGTAACATCGAACTGGCCGATGAGAAAGACATAGGAAATGCCGTGCAGAACCAGAAAGGAGGCGAGGCCCGTCGCCAGCACAGCCAGGGTGACGCTGTATTGGCCGCTGGATGGTATGAAATCCTCAACGAACGGGCCCAGGCGGACGCCGAGATAGACCGCAATCAGGACGTTGAACAGCATCGTCCATGCGTGGTAAAGGCCGAACTTCAGCGACGAAGCGGCAAATGCGACGGCTATCAGTATTCCAATCCAAAATACCATAATTTTATCCGACAACCCGTGCGATTTCTTCCAAACTCGTAACACCTGTAACGACCCTGAGCAGACCCTGTTTCTGGAGATTTGACCTGCCGCGCTGGTCGCCGTCTTTTCTCAAATCCTCGACGGGCAGCTTGTTATTGGT
>JBELAA010000398.1:0-1365 GCA_049509315.1 Sedimentisphaerales bacterium | reverse complement strand
TTAGAGGCGGTTCAATACCGGCTTCCAGTGATACTGTCCAAAACGACGGGGGTCGGCGAGGTTCTGCGAAGCGGAGCGCTTAAGGTCGATTTCTGGGACGTGAACAAAATGGCGGAACAAATTGTCAGTGTTTTGAAAAATCCGTCGCTTGCCGAGGGGTTGCGCACAAACGCGCTGAATGAGATTAACAACCTTACCTGGGATACGGCGGCAAAAAAATGTCTGTCTGTTTACAACGATGTCGGTAAACATCTCGAATTAGTGGGACAAAATAATTAACCAGTTCTCCAGAAGGGAGAACTTAATCCGCAGGATGCGAGAGTTGACCAGGATGAATCGGGGTCGGAAAGGATGCTGCTTTATGAGAATTGCGATACTCGCGTGGGAGTCCCTTCATTCGGTAGCCGTAGGGGGCATAGCTGCGCACACAAGCGAGCTGGCGGCGGCACTGGCAGGCAAAGGCCATCAACTTCACTTTTTTACTCGTCGTATGCCGGGTCAGTCGGCCCACGAGTGTATCGACGGCGTTCACTATCACCGCTGTAATTATTTCCAGCAGCGGGATTTCGTGGACGACATCAACAGTATGTGCAGGTCATTTGTTGACCGGTTTTTCGAGGTCGAGGATTTCGTAGGCAAATTCGATATTGTGCACGCCCACGACTGGCTCGACGCTAACGCAATGATATGGATTAAACAGGGCCGCGAGCACAAAACGGTGCTGACAATTCATTCCACCGAATACGCAAGGTGCGGCAACGCCATTTATAACGGGCAGTCGACCCGCATACGCGAGCAGGAAAGGGCTGGGACCTGGTGGGCGGACAAAGTCATCGCGGTATCGGAAGCCACCAAAAGGGAAATTACGTGGATGTATAACGCCCCGGCTGACAAGGTCCAGGTTATAGGCAACGGTGTTGACTGGAAAAGATTCGATATTGAAGCGGACCCCGGCAAGGTTAAGGCGCAATATGGCATCGGACCCCTTGAGCCGACGGTTTTGTTCTGCGGGCGGCTGGCCTGGCAAAAGGGGCCTGATATTCTCATTGAGGCGATACCATGCGTGCTGAAGGAGCACCCCGGCGCCAAGTTTGTCCTGGTCGGCGACGGTGATATGCGGCAGGGCCTGCAGGCAAGGGCTCAGCATCTGGGGATTTGGCATGCCGTTCGCTTTTTAGGTTACAGAAACGGCGCCGAATTGGTCAGGTTGTTCAAGGCGTGCGACGTGGTTTGCGTCCCAAGCAGAAATGAGCCGTTCGGTATCGTTGTATTAGAGGGCTGGAGCGCAAATAAACCCGTAGTCGTTACCGAAAACGGTGGGGCCGGCGAGTTAATTATGCACGAAAAGAACGGGTTGAAGATTTA
>JBELAA010000397.1:0-1373 GCA_049509315.1 Sedimentisphaerales bacterium | reverse complement strand
AAAGAGGACTGGATTCCGCCTTTCGCCGATAAACCGGTATTCGTAATTGCCCCCATCATAATTATGATTACGACCCTGATGTCTTTTGCAATAGTCGTATTTGCGCCGGGTATTACCGTTATCGACCTCGGCGTGGGTGTGCTGTTTTTCCTGGCGATGTCGTCATTGGGTGTGTATAGCGTAGTGCTTGCGGGCTGGTCATCCAATAACAAATACGCGATGTTAGGCGGCCTGCGTGCGGCGGCACAAATGCTAAGCTACGAGGTTTTTATGGGCCTGTCGCTTATGGGGGTTGTAATGCTGGCCGGCTCATTCAATATCGCGGCGATTGTCGAGGCGCAAAAGTCAATGTGGTTTTGCATACCTCAGCTTCCGGGATTGCTCATATTTTTTATAGCAGGAATCGCCGAGACGCACCGGCTGCCGTTTGACCTTCCCGAAGCGGAAAACGAGCTTGTCGCCGGCTACCACAGCGAGTATTCGGGTATGAAATTCGCGATGTTTTTCGTAGGGGAGTATCTTGCAATCACGCTTATATCAGTGCTTGTTACGACGTTTTTCTTCGGCGGCTGGCTTGGGCCGTGGCTGCCTCCTGTCGTGTGGTTTGCAATTAAAACTTTTGTCGTTATATGCGTTTTCATTTTGCTTAGGGCGACGCTGCCGAGACCTCGATATGACCAGTTAATGTCATTCGGCTGGAAGCTGATGCTGCCCGTGGCGCTTCTGAATATCGTAATCACGGGCGGGATTTTACTGGCGCGGGGTTAGGAAGGAATACTTATGTTCGGTTTAATCAACGGTTTATGGCGGGTTTTGCTGCATACGTTTCGAAAGCGGGTTACCGTTCAATATCCTGAAAAAAAGGCCTGGCTTGCGCCGCGCTGGCGGGGACGTATCATTTTATCGCGAGACCCCGACGGCGGCGAGCGGTGCGTCGGGTGCTATCTTTGCGCGGTGGCCTGCCCGGTGGGCTGTATCGCACTGCAGGCAACCCAGGACGAGTCCGGCAGACGCTATCCTGAGTTTTTCCGCATTAATTTTTCACGCTGCATTTTCTGCGGTCTGTGCGAAGAGGCCTGCCCAACATACGCGATTCAGTTGACGCCCGATTTCGAAATGGGCGAGTATGACAGGCAGAACTTGGTATATGAAAAGGAGGACTTGCTCATCGCAGGCCAGGGTAAATACAAAGGTTACAATTTTTATAAAGTCGCAGGCGTCTCGATTACCAATAAGGACAAGGGCCGGGCACAAAACGAGTCGCCGCCCGTCGATATGCACGATTTGATGCCGTAACACGAGCATACTAATTTCGGATTGCAGCCGATGAATGTTACTTTTTATATTTGCGCAAGCATTGCGATTATCGCCAC
>JBELAA010000396.1:0-1375 GCA_049509315.1 Sedimentisphaerales bacterium | reverse complement strand
AAACTTACCTTATAAGCGTTGCCAGCTCCTGTAGGATTTGGTTGGCGACAGTAATTGTTCTTGCGTTTGCCTGGAAGCCGTTTTGTGCCTGAATCAGGTTGATGAACTCGGTAGCGACGTCGGCATTTGACTTCTCAAGCGCGCCTCCGTGCACCGTTCCGGAACCGCCCGTCTGTGCCTGTGTCGCCATTGCTGCGCCGGAGTTGGCCGACGGAATAAAATAATTGCCTCCGATATTTTCCAGACCGGACGGGTTCTGGAACAAGGCAATCTGCAATGTTCCGATTTCTTTCTTAATGCCGTTGGAGAACGCGCCGATGAGCACGCCTTCTTTATTTACCGAGACCGTCGAAAGCCGGCCGGCGCCGTAACCATCCTGGTCTCTGGCTACCGCCGTTGAATTGCCCGCGAACTGAGTAAGACCATCCAGTTGCCCCGCTGAGCCCATTGATATACTTATGTTCTGCGGATTGGCTGGATCATTGGCGAATGCTATTTTGAATTGAGCGGTTTCGCCAGAGTCGGCTAATCCGATGAATGAGCCGTCCGTGGTGCTGAATTCGATTCCTTTTATTCTGCGATTGTCGGCGTCTAATTCACTGATGTTGCCTGTAATCGACGTAAGAACCATATCCCATGTATTGGTAGTGTCGGTGCGAACAAGCGCGGCGCTGAGGACGTGTTTGCCGCCCTGGGCGTCGTAAACTGTGATGTTGACGTTCTTAACTTCATCGCCGCCGACCGTGGTCATCTCAAAATATGACGGACTTTGCAGTTTGGCCGTGCCGCCTGTATTAGTAAAATTGAGCTGGACGTCGGACAAGCTATAGCCGCTTTCCGCGTCAGTTATACGAATCTTACCGTTGACAAGCGAGGCCTTGCCGCTTGAGCCAAGCACGGAGTTGATATGTGATATGATATCGTCGAGTGTCGTGTCGGCTGTTACGCTCGGGGGCGCCGTGTCGGTCAGGGCATTGCCGTCGTGGTCTTTGCCTGTAACCGTAATCGTGGCTGAATTAAAAGTCCCGGCGGTGAACTGGTCCAAATCGGACAGCTTTGCAGCGCCCGTGGCTGCTGTTCCATTGCCGGTGGTATATCCTGTATTTGACGTAAGCGCGTTTGTCTGGGTCCCCGTCGAGGCATCTGCGCTTAAATTGCCTGCAACCGTTACTTGTCTTGTGGGCTGAGCCGCCATTGCGACGCTGTATGGCACGAGCATATTGCTGGTGTTATCCTGGAAACCGTTGTCTTCACCAACCTGCCCGATGCGCTGAACGCGATAGCCGGTGGCGGGGTCAACAAGATAATTATCCTGGTCAACCGCGAAGGCGCCTGCACGCGAGTAAACGTCCTGCTGGCCGTCGTTGAGCACATA
>JBELAA010000395.1:0-1386 GCA_049509315.1 Sedimentisphaerales bacterium | reverse complement strand
AGATTCAAACGGTATATCCCCGTCATAGCAGTAGCGTTAGCGGTAATCGCTTTGCAGGTTGCGCTTTCACGGACGGCCTCGACCTACTATATGACGCAAATCACGATGTCGGCTTATTATTCGCTGGTCGTGATAGGTTTGTGTCTGCTGATGGGTTACGCGGGCCAGGTATCGTTAGGGCACGCCGGATTTTTCGCAATAGGGGGTTATACGTCCGCGGTTTTAACTACCCTGAACCTAATGGCACAGCGTGATACGCCGGCGATTAGCTGGTTTCGCTCGCTGGGCTTAGTGGTTCAGCGACAAGACATATATGGCGCTGAAATTTTGTCATTCTCGCCGTGGGCGGCGTTTATAGCGGCATTACTGATTACGGCGACAATCGCGTTTTTAATCGGGTTGCCTGTAATCCGGCTAAAGGGTCATTACTTAGCGATGGCGACATTAGGTTTCGGGCTGATTATATACCGTATCGTCCTGGGCGGACGCGTTTTCGGCCAGGCAGACGGGGTCTCCAATATACCGCCTTTTAACCTTTTCGCGGGACTCGAGGTCAACGGGCGAGCCGCCTTTCGCGTTATGAATTATTATATCGCGTGGTTTGTGGTATTGGCGGTGATGATTTTATCAATCAATTTGATTAATTCCCGTGTGGGAAGGGCGCTGCGGTCGATTCACGAAAACGAGGAGGCGGCACATTCGCTTGGCGTTAACACTTATCGGTATAAGCTGCTGATATTTGTTATGAGCGCACTATTTGCCGCGCTGGGCGGCATATTGCTGACTCATTATAACGGCTCAATAGGTCCGTCCGAGGTAACAGTTATGAAATCGGTCCGCTACTTAGTCATCGTGGCGGTAGGGGGTATGGCCAATTTGTGGGGGGCGCTTTTTATGGGAATCGTCCTGAACTTCCTGTCGCTGCGGGGTGTTTTCGGGACTTACGACGACGCTGTTTTCGGCGCTATTTTGATTCTCATTATGCTTTTTGCTCCGCAGGGCCTGCTGCGTATGCCGCATTTTAAGGCGTTATCATCGATGCTGTCGAGGGGGGCAAATGGGCAGTAATACGCTGCTTGAGACAATGGGGCTTCACCGGTTTTTCGGCGGTCTTCACGCCGTCAACGGCGTAAGTATCAAGGTGCCGGCCGGCTCAATTAAGGGGGTAATCGGCCCCAACGGCGCGGGCAAGACCACGCTTTTCAATCTTATTGCGGGGACACTGTCACCCAACGGCGGCGAGGTGTTTTTTCAGGACAGGAAAATTACCGCGATGAAGCCGCACGCCGTCGCCTGTATGGGCATCGCGCGGACGTTTCAGACGACAAAATTGTTTGGCAGAATGACCGTTCTGGAAAACGTGATGATGGGCAGGCACAGCCGGAC
>JBELAA010000394.1:0-2426 GCA_049509315.1 Sedimentisphaerales bacterium | reverse complement strand
ACTGCCGGGCCTGCGATAATCGCATTTGCGCCGATGGTAACATTTCGACCAAAGGCGATTTCACCAAACAGCCGGGCATCAGCCGATATACTTATATCGTTGTTATGAATCCCCTTCTCATTCGCCGGAGAATTGCTCTGTGAATTCGCCTTTCTCCCCAACCCGCCTGGCAACATTGAAAGCAATCCCTGTTCAGTATTCAAATCCAGCGTCAGGCCTCCTATGCCAATACCTGTAATATTAGCAGAGATTGAACGGCATCCATTCAGAAACTTGCTGAAGGTTGCGGACAGAGTCCCATCTTTGAAAAGCCGGCTGATAATACTGGAGCGAATAAAAAGGTGGTGCGGCCAGTCAGAAGGAATCGACGCCGGCTGGACAACATCTGCATACAACAGACGAATACCGACAAGATTTTGATGCGAGTCGGTAAGAACTTTTTCACAGCCGGCCTTCAGACACGGCTCAACATCGACAACAACAACATCGGAATTAATTCGAGCTATCGTCTCATATAACAATTGCAGGTCGGTTTGAGCAAAAAATCTGCCATCCGAAATTACATACCACGATTTGCTGCCGGGTGAATAGCGATGCTGGGGTAAAGATACTTTGCCATCGTAAAACAGGATGCCCTGGTTCGAAACGCCACCGGCTCGTTTCCATTCGCCGGGCACTGCAAAGGTCAGGTTATTCCTGGGCAAACCATAGTATTCAAAAATCCTGCCAATAACGAAGTCCGTCACCAGCCCGCCGGAGAACGCCAGGCGCAACATGGAATCTGAATCGCTTTCATCTGAACCAGTGGATTTGTGAACGACGACCAAATGCATACATTATCCGTATAAGAACTTTGCGGGATTGTCTTTCCCGTAATAAACCTTTGTATCTCAGGATGCCGGTTTGTCCGAATCTTCCTGTGGTTTATCAAACAACAACAGCGGATTTCTGCCGTTTCTCCTGCTGTCTTTTCTCGGCCTGCCGCCACCCTGTGTGTAATAGTGATATCCATAACGGTAATAAGTATGACCAAGGTGAGTGAGTATTACTGCGCCGGCGATTCTGGCCAATATAAGCGCATCGGGAAAAGCTAGAACGGGAGGCGTATCGATAATCACATGGTCATATCTTTCCGCAAGCTTATCTATCAGTAACGCCGTGGCGGGCAGAACCAGCAGCTCATAGGGGTCCATCGCATTTTGCGAGTCAGCAGCAAGCACGTGCAGGCCTGGAGATACAATTGCGATTAGCGACTCATCGAAGGTATTACCCATAAGCATATCCTGCAGGTGTCTCATATTATGCGGGACGTTCAGGAGTCGCCCGACATCCGGCTTCCTCAAATCACCGTCAATCAATAATACCTTGCAGCCCGACCTGCTCAAACTGGTAGCGATATTGATAGAGAAAGTGGTTTTGCCGTCGCGCATCCCGGCGCTGGTAACGACCAGTTTTTTCGGCATTCCCCCCTCGTCGAGCAATCCGAGGTTGGCACGGATTGTCTGGTAATCCTCGGTCAACTGTCTCGGGAGCAGGGCTTTTTCAATGGTCGTCTGGTTTGTAGTTGTCCCGATTATTCTGACACCGAGAATCCTGGTAACATCTTCCGGCGACCGCAAACTCGGATCCATCTTGTCCTTCAGCAAGGCCAGCCCTATTCCGCCGGCAATCGCGGCGAAGATAACCGCTACTGAGTACTTGATACGTTTGTCAAGAATATTCGCAATATCGGCGTTATAGGCGACACTTACTCTCGCCGGCCGCTTGCGCTCCATTTCAAGCTCCTGGATACGCTTTGTGACCGTATCGTACATTTCTTTTTCCAGCCCAAGCTGGTATTGCATATCCTGAATCGACAATTGCTTTCGCCCGACTTGTATTGTCTGTTCATCCTCGGAGGCAAGCTTCTCTCGCAGCCGCTTCTCATAGGCAGCAGTTTCTTCAAGTTGTGCACGAGAATTTTGAAGCTCGTTATCCTTTCCCAGCTCCCGGCGTCTTTCCTCGAGGCGTTTCTTGAAAGATTCTATAAACTCCTCTTTTTGTTTCAACAGGGGGTTTTCTGGCGTCATAACCTGTCTTGCGGCGATTAGGTCTTCCTCCAACCGAACAATACTGCGAACAAGCTCCTGAACTGTGGGGTCGGCATTAATGCGTTCGTTACGTTTGCTGAGCAAATCTTCCGGCACATCTTGCCCTTTACCCTGCTCGAGCACCTGAATTCTGACCTCAAGGCTAATCCGCTGTGCTTCGACCTTTGTCAATTCCGCCAGCAAACTTGCGACACGCTGCAACATCATATTTTGCCGACCATCCAAAGTAACAGTGCCGAATTCCTCAGCCAACTTCCGAATCGCTTCTCGCTGGGTTTCTAATTTATCTGCCAATGTTCTTTTTTCAGCTTCCAACACACTCAATTTCTGGTCCTC
>JBELAA010000393.1:0-1596 GCA_049509315.1 Sedimentisphaerales bacterium | reverse complement strand
CCTCCCGTGAGCAGCTCGTCGGCTCAGTATGT
The DNA here is from genome assembly GCA_049509315.1 of Sedimentisphaerales bacterium. GTDB lineage: Bacteria > Planctomycetota > Phycisphaerae > Sedimentisphaerales > Anaerobacaceae > Fen-1362. Next base: position 1,564 of record JBELAA010000393.1, on the reverse strand, counting down.
CATAAATTTATATGTCCTGCTGAACAGGGACACTGTCCAATAGCCGACCTGGGACAAAAAGTCGACAATTCGGAGCGAATCCTGCTGACCGCCGGCGGCGAAAAACGCCAGATTATCAAAACGGTCGTTACTATTATGCTCGACAGAAAACCGCACCTGCTCGAAAGTTTCGTCGATATTACCGAGCAGAAAAAGGCCGAGCAGGCGATGGAAAAACTTAATAAGGACCTCGAAACAACCGTCGGCCAGCTCAGCAGGTCCAACAGGCAGCTCCAGGATTTTGTCCACATCGCCGCACACGACCTCAAAACGCCGGTTCGGGGAATCGGGACGCTCGCCGACTGGCTCATCAGCGACTATGGCGACAATCTCGACGAGCACGGCAGGGAGCAGATTCGGCTGCTCAAAATCAGGGTTACCCGAATAAACAAGCTCATTGACGGTATGCTTCAGTTCTCCAAAATCGCCAGAACCGCAGACCAGGAAAAACAGATTGATTTGAACGCCCTGCTCAACCAGGTTATCGACGAATCGAATGTGCCGAAAAACATCGAAATAGCCATAGACAGCTTACCGGGCGTTTACTGTGAACGTGAGCACATATCGCAGGTGTTCCTGAATCTGCTGTCCAACGCAATCGCATTTATGGATAAACCAAAAGGCCTGATTAAGGTGGGCTGTGTCGAGCAGGGAAAATTCTGGAAATTCCACGTCTCAGACAACGGCCCAGGCATCGAGCAAAAGCATTTCGAGAGAATCTTCGGAATATTCCAGACGCTCCCCAGCAAAGCCGAGCCGGAAACCGCCGGCATTGGCCTGGCCGTCGCCAGAAAAATCGTCGAACTTTACGGCGGCAAAATCTGGGTCGAATCTCAGCTCGGCAAAGGAAGCTCTTTCTTCTTCACACTGCCAATACAGCGAGAGGAACTTGTATATGCGAACTCTAAGACCGATACTGCTTATTGAAGACGACAGTGTTGACGCGATGACGGTCAAACGTGCGATGCGAGACCTGCACGTTACCAATGACCTCGTTCACGCCGTTAACGGCGAAGACGCAATAAAATACCTCACTGACCCCGAAAAGGAAAAGCCCTTTGTTATTATCCTCGACCTGAATATGCCCAAAATGAATGGCGTCGAGTTCCTCAAGATCGTCAAATCAAACTCGGGGCCGCCGGCTATATGACAAAACCGGTTGATTACGCGAAATTCGTGGATGTCATAAGCACCGTTATGCTTTACTGGAACGCAAGCGAGCTGCCTATGCAGGAGGAGATTTCCAACGTTTAGATTCATTAAGGAAAATTTCGACCTCCGCTCAGGCAGGTAAAATTATGGAAATGCAGCCGGATAAAGACAATAAACTGGTTTTAACCGACCCCGCTCGAATCGGGCCGACCGACAACGCCGAGCAGCTCCTCCGCGAAACGCAAACGCTGCGCGCACGCGTCGTGGGACTCGAACGCTCGTACCGTGAGCAGGAGCGGGTCGAACGGGCGCTGGTCAGGTCGCTGCAGGAATGGGAGGCGACCTTCAACGCCACAAAGGACTCGATTACGGT
>JBELAA010000392.1:0-1412 GCA_049509315.1 Sedimentisphaerales bacterium | reverse complement strand
CGCAATTCCTCTTCGAGATTCATAATGTAATTCTGATACTGTGCCTCTTTGCGCGCCTGCTCGTTTTGCACCGACACCTCGGTGCTGGCGGACAACGGCATATTCCTCCCGACGCTCAATGGCCACCTGAAAACCCGCGCAAACGCGAATTGAAACTTGCTTGTTGCCGCTCGTGGGGAAAAAAGGAGTATCAGCCCGCCCATCATACACCAGGCGAATAACATCCTTCTGGAGACCCTGATTCGCTTCCCTGCCATAACCAGTTACCAATACTTTTCTACCGCAACCGCTGAAATAGATAATCAATTACCAGCCGGATTCGTTGTGCTCCAGCGTGTCCTTCCACAATTCGAGGTTTTCGAGATAAACGCTGGTGCCCCGCGCCACCGCCGTCAGCGGGTCATCGACCCTGATGACCTTCAAACCCGTCGCGTTGGCCAATACCCTGTCCATACCGCGTAACAGCGACCCGCCGCCGCATATATGAATACCGTTGTCAATCAGGTCGGCCGCTAATTCCGGCTCCGCCTTTTCGAGAGTCCTCGTTACCGCGTCGATTATCGCCGCTATCGGCTCTTTCAGCGCTTCGCGGATTTCTTCGCTTGTGATTACGATTTTGCGAGGCAGTCCCGAAATCGTGTCCCTGCCCGACACCTCCATCGTAAGCTCTTCTTCGAGAGGCGCGGCCGAACCGATTTGTATTTTTACCTTTTCCGCCCTGGGTTCGCCCACAAGCAGGTTATACGTTCGCTTGAGATGATTGATTATCGCCTCGTCCATATCGTCGCCGCCGACGCGTATCGACTCGCAGTTGGCGATGTCCGCCAAGCTCATAATCGCGACTTCCGTCGTTCCGCCGCCCGTATCGACAATCATCGACGCCGTCGGCTCGGTAATCGGTAATCCCGCGCCTATTCCCGCCGCCATTGGTTCATCAATTAAGTAAACTTTTCTCGCCCCTGCCCTTTCGGCGCTGTCGATGACGGCCCTGCGCTCTACGGCGGTTATCCCGCTGGGGACAGCGATGACCACGCGAGGCCGTATCAGGTTGCCCCTGCCGTGGACCTTGCGAATGAAATAGTTGAGCATCGCCTCGGTGATTTCGAAATCGCTGATTACGCCGTCTTTGAGGGGTCTTATCGCGCTGATTGAGCCGGGCGTCTTGCCTAACATCTCGCGTGCGACAAGACCGACCGCTTCGCCGTTATTGAGGACAATGTTGGTTCCTTTGCGAACTGCTACTACCGAGGGTTCATTGAGGACTATGCCTTTGCCGCGGACGCAAACGAGGGTCGTGCAGGTACCCAGGTCGATACCCATATCCATACTGAACCAGCCCAATATCGAATCCAACAGCATTTACGACTCCATTCTATGACATAAAGCTTTGGGCTATTCTATAGCATCCTGCC
>JBELAA010000391.1:0-1418 GCA_049509315.1 Sedimentisphaerales bacterium | reverse complement strand
GTTATGTGCTCCGCCGGCTTCGGCGGCGCGTTTAGGTCTTTGGGATTCACTTTTTCCTTAACGTCGATACCGTCGGGGAAGCTGCTTTTGAACCTTCCCGTAACCATATAACCCAGCACGGCCGGCCTGGAACCATCCGTAAACTGTTTCATCAACGCCTTCGGGTCCAGCACCTGTATGTCAAGTAAGCTGTCCACCTTGAAACCGTTGCCTTTGGCCGTCGTCGTAATCAGGGGCGTTCGCTCAATTCTACCAGGCGCGTTAACCTCATTCAAAACGCCCCCAAACAGCACCCGAACACTGTTAAGCTGGCCGGTTATGACGTTGTCCTGATTAAAACAGTCCGGCGGGGCAAGGTTTAAAAAGCCGATAATGCTTTCGGCTCTGCGCCCTTCAGCGGGCGATGCCACAATCGCCAGCTTCCTGTCGCCTGCAAAAGTCATCTCCGGCATATCCAGTCCCCAGGTATTGAGCAGATTTTTAAGGTTCGAGCTTTGGCTTGCAAATCCGTACTGCGTCACCACCGGGTCCTGCTGGTCGGCAAAACAATACGGGTCAACACAGATTATCGCCCTGCCCCCCTTCAAAACGAACTGGTCTATAGCAAACTGCGCCTGCTTCGAAAGGTTCTTGGGGTGAATGACTAATAATATATCAATCCCGTTGATGTCGTTGGTGTCCGCGGGGACTTCCTTTACCTCGTACTGCTGTTTGAGATGCTGAATAATTACCCACGGTATTTTGGGCTGCTGTCCCTGCACACGCATCATTTGCGCCATATAATCGCTTACCTCGCCCATTACCGCGATTGAGCTTAGCACGCCTATCGTCTTTTTCTGGCGGGTGATTGCCAGGTCAATCAGGTGGCTTATGTCGTATTCCACAAAACCCTGACGGTCGGGCGTGAAAAACGGTATCGCCTTTTCGACGCCGAACTGCGTCTGCACGACCAGTCCGAAAAAGAAATTTTCCTCCTCGGTCATAGGAAATTTTTTCAGCCCGTATTGTATCGCCTGCATCTCGTCTTCCGAAAAAGGCCTCGGGTCGATTACTTCCAGCTTCACCATCCCCTTGGCCGCCGCGACGTATTCATCGAGGAACGACCTGACGAAATCATAGTAGTTATTATAAAACTTCACCTGGTCTGGCCCTTTCATTGCGGCCGTCTTCGAGTAGAAAAGTTTCAGCGTTATCGGCTGGTTGAGCTTGCCCAGAATTGCCTTGGTGCCAGACGACAACGTGTAAACTTTAGGCCCGGTAACGTCAACTTTCAACCGCTTGCCAACGTCCTGGCAGACACTTATCGCGCTGAATGTTATCACTAAAACAAAAACCACCCCGATTATTAACTTCAGCATCCTGTTCATCAGTTTGCCTTCCTTTCCTCGAGGATAATGGCGTTGGCCGTAACCCACCCT
>JBELAA010000390.1:0-1421 GCA_049509315.1 Sedimentisphaerales bacterium | reverse complement strand
TAAATGAAGCTGGAAATGCACGGACAAATGCGGCTGGAGCAGCAAATGAAGCTGGCTCCGCATATGATTCAGTCAATGGAGATACTCCAGCTTCCTATGCTTGCGCTGCAGGAGAGAATCGAGCAGGAGCTTAACAGCAATCCCGTTCTGGAAATCGATGAGCCGGAGGAGTCGGAGCAAAGCCCCGCGGAAGCGACGTCTGAAACGGAAACGAGGACAGAATCAAAACCGAAGACGCAGGAGGACGATAAGGGCGCCGATACGCTGGATGAAGAGGTGCGGGATTATATTGAGGGGGAGTATAATTTTTCAAGGGCACAGCCCGATGAGCAGGACCCCAAGCTCGCGGCCATAAAAAACGCCGCAGCGCCGTCGCAGTCGCTTCACGATTATCTCGAGGACCAGTGGGGGCTGGTCGAGGCCGATGAGCCGGTAAAAAAAGCAGGCAGCGTTATCATCGATTACATCGACGACAAAGGATACCTGTCGGTCCGCCTTGAGCAGCTTTACAACAAAGACAGGACCGATTTCAAGCTGGAGGATTTGCCGAAAGCGTTATCGCTTATTCAAAAGATCGAGCCGCCGGGAGTCGGCGCACGCGACGCGAAGGAATGCCTTTTGATTCAGCTCAACCAGAGCACTGAGGATATGAGTTTTGAAAAGGGGCTTGTCGCGGGTCATTTCGACGACCTTCTCGAAAATCGCCTGCCTGAAATCGCCAGGAAAATGAATTGTTCAATCGAAGATATAAATCGCGCAATAGTGCGTCTGAGCAAATTCGATACCTCACCGGGCCTGCAGGTCGGCGTTAACAGGAACGTCCCGATTACCGCCGACGTAATAGTGGAGTTATCCGAAGAGTCGGGCGAATACGCGGTCCGGCTGGCCGAAGACAACCTGCCTCGCCTGCGAATAAATGATTACTATGCCTCAATGGTTTCAGCTAAAAAAATCGACGACAAGGCAAAGGAGTTTCTGCAAAGGAACATTCGCTCGGCGCAGTGGATAATTGACGCCATTGCGCAGAGAAAAAACACGCTGCTGAAGGTTACCCGCTCGATTGTCAGCCGGCAGAGGGATTTTTTCGACAGGGGTCAGCTTTATTTGAAGCCGCTGCCTATGTCGAAGGTTGCCGAAGACGTAGGCGTGCATCTCGCCACCGTATCGCGGGCGGTCGCCGGAAAATACGTGCAGTGCTCCTGGGGCATCCTGCCCCTGAGAAAGTTTTTCAGCGGCGGTATCGAGGACACGCAGGGCAACGAGAAAAGCTGGGAGGCAATAAGGGGGAAACTTCAGGAAATTATCGACGCCGAGGACAAATCCAGCCCTCTCAGCGACGACCAGATTAAAACAAAATTGGCCGAAGCGGGCATAACCGGCCTTGCCCGCCGAACGATTGCCAAATACCGGGGTATTATGAA
>JBELAA010000039.1:0-15043 GCA_049509315.1 Sedimentisphaerales bacterium | reverse complement strand
CGCTCAAAGAGATGGTTGCTCCTGGGGCAGGCAGGGACAAAGTTATGGAAATCATCGACGAAGAGCTTGGGCACCTGGTTTTGCTGAAAATGCAGCTTGCGAATCTCGAAGAAAACTGATTATTAATTTTTAGTTATGAGTTTTAAGTGTTGAGTTATTTGACTAAAAACTAAAAACTCAAACCTCATAACTATGGAGGCAGAAAGATGAAGAAATACAGATGTCTTATGTGCAGTTATATTTATGACCCTGCTGCGGGCGACCCGGACAACGGCGTCGAGCCGGGGACGGCTTTCGAGAATTTGCCCGATAACTGGGTTTGTCCCGACTGCGGCGTCGGTAAAGACGAATTCGAGCCGATTAAGGACTAAAAAACATTACTCACCGCGGAGCACGCGACCCATAAGCCCCCAACTTTATGTTGGGGGTTTAACCCCCAGGATAAACCTGGGGGCTTTCGAAGCGGTCTCTGCGGTGAGTAGTTTGAGGATTGCCTGAAATGAGTGATATACGTCCGACGCTTTTGCAGGAAATAATTTGTGCGGAGCCGCAGTCGCCCCCGGTCGGACTGATTGTTTTCGGGGCGTCAGGCGACCTGACGAGCCGAAAACTATTGCCCAGCATATACGAGTTGTTCAGGCGTGAGCTGCTTAATGAGAATTTTTATTTTCTGGGCTGCGCCAGGAGCCGGCTTTCGGATGAGCAGTTCAGGACCGACGCCGCCGAAGCCATACGCGAAACGTTCAAAGGTGTTGACGCGGAAAACCTGACACGCTTTACGGAGAAATTGTATTACGTTGCGGGTAATTACGATGACGAGGCGTTTTATAAAGCAATTGCCGGCCGACTGACCGAGCTTGACCGCAGGCACAAAGTCGCCGGCAGCAGGATTTTTTATCTTGCCGTGCCGCCGGTTTTGTATGGGACGATAGTCGAGGGACTGGGAAGGGCCGGGCTTTCCTGTATCGGAAGACCCGAATGTGCAATGGTTCGGCTGGTAGTCGAAAAGCCGTTCGGAAGGAATTTACAAAGCGCCGTTGAGCTTAATCGAATCATACAGGAACATTTCGACGAAAAGCAGATATACCGTATCGACCATTACTTAGGCAAGGAAACGGTCCAGAATATCCTGATGTTTCGCTTTGCCAACGCGATATACGAACCGGTCTGGAACCGTAATTTTATCGACCATATTCAGATTACAATAGCCGAATCGGTAGGCGTCGAGCATCGCGGCGGCTATTACGACAAATCGGGGGCGCTGCGGGATATGTTCCAGAATCATATACTCAATATGCTTTCGCTTGTCGCGATGGAGGCGCCCGTCTCGTTCGAGGCGGACCGCGTCCGTGATGAAAAAGTCAAACTGTTACGCTGCATCAGGCCGGTAAATGAACAGAGCGTAAAAATCGATTTCGTCAGAGGTCAATATGCGGCCGGTATCGTAGAAGGCCAAAACGTCCCCGGCTATCTCGGCGAGCCGGATGTCGCCGCCGATTCGAAAACCGAGACATACGTCGCCGCGAGATTATTTGTCGATAACTGGAGATGGCAGGGGGTGCCGTTTTATCTCAGGACGGGCAAGCGCCTGGCTAAAAAGGATACCGAGATTGCCATTACATTCAAAAAGGTCCCGCATTCGATGTTCACTTCGATTGAGCTTATAGATTTGCCCGCAAATACGTTAGTTATGCAGATTCAGCCGCAGGAAGGGATTTCGCTTAGCTTCCAGGCCAAACGCCCCGGTTCCAAGGCCTGTATGGGGACATTGAGAATGCAGTTCAGCTACGCGGAGGTATTCGGGGGGCAGCCCCCTGAGGCGTATGAGCGTTTGCTTCTGGATTGTATGGCGGGCGACCAGACGCTTTTCACCAGGGAGGACAACGTCGAGGTTTCCTGGCGGCTGGTTGAACCTGTTCTGCAGGCGTGGGAAGACAAAATGATACAACCTCATATATATGAGGCGGGTGCGGAAAGTTTTCCGCAGGCCGACCGGCTTATCGAATCCGACGGCAGAAAATGGCGCAGTTCCTCAGAAATGTGATTTTTGGAGATACCGACAATGGACATATTTGACTTTGCAATGGAAAAAGAGCAGTTTGCCGAGCAATACTACCGCAAACTGTCCGAAAGCGCGCCGCACAAGGGGCTTGTCAGCATTTTCTCAATGCTTGCAGATGAGGAGCACGGCCATTGCGAGGTTATATCTAAAATGAAGCAGGGCACTCCCGCCGAGGTCGCCGACACGATACTGCTGACCAACGCCAAGACCATATTCGCCAAGATGAGGCAAAGCCGGGAAAAGTTCAAATTCGGCGACAGCCAGATTGATCTTTATAAAAAGGCGCAGGATATCGAGCAGGACAGTCGGTCATTCTATAGACAAAAGGCCAACGAGGCGCAAGACCCTCGGCAAAAGGCAATCTTCAATACGCTGGCAGAAGAGGAAAACAAGCATTACTTTCTGCTCGAAAACATTATTGAGTTTGTGTCCCGGCCGCAAACGTGGCTGGAAAACGCGGAATTTCATCATCTTGAACAGTATTAACTGATATGAATTCGCCTTGTATTACCGCTGTGGAAAAGCATCAGGAGCTAAAAACAGTTCTCGACGCGTTGTATGAAAAATACAACCGACGAGATCTTATCAAGCCGGACCCGTTGCAGTTTGTTTACGAATACTCGGAGCCGGCGGATATGGAAGTTGCCGGTTTTTTAGCGGCGTCGCTTGCATACGGCAGGGTCGAGCAGATTCAAACAAGCGTCCGCGATTTACTGGCAAAGATGGGCAAAAGTCCTTACGAATTTGTCCTGAATTTTAAGAATCGGGACCGGGCGAGACTCGCCGGTTTCAAGCACCGGTTCAATACCGGCGACGATATCGCTGATTTGCTTATGCTGCTTCAACAGGCAATTGCAAAAGCCGGCAGCATTGAAAAGTTTTTTTTGCAATTTTACGCTGATGCCGACGAGAATATCATTCCCGCCCTTTCCCGGTTTTGCGATTCACTTTTGAATATGAAAAGCGGCGAGGTATCGCAGAGTTTAAAGTTTCTGCTTGCAGGCCCCAATTTGGGTGGGGCGGCCAAACGGCTGAATATGTTTTTACGCTGGATGGTCCGCAAGGACGACGTTGACGCAGGGCTTTGGCGGGCAATCGACAAATCGAAGCTGATTGTGCCTGTCGATGTGCATATCGGCCGGCTTACAAGAATTCTCGGATTTCACACGCATAAAAACGTTTCGTTGAAAACCGCGGTCGAAATAACAAGGCGATTCGCTGAAATTGAGCCGGCTGACCCCGTGAAATACGACTTCTCACTTTCCCGAATCGGCATCGTTGAGGATTGCACGGGCAAAAAGCGAGCCGACTGCGAGATTTGTGAGCTGTTTAAGTTCTGTTTTCACAAATAGTCGGATGTATTTGTATGGAGTTACCTCAGCAGTTTGGTAGAATGAAAGCCATATCAGTCAGTTTGAAGGGACAAATATGAAGCGACAGATTGTCCTAATTGGTGAAATTATCATACTTACCTTTATGCCATTTGCCTTTGGTTCAGAGCAGTTAGGCAACGTGAATAATTTAGTCAAACTCGATGATTACCTGCAATACGCCTCGCGAAATTCCGCTAATTTGAAAGCTGCATTCGAACAATGGCGGGCGGCTTTGGAGGAGATACCGCAGGCAAAGGTGCTGCCCGACCCACAGGTTAAATACAACTACTGGACAAAGCAATCGGACCTGCAAATGAAGCAAACGGTTGAAGTTATGCAGATGTTCCCGTGGTTCGGTAAAATTGACGCCGGGGCCGAGGCGGCCGTAAAGAAAGCGGCAGCGGCGAAACAGAAATACGAGGCGGCGAGATTAGCGTTATTCAGGGAAGTCAAGGAGGCCTTTTACGAATTTGCTTATCTTGCCGGGGCGACCGATATTGCGGCAGAGAATCTTGAATTGTTCAAGCATTTCGAGGAGGTTGCACAGACAAAACATTTGACGGCGGAGGCGGGGCATCCGGACGTGATTCGGGCACAGGTTGAGATAGCGAAAATGGAGGATGTCTTGCGGGGATTGGAGCAATTGCGGGAGCCGACGGCCAGCCGGCTTAGGACGGCGCTGACACTGCCTGCCGATACGAATCTGTCCTGGCCCGGACGCGAAGATTTTAATGTGAATGAGCTGGATTACGAGCGATTAGTGAACCTCTTGAGACAGAAAAATCCCGAGCTGGCGGTGCTCAATTTTGAAGCATTAGCGGCCAAGTCCAAAATTGACCTTGCGGAGAAAAATTTTTATCCCGATATCGGAATCGGCGTTATGTATGAAAATATGGATAAACCCGGCAGAGACGGCGTCGCAATGGTTTTTCAGATGAATCTGCCATTGTGGCGGGGTAGCTACAGCGCGGGCGTCAGGCAGGCGCAGGCCCGAAAAGCGAGCATTGAGCAGGAGAGAATCAATACAGAAAACACACTTTTGACACAGGCATCGCAAGCGCATTACGGATACAGGGACAGCATTAGAAAGATACGCCTGTATCGAGATACGCTGATACCGAAGGGCACGGAGTTGTTACGGGTGTCGGAGGCGGCATATAGGGCGGGGACGATTGACTTTTTGTCTCTCATTGACGCACAGCGAATGCTGCTTGAGTACCATTTGTCGTATCAGCGGGCGCAAGCAGACAACAGGCAGAAACTGGCGGAATTAGAAATGTTAGCGGGAACGGAATTAAATTAGAAAGAGGTGCAAAATGAATATGAAGAAAATAGTAATGGTTGTGACGGTTTTAATGATTGGGCTGATTTGGACAGCCGGCTGTAAGAAGAAAGAGCAGACGCCCAAGTTGCCTACCGTTGAAGACGTTAACAAGCAAACGGCTGCCGGGGAGCAGACGATTTGCCCGGTGATGGAAGGCAACAAAATCGACAAGAACGTTTTTGTCGAATACAAGGGCAAGAAGGTTTATTTCTGCTGCGCAGTGTGCAAAGGGGAGTTCGAGAAAGACCCGGAGAAATATATAGCGAAGCTGCCGCAGTTTGCGAAATAAAAACTCACCGCATAGAACGCGGAGACCGCAGAGAAAAAAGAGGTAAAAATGAAGGCAAAGACGATAGTCGTTGGGTTGGTTATATTGTTGGTAGTTTTTGGCGCTGTCGCAGTTAAGTATTTCGTAGCTGGCGGAGAAGGAAAGGCGGGTTTAGTAAAAGATGTTTATTATTGCCCGATGCACCCGACTTATACGTCGGACAGGCCCGGCGACTGCCCGATATGCAATATGTCATTAGTGAAGCGAGCATCGGCGGCGGAGCAAAAGCCAGTTAAGTCAGTGGAAAGGAAGATTTTATATTATCGCAATCCGATGGACCCTACGGTTACGTCGCCTGTTCCTATGAAGGACTCGATGGGAATGGATTATGTGCCGGTATATGAGGAGGCGGCGCCGGCACAGGCGGTGGGCGTGCATATAAGTCCTGAAAAGCAGCAGCTTATCGGGGTGAAGAAAGCCAAAGTTGAAAAACGCAAGTTGTCGGGGCAAATTCTGACGGTGGGCAGGGTGGCATATGACCCGGCGTTGTTTACCGCACAGCAGGAATATTTACAGGCGATGAAAAGCAGTGGAACGATTCGCAGAGAAGAGGGTTATATCGAGCAGCAGTCGGCAAGCTTAATGCGTTCGATGAAACAGAAACTGCTGGCTATGGGGATGAGCGAGGAGGAAATTGCAGAAATGGAAAAGCGAGGCAGGCCTGAGCAGAGCTTGTATTTGCCGACAAGCGAGGACAAGGACGTTTGGGTGTATGTAACGATTTACGAATACGAGGCGGGGCTGGTAAAGACCGGCACGCCGGTAGAGGTGCGAGCGCTGGCGTATCCAGGGGAGGTTTTTGAGGGAAAGGTCATATCGGTTACACCGATACTTGAGGCGGCGACAAGGACGCTGAAGGTGCGGACCTTGGTCGTTAATCCCGACAACAAACTTAAGCTCGAAATGTTTGTAAACGTGGCGATAAATTATGACCTGGGTGAAAAATTAGCGTTGCCGGATGAGGCGGTGATGCACGCAGGGACGCGGGACATAGTTTTTATCGCCAGACCGGACGGTTATTTTGAGCCGAGGCAGGTAAAGTTAGGGCACAGGGCAAAGGGGTATTACGAGGTTTTGCAGGGGGTTGCGGAAAATGACGAGGTTGTTACGTCGGCCAATTTCCTGATTGACTCGGAATCGAAATTAAACGCAGTCCTGGGTCAAATGGGCGAACCAAACCAGCCGTCGATGGAACATGCGGGGCATCAATGATACCAAAAATAATAGAATGGTGTGGGAGGAACAGGTATATCGTCGTATTTTTTGCGCTCGCGGCGATACTTGGGGCGGTGTACTGCATTAAAAGGATACCGCTGGATGCGATACCTGATTTGTCGGATACGCAGGTGATAATATACTCGCAGTGGGACAGACCACCGGACATTGTTGACCAGCAGGTTACGTATCCGATTGTAACGGCGATGTTAGGCGCGCCGAGGGTCAAGGCGATAAGGGGGTTTTCGGATTTCGGCTTTTCATACGTTTATATAATTTTCGAGGACGGGACCGACATATACTGGGCACGCAGCCGGGTAGTGGAATATATGAGCAAGATTACTGCGGGCCTGCCGCAAGGGGTGCGAACTGAATTAGGGCCTGACGCGACAAGCGTGGGGTGGATTTATCAGTATGCGCTTGTCGATAAAACAGGTCAAAATGACCTTTCGGATTTGCGAAGTTTTCAGGACTGGTACTTGCGATACTGGCTGCAAAGCGTCAAGGGGGTGGCAGAGGTTGCGACAGTGGGGGGATTTCAGAGGCAATACCAGGTAAACGTCAATCCCAATGCGCTGCTTGCTTACAATATCCCGCTGACGAAAGTTGTCGAGGCGGTGAGGCAAAGCAATAACGACGTTGGGGCGCGTCTGATTGAGATGACGGGGACCGAGTATATGATTCGGGCCAGGGGATATATCAAGAAGCCGGCGGATTTGGAAAATACGGTAATCGGGACTGATGAGCGGGGGACGCCGATATTGATAAAAAGCGTGGCGGACGTTGTTTTGGGGCCTGATATAAGGCGGGGCATTGCCGACTTAGACGGGCAGGGCGATACGGTCGGCGGAATCGTGATAATGAGGCAGGGGGAAAATGCGCTAAATGTGATAAACCGTGTCAAGGGGAAAATCGAGGAGATTAAGCCGTCGCTGCCTAAGGGGGTTGAAATCGTAACCACATACGACCGCAGCGAGTTGATAAAGCGGTCAATCAGCACGCTGAAGGACAAGCTCATTGAGGAAATGATTATAGTCAGCTTTGTAATACTGCTTTTCCTGTGGCATTTTCCGTCGGCCATTATTCCGATTGTTACGATACCAATAGCGGTGGTTTTGTCGTTTATACCTATGTATGGGATGCGGCTGACGTCCAATATAATGTCGCTGTCGGGTATCGCGATATCGATAGGCGTGTTAGTTGACGGAGCGATTGTGGAGGTCGAGAATGCCTATAAGAAGCTGCAGTTATGGCAGGAGGGCGGTCGCAAGGGCGACTTTCACATTATCCGGCTGAATGCCCTGAAGGAGGTGGGGCCGTCGGTGTTCTTTTCGTTACTGGTGATAGCGGTTGCGTTTTTGCCGGTATTTACGCTTGTTGACCAGGAGGGGCGGTTGTTTAAGCCGCTTGCCTACAGCAAGAACTTTGCGATGGCGATTGCGGCGCTCTTGGCGATAACGCTTGACCCGGCAGTGAGGATGCTTTTCACGCGAATGGACTATAAGCATTTCAAGCCGAAGTGGCTGTCTTGGGTTTACAACGGCATTACGGTAGGTAAGTATTACCCTGAGGAGCGGCACCCGGTGAGCAGGGTATTATTTGCGATATATGAGCCGGCGTGCAATTTTGTTTTGGAGCATCGCAAGACGGTTATCATCAGTGCGATTGTGTTAGTGATTATTACCGTGCCGGTGTATTTCAAGTTGGGCTCTGAATTTATGCCGCCTTTGAATGAGGGGGATATTTTGTATATGCCTACGACGCTGCCGGGATTATCGGTTACAGAGGGGGCAAACCTGTTACAAATACAGGACAAGATTTTTATGACGTTTCAGGAGGTCGAGCGGGTGTTCGGCAAGGCCGGACGCGCAAATACATCGACGGACCCGGCGCCGTTTTCAATGATGGAAACGACGGTAGTTCTGCGGGATAAGCGTTACTGGCGAAAGGGAATGACCTGGGAAAAGCTGATTGAGGAAATGAACGACAAAATGCAGATACCGGGGGTTACCAATGCCTGGACTATGCCGATAAAGGCGAGAATCGATATGCTGTCAACGGGTGTTCGGACGCCGATTGGGATTAAAATTTTGGGGGCTGATTTGGGCGAGATTGAGAAAATCGGGACGCAATTGGAGCGGATTATAAAGCCGTTGAAAGGAACGAGAAGCGTTTACGCCGAGCGGGTATCGGGCGGGTATTTTGTGGATTTCGAGCTTAAGCGGGAGCAACTGGCCAGATACGGGCTTAGCATTCAGGACGCGGAAGAAATTATAATGAGCGCCATCGGCGGGGAGAACGTAACGACGGCAATACAGGGCACCGAGCGATACAGCGTCAACGTGCGATACGCCCGTGATTACCGGGACAATCTTGAAAAATTGCAGCGGGTGCTTGTGCCGACAGAGACGGGTGCGCAGCTCCCGTTAGGCGAGCTTGCGGAAATCAGGGTTACATTAGGGCCTGCGATGATACGCGAGGAGAACGGGATGCTTGCCGGCTACGTTTTTGTCGATACGGGCGAGACCGATATAGGCGGCTACGTGGCCAGGGCAAAGAAAGCGACGGCGGAGCAGTTACAGATGCCGGCGGGCTACGCTTTGCAGTGGAGCGGACAGTTCGAGAATATGCTGCGGGTGAGGAGCCGGCTGAAGGTCGTGGTGCCCCTTACGCTTTTGATTATTTTCATACTGCTTTATATGAACACCAAGAGCATCGTCAAGACGGGAATCGTGCTTTTGGCGGTGCCGTTTTCGCTGATAGGGGCGATATGGTTTTTATATATACTGGGTTACCACGTTTCAATCGCGGTGTGGGTGGGGATGATAGCGCTGATGGGTCTGGACGCGGAGACGGGGGTGTTTATGCTGCTGTTTCTGGATTTGTCATACAATGATATGGCTGCGCAGGGCAAGATGAGGAATTTCGCGGATTTGAAGGAGGCGATAATTCACGGGGCGGTGAAAAGGATTAGGCCCAAGATGATGACGGTGATGGCGATGTTTATGGGCCTGATGCCGATTATGTGGTCGATGGGGACCGGAGCGGACGTTATGAAACGCATAGCGGCACCGATGATTGGCGGAGTGCTGACCAGCTTCATATTGGAGCTATTGGTTTACCCGCCTTTGTATGCGATGTGGAGACAACGGGAAATCCACAGAGCTGAAAAAATAGTGTCAAGATAGTTCGAGGCCGGTGCAAAATGAATCAGCAGCAGTTGGAAAAATACAGTTCGGCGGCGACGCTTTCGGATATGGAGGTCTTTGTATTTCCGGAATTGTTCTATGCCCTGATTCTGGCCAATATAATGAGTCCGTTGGTCTGGAAGTGGCGGGAAATTGACTGTTTCAAAAAGCTCCAGGGCAAAGACAGCTACAAGAAATTATTGCGGCTGCGCCAGTTCATAATGGACGAATACGATTTTAATCTTGATTTGGAAACGTGGGGCCTGACAAGTAAGACAAAAGAAATGAAGCGGTTTGAGGCGTTTGTATCGCCGGAGGAAATCGCAAAAAGCAACGGCCTTTTCGGCTATGAGGGCGACAAGTATTATTTCGATGTCGATATCCGCAAACATTTTGGCCTTGATAAATACGACAGCGACGTGATTCCATACTGGAAAACCGAGACCGTCGAGGCAATGGAGGCGTTTACCCGAAAACCGAATTACACGAAAAGGGCGGGCGAGTGCGTGTCCCTGTCAACCCTGTATGCGACCGCGGCGTTTATTGTTTGCGGCATACCGCTGGAGGATATATACGCGATACTCACGCCGCTGCATTCGCAGAATTTCATCGACATACGCGACGGCGCCCTGACCAATAACCGCCGGCTTGTTACAAAAGCAATGTGGTTTAACGGCACAGCAATATCGTATAAGGCGCAGCGCGCCCTGCGAAATGAAAACGTAACAATCGTCGCTCACTCATCCGGTTACGTTCACTGCCTTTATAAGCAGGCAACGATGCCACCGCAGACATATCAGCATTTTGAAAAACAGCTTCGCTCGTATCTTTCCAGCGATTTGTCGGTGCTGATTTTTGCCAATTTCCTCAGGAGTAATCCCGCGTATCAGAAGTATTTTCAGCTTTGCCGGGACTGCCGGGGCAATCCGCAGTTTATCAAGGCCGAGGTCCTGTTTCATTACGAGCATGGCAGCGATTATCGCATTGCCAATGGGACGCACGATAAACTCTTGGCCGAGGTATCGGATGAAGATTTTGTCTCATACGAAATACCGGGCAGGGTCAGGTGTGATTTGGTATGTGAATTCCTGACGAAAAAGAAGATTGACGTCCGAACTGACGAGGGCAAAGCATTATTGAAAGAGTTTTTGCAGCCCATAATTCCCGGTGCGCAGCGATTTATTGATGAGCTTGCTGATTTTGTGCACGCTGAGCCGAAATTGCCGTCGCCGGACAGGGACTATGTCCCTGCCCCCAAAATAGAAATTGGCATTGACTGGTCAAGGGAGCAAATCATTGATTATTTGCAAAAGCTGCGTCCTGCAAGCGCCGTCGCGGACCTCGCGTTTTACGCTTATCGCGATATGGCAAGCTGCGACGGGACGCCGTTTATCAAGGCCGCCGTGGAGCGAAACCCGGTTTCGCTGGCAATGTCAGCCGACAAATCAGTTAAGGATGTATATGCTTGGCTTAACGGACTGGATAACGATTCAATATACGATGACAAGCGACTTAGCCAGCCCGATGAGGTCGCCAATTATCGCACGGGTGACGGTCTTGAGAAGGCATTGCTTCTGGCAAACGTTCTTCGGCAGAAAACACCAAAGGAAAATATAGAGATAAACGTCGATTCGAATGTGGTAGTTGTGAGATGCGCCGGTGAATACCGTTTTGGCTCGTCAAAGGGGCTAAAAAAGCGGGTTCGCATTTCTTCTGCCGGCGACATCGACATTTCGGATTAAGACAGCAAAAAAAGCGAGAAAAATTTTTATAAAAATGAACACTTTTGCGTTGACATCAGTATTGAATAGGACTATATTAGTCCTATAGTATTAGATAATGGTCAAATTATGGATATTATCAGGCGAAACACAGATTACGCGTTAAGGGCGGCAGTTGAGCTGGCCGATAGATTCGGCCGGGAGCCGGTTGCCACAAAACAGATAGCCGACCGGCGAAAAATTCCCTATCAGCTTGCCTGCAAGCTTCTTCAGCGATTGCATAATGCGGGCATAGTTAAAAGCACGATGGGGCCGGCGGGGGGGTTTACGCTTGGCAGGAATCCATCGAGAATTACCGTTCGGCAGGTGGTCGAGGCCGTCCAGGGGCCGGTCCGGTTCAGCCGATGCCTGGTTAGCAAAAGCTTTTGCGGCCTATCACGATGCTGCCCCGTCAATCCCGAACTTGGCCGGCTGCAAAATAAAATCAACACATTTTTGGACGGGCTGTCCCTGAGGCAGTTGTCGGGTGCACAAAATAAGAACAATCGCAAAAGGAGCAGAAAATGAAGGAAAAAACAGGAGAAGCAGCCGTGCTGGAAAGCTGCATGGCAAAACCGGCAACCCTCGAGGCGCTTATTGACTACGCCGACGACTCAATAGTCAGTAAAACCATAATCGACAAACCCGTCGGCACAATTACATTATTTGCGTTCGATAAGGGACAAAAGCTCAGCGAGCATACCGCCCCTTACGATGCGGTTGTGCAGATTATCGACGGCAGCGCCGACATTACCATCGGCGGCAAATCCTCAACCGTTTGCGCAGGGCAGATTATCGTTATGCCCGCCAATATCCCGCACGCCGTTGTCGCGAAGGAAAAATTCAAAATGATGCTCATTATGATTCGGGCTTGAAAGGAGATATTTTATGAATATGTTTTGTTATCAGTGTGAGCAGACCGCACAAGGCGCCGGCTGCACCAAATTCGGCAACTGCGGCAAAGACCCCCAGACCGCCGTGCTTCAGGACCTTCTGGTTTACGCCATCAAAGATATTTCCCGTTACGCTCATCGCGCAAGACAAATGGGTGCTGCCGATAAAGCCGTCAACGTTTTTACGGTTGAGGCGCTGTTCAGCACGCTTACTAATGTGGATTTTGACCCTACTCGTTTCCAGAAGTTTCTTAATGAGGCGGCCGCGATAAGGGAAAAGGCAAAATCCCTTTACGAAACCGCCTGCAAAAGGCAGGGTAAACAACCGGAACAATTTACCTGTGGAAAAAGGTCAGCTCGTCGGCATACAGGACAAAATCAATAAGCTTGGCCCCGACGTCGCCGGCCTGCAGGAATTGATTACCTACGGGCTTAAAGGCGCTGCCGCCTATACCGACCACGCCCAGATTCTCGGCAAGGAAGACGACGCCGTTTATGCGATTATACACAAGACGCTCGACCGGCTGACCCAAAAGCCCGCCGACGTTGGCGAGCTTTTCCAGACGGCTCTTGCAACAGGTGAGCTTAATCTCAAGGCGATGGAACTGCTCGATTTCGCCAATACCGGCACATACGGCCACCCCGAGCCGACAAAGGTCCGCGTTACGCCCGTCAAAGGCAAATGTATCGTCGTATCAGGCCACGACTTGAAAGACCTCGAGGAATTACTCAAACAAACACAGGGCAAGGGCATCAACGTTTATACTCACGGCGAAATGCTTTCCTGCAACGCATACCCAGGTCTGAAAAAATATAAGCACCTCGTCGGCAATTACGGCGGTGCCTGGCAGGACCAGCGCAACGAATTTGACCAGTTCCCCGGCGCAATCCTTATGACAACCAATTGCCTGCAAAAGCCCAAAGATACGTATCAATCGCGTATTTTCACGTCAGGATTAGTTGGCTGGCACGACGTCGCACATATTTCGAATCGTAATTTCAAGCCGGTTATCGAAGCAGCTCTGGCCTCGCCGGGTTTTGCCAAAGACGCCCCCGCGAAATTCATAACCATCGGCTTTGCCCGCAATGCCGCTCTTGCCGCGACGGGCAAAATCATCGAGCTTGTAAAACAAGGTAAAATCAGGCGATTTTTTCTCATCGGCGGCTGCGACGGCGCGAAACCCGGCAGAAACTATTTCACCGAATTTGCTCAGAAGGTTCCTAATGACTGCGTCATACTTACGCTTGCATGCGGCAAATACCGCTTCAACAAAATGGAATTCGGCTCAATCGCCGGATTACCCCGCCTGCTTGACTGCGGCCAGTGCAACGACGCCTATTCCGCGGTCCAGATAGCGGTCGCCCTCGCCAAGTCGTTTGGCTGCGGCGTAAATGAGCTGCCGCTGTCGTTTGTTTTGTCCTGGTATGAGCAGAAAGCCGTTGCCATATTGCTTTCACTGCTTCATCTCGGTATTCGCAATATCAAACTGGGTCCGACGCTTCCCGCCTTTGTCAGTCCAAACGTCCTCAAGGTTCTTGTTGATAAATTCAACATCGGGCCTGTAGGCGACGTAGATAAAGATATGGAAAGTATGCTGGCTAAAACCAAAGTATAAGGTTTAACTATGACTGATTTTATAAAAATGATTGCGGTCGGTTTTTGGAACACTGCCCTCGAAATGTCCCCGTACCTGCTGTTTGGTTTTCTTGTGGCGGGATTGTTATCGGTTCTGCTGCCGCAAAAGCGCGTTGAGCAGCATTTGGGCGGCAGGGGGATATGGCCGGTGATTAAAGCGTCGCTGTTCGGCGTTCCGCTGCCGCTTTGTTCCTGCAGCGTGATACCCGTTACAATGTCGCTTTATAAGCACAAGGCAAGTAAGGCCGCCTCAGTTTCATTTTTGCTCTCAACGCCGCAGACCGGAGTTGACAGCATTTTTGTAACCTATTCTCTTCTTGGCCCGCTTTTCGCAGTATTCAGGCCCATTGTCGCTTTTGTAACCGGAGTCGTGGGCGGCATCCTCGTGAATTATTTTGACCGTTCCTCCGCCGTCATCGACAATAATCAGCAGAATTGCGACGACGAATGTTGTTGTCATTCCGCGCCGAATGGCAGCAAAATATTGAAAGGTCTGCGATATGGTCTTGTAGAGCTTCCCCGCGATATTGCCCGGCCGCTGGTAGTGGGGCTTGTTATTGCCGCATTTATTACCGCGCTTGTTCCCGACAACTTTTTTGCCGAATCACTCCCGTCAGGCCCGCTGTCGATTCTTGTTATGATGCTTCTCGGAATACCGGTTTATGTTTGCGCGACCGCCTCGGTCCCGATTGCGGCAGCGATGATGATGAAAGGCCTCGACCCTGGAGCGGCTTTTGCGTTCCTCGTAACCGGCCCCGCGACAAACGCACCGTGGCCGGCTGTGCCCTGGCCGGGGGTTTATTGCTCAATCTGCTCGCGACCAGGCAGTTGCCAATGGTTATGGAGCATCACCACGGCTGGATGATGCCGCCAATTATTGAATATATATCAGCGGTTTTCCTTTGCTTTGTCCTCGGTTATGCTATAATCCATAAACCAAAAGAGATGAAGGAAACAAGCTAACCTTTTTACGGAGAAATGCGATGGCTAAGACAAATATGCCTCATTCAGGCCACAACAAGCACCTGTGTTATCTGAACAATCTCGGCTACCAGATTAGTAACCCGAAACAATACAAAGCCCTCGTCGCGGACGCCAGATTCCTGTGCAAAATCTGCGGAAGGGTCGCTGCCAATCCTCGGAATCTTTGTAAGCCCGTCCTTCTCTAAACCTGGTCCGGCGTTGCTCACCATTATTTGCTGTGCAGGAACTGCTTGTTGTTTACCTGCTGTTTAAGTTTCACGGTGATTTCGGCGACGCGCCT
>JBELAA010000389.1:0-1421 GCA_049509315.1 Sedimentisphaerales bacterium | reverse complement strand
TTTTTCTGAATCGCCTGGTAAAGGCATTCCGCCACATCGCCCGAAATCTGGGGATAGGTGGTCTTATTATGCGGCTCAACGAGACAAATCGACTTGATATTGGTCGTAGCGGCTGCCTGTTCCGGCGTAACTAATGGAACGTTTAATATCCGGCCTGAGCAGCCGGCAAGTAAGAGCACAAGAGCACAAGAGCACAAGATACTTGTGCCTTGTGCGCTTGTGACTTGTGCTCTGCGTTTTGCGTTTTGAGTTTCTATAGATTTCATTTTTGTTCCTCGGAAGCAGGGGCTTGCGTAACTTTGGCCGGCTCCGGTTTGTCCGACGAATCGGTTTTGATTTCGGCGCCGAGCATCTTGAGGATTTTTATCAGCGCCTCCAACTGGGCCTTTTCGGCGTCCCGCATCTCGCCGCGAAATCCGAGAACGTCGGTCTTCCAGTTATTCAGCTCCACCCGCATTTGAACCAGCATATCGTTGACCTCGTTGAGTTCCTTCTGTGCTTTTTCCAGCCGGTCCTGGGCGGTTTTGAGGTCGGCTTTCAATCGCTGGTTTTCGGATTCGAGATTCTGATTTTGCAGGCGCATAGCCGACGCCTCATCTGAAAGTTTCGCATACCTGTCGGACAGCTCAATTGCCGAATCGACGGCTGAGGTCTTTTGGGATTCAACGGCGTTAGCCCGGCCTGCCGGGGCCTGCCAGCCCTGGCTAACTCCCGGCGTGCGGTAACAGCCGACAAACGGCAACATAACGACAGACGCAATCATTATAGTTATTGTGGTTTTTGTTCGCATACTTTTTCTCCGTAATCGCAGCGGATAATGGTTTTGCGGCCGCAGGAGCAGGTAACCTCCATTACCGCAAATTCTTTCTGGTTTTCAAGCACCCTGACTTTGGCGGGTGCGCCGGACGTCTGGGCCGGGTGCTTTCCGTTCGGTCCGGGGGGAACTATCCCGGCCAAGTCGAGGGAAAATTTGCCTTCGACCTCAACTTCACTGCTTTTCAGGACTCTTCCTGCTGTGCTGACCATAGCTGACTAAATCCTTTCGTTTAACCCCCAGGATAAACCCTTCGACTCCGCTCAGGGCAGGCCTGGGGGCTTTCTACTCTCACTATGCACAATCTTCAGGCGCGGTAATCAATGGAACCCGGTTCCGTCCGGCCGTTGTCTGCCGGCATATTTTCATCCGGCCAGCCGGCCTGCTCAGGGACCGGCCCGCGCCTCGGTTTGGGTCGCTGTTGTTTTCTTTTATTTTCTGAACGTTTATCCACAGGTGTCATTGCTCCCACGTTTTGAAGGGTTTCGACCGGTCTTATTATTTCGTTATCCTGTGTCATTTGCCTGCCTCAATTTTACCGACAAATTAAATATAGCCGACGAATGCAACTGGCTTACCCGCGGCTCGGTGATACTAAAAACCTTCG
>JBELAA010000388.1:0-1422 GCA_049509315.1 Sedimentisphaerales bacterium | reverse complement strand
CTTTGTAAGCCCGTCCTTCTCTAAACCTGGTCCGGCGTTGCTCACCATTATTTGCTGTGCAGGAACTGCTTGTTGTTTACCTGCTGTTTAAGTTTCACGGTGATTTCGGCGACGCGCCTGCCGAGCGCCTCGGCGATACCCAAATCCTCGATGGTCGGCTCAAGCTCGTTTTTGGGGCCGGCGACCGTTGAGGCGCCGTATGGTGTTCCGCCCCGGCCCTCGGTGTGCAGCATTCCCGGCGTAGAATAAGGAACGCCGACAATCAGCATCCCGAGGTGAAGCAACGGCGGCATCATTGTCAGCAGCGTGGTTTCCTGTCCGCCGTGAGTCGTCGCCGTCGAGGTGAACAGACCGACGGGTTTACCTTCGAGGGTTCCTTCCAACCACAACGACGCAGTCGAATCGATGAACTTCTTCATTTGGGCAGTCATATTGCCGTAGCGGGTGGGTGTTCCGAGAAGGAGGCCATCTGCCTGCCTGAGGTCATCGAGTGAGCAGACGGGGATGTCTTTTTGCTGGTCCCAGACCTTTTTAGCATACTTGTTGTTTTCTATGTCTTTTTCAATTTCGGGAAATTCAGCGACTCGGCGTAATATAGCTTCGGTGCCGGCTACTGTCGATGCGCCTTGTCGCACGGCCTTTGCCAGTTGCAGGGTATGTCCATACAGGGAATAATAGGCAATCAGGATGTTCATAAAAGCTCCTTTCGGTTGTTACATCGGTGTTCAACTGACTTTGAGAACGGAATTTAATCCGCCGTAGGGATTCGGCTGAGTCATATTATTAGCAGGGTCGTGCTGCCAAAGGCCGTCAACTACGAAGCGGTATTGATAAGTTCCTTTTGGCAGGCGAATTTTGGTCTGCCAGTCGTCGCCTGTTTTGGTCATCGGGTTTTTTTCCGGTTTCCAGTTATTGAAATCGCCAACGAGCGATACGGCTTTGGCCTGCGGGAAAGCGGCGATAAACAAGATGCTGTCTCCCATTTGACGCGGGCCGTATGCTTTTACAGGCGCAGAAACTGCCGGTTTGGCCTCCCGCATTGTTTCAGCAATAGCTGTTCCCGACGATTCGGTGCTTTTTGAAAATTTCGAGTTTCTCATATCAAAATCCTTTCATTTATAAAGGGACAAGAACAGATGACGGATGACGGACATCCGTTGTCTGCCTTCTGTCCTCTGTCTTTTTCTTCTGGGTGGCTGTTTCGCAGCGATAATCCAGATTATCGAGGACGCTCATAAAATTGATGTAAGCGTCGTATGGCGAATTGTAGGGGTTGAAATACTTATGGACGTCGCCGTCGGAGAACCATTTTGTGCACATATAATAAAAATGGTCGGATGTCTGCAACTTTTTCCAGTCGGCGAGAATTTCAGGGTCGTCGGCCTGCCGGACGCGGTCTTTCAGCCGGTAAAGCTCCGACAG
>JBELAA010000387.1:0-1423 GCA_049509315.1 Sedimentisphaerales bacterium | reverse complement strand
TTGCTTCCGTTGCATCGTCAGCGACCAATACCTCACGGGCAACACTTCGAGCGAGCTGCTGAATTTCGATTTGCCTGCTTACTACGAGAATTCTTCCAAGAACCATTTACTCATCGGTGCCATAAATGTTACCCCCACGGTTCCATTTATCTTAATTTCAATAACCAGATAACCCCATAGATGTCCGGTAAATCGTCACTCTAAGTCCTGCTTCTTTAATCTTTTATAGGACGGGGACAAATCAGAAGACGGATGACGAAGCCCCGCCCTCGCGGGACGCAGGGCGTAGGACGGAAGAAAACAACTGTCATCTGTCATCAGTTATCCGTCATCTGTTTTTATGGGACGTTATCAAAAATAGACGGAACATTTCTTTTTCACCGTGCACGCCTGGGCAGGCAAAATCTTCCGCACCGGAAGAAATTTCTGTAAAAGCTCTTGCCACCAAGACACAAAGGCACCAAGACACAAAAAGGCAAAGAAAAAATGTAAATATCGTGCCGTTATGAACTTACGCGCAATAATTCAATTCCACCTGTAACTCTGGCACAAGGATTGCTTATAGAAGCGAGGATGATTGAAAAAGAAAATAGTGTCGTTGATGGAGCAATGAAATGTCTGATACAAGTTCAGTAACGAGCGCCAGCAGTATTCAGGCAAATTATATGAAGCTTCTGGTTACCCAGTTGCAAAATCAAAATCCTCTCGAGCCAATGGACAACAACCAGATGGCGTCTCAGCTTGCCCAGCTTTCTCAATTAGAGCAGATTGAAACGTTGAATACGAAGTTTTCAGATGTGGTTGCCGCCTCGCAGCGAAGCTATGCCGGCTCCCTGATAGGTAAGCAGGTTTCTTTTACGGTTACCGATGCTTCCGGAAATCCGGTTACTGACGATTCGGGAAACGACCAGATTGCCGGTGGAACCGTTAATGGAATAATAACTCAGGGCAGTGTCACCAAACTACAAGTCGGCGATTATACCATTGGTCTGGATGATGTTTTGACGGTGATATAGACGGCGCCTGTATTTACAGAGAGTGAAATATAAAGGAGATATAAAATGAGTTTTGCATTGTCGTCGGGTGTAACGGGTTTACAGGCACATCAGCAGATGCTTGACGTGGCGGGCAACAACCTTGCCAATGTAAATACAACGGCGTTTAAATCAAGCAGAATACTTTTTTCCGAGCTTTTAAGCGAGACAATAAGAAAGGCGTCGCAGCCCACGGCAACCACGGGCGGCACAAACCCGGTTCAGATGGGAAGCGGCGTCGGGGTGGCCGGTATTTCCCCCAATATGGCACAGGGCAACATCGTCGATACCGGCAACCCGCTGGACCTGGCGATAGAAGGCGAAGGGTATTATGTGCTCAACGACGGCCAGCAGGACGTTTACTCGCGTGCAGGCGCCTTCGCGGTTGA
>JBELAA010000386.1:0-1426 GCA_049509315.1 Sedimentisphaerales bacterium | reverse complement strand
GCTAAAATTTTGCCTCTCGCTATGATTACCGTCCTGTCGCAGATTGCCTCGACCTCTTCGAGTATGTGCGTCGAAATCACGATACATTTTTCCTTGGCCATTTGGCCGATGAGCTGCCTGACCTCGTGCTTCTGATTGGGGTCAAGACCGTCCGTCGGCTCATCCAGTATCAGCACCTGCGGGTCGTGAATCAGCGCCTGCGCCAGCCCCACGCGCCTCTTGTAACCTTTCGAAAGCGTCTCAATCGTCTGGTGATAAACCGACCCGATTGAGCACATCGGCACAACGCAGTCCAGCGCCTTGCTGCGGTCATTGCCTGAAATCGCTCTCGCGTCGCAGACGAAATTGAGAAAACTGCCCACCGTCATATCGTTATAGGCCGGTACATTTTCCGCAAGGTAGCCGATTGATTTTCGCACTTCGAGAGGGTTTTTGAGTATGTCGTAGCCGCAAACCGTTGCCGTGCCGCTGTCGGGTCTGAGAAAGCAGGCCAGCATCCTCATCACCGTGCTTTTGCCCGCGCCGTTTGGCCCCAGAAAGCCCAGCACCTGGCCTTTTTGCACGTCGAACGATACCCCGTCAACTGCCACTATCGACCCGAAACTCCGCCTCAATTCTTTTATACTTATCATTTCTTTCTCCTTGCGGTGAGCATGTCGAAACTGCTTATTGCACAAACACTTATATCGTCCAAACCCGCTTTTTTCGTGCAATTTCCGATGTGCCGGCTTTGCAGTTAATTTGCAAAATTATACACATATACCTTCTTCGGTCAATACTTCCCCTAATCTACGGCAAGTATCTAAAATGGTTCCGACGGATAGTGTAATGCAAAACGGGGAATTAAAAAAGTAATTGTTACATCAGGCGACGAAACATAAAATATCAGCCGTGCTTAAAAATATAAAATCCGGGGAGCAGGTATGAACGAGTTTTACAACCCGGTTGCGCTCTCGCGAATGCAGTTCGCGGTAACAACGTTGTTCCATATGCTCTGGCCTTTACTGAGTATCGGCTTAGGGTTGCTGCTTGTCCTGCTTGAGGCCCTGTGGCTTAAAACCGGCCGGGAAATCTACTATCGCCATACACGCTTCTGGTCAAAACTGTTTCTGCTGAGTTTCGGCATAGGCGTCGCCAGCGGCGTGCCCCTCGAATTTCAGTTCGGCACAAACTGGGCAAAATTTTCCCGCACAAGCGGCGAATTTTTCGGAAATATCCTCGGTTTCGAGGGCGCCTGGGCGTTTATGCTCGAAGCGGCCTTTCTCGGAATTATGCTTTTCGCCTGGGAAAGGGTCTCCCGAGGCGTGCATTTTTTCGCAACAGTTATGGTGGCGCTGGGGGCCTCGATTTCGGCATTCTGGATTATGGCCGCCAATTCCTGGATGCAAGTCCCGGCAGGCGTCAAAATTGAAAACGGCGTAGCAAT
>JBELAA010000385.1:0-1428 GCA_049509315.1 Sedimentisphaerales bacterium | reverse complement strand
ACCGGTCTTATTATTTCGTTATCCTGTGTCATTTGCCTGCCTCAATTTTACCGACAAATTAAATATAGCCGACGAATGCAACTGGCTTACCCGCGGCTCGGTGATACTAAAAACCTTCGCTATTTGTTTCATAGTTAAATGCTGCTGATAATACAGCAGGATGACCTGCCTCTGCCGTTCATCGAGCCGGCTTATGGCTTCGGCAAGACGTTCAATAAGCTCTGCCTGCTCGAACTGCTCGTCAGGGGTTTTTGTCTGCGAGTCGGCAAGGACGTTTGCCAGCGAAAGGGAATTTTCGCCGCAGCCGTCGATTGAAATAAACTGCTGTGCCCTGGCGTTATCGAGTGTCTGGTACACTTCTTCAAGTGTAACCCCGAGTTTTTCAGCAAGCTCTGCTTCCGAGGGGGGGACGCCTGTCTGCTTGGTAATTTCCAAACTTAGCTGGGCAGTTCTGCGAATCTGCTTGTGGACGGCCGGCGCAATGAAGGCCCAGCCCCTAAGCTCATCGAGTATTGCGCCTTTGATTCTTATGTATGCGTATGTCTTAAACTCCGCCTGAAACGACGGGTCGTAATCACGGGCGGCCTTTACGAGGCCAACGGTGCCCGCCGAAACGAGGTCGTCGTATGTCAGGGGAGGGCGCAGGTATGTGGCCGCACGCTGGGCGATTTTGTGAACCAATGGCAGGAACTGCGCAATCTGCTGCTCATCAAGCCCCGACTTGTCGAGATTTTTATGCCCCGCATAAGCACGACGAGCGGCCTTTCGGCTCGCTTGGCCGGTTTCCTGTGCTGCCGCCTCAAGTGCAATGGGCGGGGGCTGAGCAGTCATATCCTGCATTTCAGACACGTTGCTGTTCCTTCTGCTTGTTTGCGTGACTTTCAATAATTGCGTGCTTGATAATCGCGTTAATGATATTGACGGCAATCGACGCGGCTATATAGGCCAGGACCGCGCCGATAAGCGCCCTTTCACAGCAGGTAAAAGGCGATTGATTCATCCACATCCCGACAAAGCTCAACGCGAAAAACGCCGCTACGGCAACACTGATTGCTTTAGGTCTAACGTGTATTGGCATAGTCAACCTTTCAAGTGGTAAGCCCCCAGGTTTATCCTGGGGGTTTGAACCCCCAACATAAAGTTGGGGGCTTTTTATACTATACTTTCATTCATTATGTGACTGCCGCAAGCTGGTTACTCGTATTGGCGGCGGCAAGCTGGGGGGGCTCGGCGGCAACAATTTCAACCGGCTCCACCTCGGTCCCGAGGACGATTTCATCGTATGCCGCCACCGGCAAACTGGGCACTGCACGGGCCAGCATATCCGCAATCGCGGGACGCAACCGAGAATCACAAAGCAAAGCGATTTTTTCCTTACCCTTATTCATAGCCGAGCGCCACGCCTGCGCGATTTTTTTGCTTATATCC
>JBELAA010000384.1:0-1439 GCA_049509315.1 Sedimentisphaerales bacterium | reverse complement strand
TGGCCGAACAATTGATTCTGCCTTTACTCAGCGAAAACTCGCTTGAAAAACTGCGCGAGCTGCACAGCGTTGACTGCTCATACCGGCTGACCGCGACACATTTCCGCATCAATGTTTTCAAGGAAAACGACGGTATTTGCGCGGCCATTCGCGCGCTGTCCGTGGACATACCGACAGTCGAGAGAATCGGTTTTCCCAACGACATCTGGAAGGACATCATCAATCGCAAACACGGGCTTGTCCTGATAACCGGCGTTACCGGCTCAGGCAAATCCACCACTATCGCATCATTGATTAACCGTATCACCGAGGAGCGGGCAGGCAGGATAATCACTATCGAAGACCCCATTGAGTACATATACGAGCAGAAACGCTCGCTTGTCTCACAGAGGGAAATAGGAAAAGACGTGTATTCCTTTATCGACGGGCTTCGCTCGATGCTTCGTGAAGACCCGGATGTCATAGTCGTAGGCGAAATGCGCGACGCCGAGACAATCGCTATGACCCTTATGGCCGCAGAAACCGGCCACCTTGTATTCTCAACTCTGCACACAAGGGACACCGCCGGCACAATCACCCGAATACTCGATTACTTCCCGCCCGGCAGGCAAAACGAAGTCCGAAATCAGCTTTCATTAGGCCTGGCTTATATCGTCAGCCAGAAGCTTGTCCCGCAAAGTAACAGCAAAGGCAGAATCGCGGCTATGGAAATCCTCAACAACAATTACGCCATCGCCAACCTGATTCGAACAGGCAAAATGGAACAGATATATTCGCAGCTCCAGACAAAAACGCAGAACCGCTACGACGAAAAAATGGTTACTATGGAAAGACATCTTGCCCACTTGGTCAGGGAAGAAAAAATCGACCTCGTCGAGGCACAGAAATGGGCCAACAACCTCAGCACCTTCAACGAGGCGATTAAGTCGGAATAAGCCGGCTGCTTGCGGATTTTCTATTTTTTATTTTCAATTTTCTATTTAATAAGAAACGGCCTATCGGGGAAAACTGCCCCTTTTTTCAAATAGAAAATAGAAAATTAAGTCCTTTTGACGTTCCTCCCTTAAAAATCTATAATAATCCCGTTCAATTAAGGGATTTATTATGGAAACCGTTCTGCTGGTAATATTGATTGTCCTGGTGGCGATTGTTATGGTTCTTTTGTTTCATACAAGCGCCGCCAGCAGGGATAAGCTGATTCAGCAGCAAACTGCCGTAACAACCCTTCAGCAGCAGCTCGATTCAATCCTCAAATCGACCGATTCCACCAGGAACGCTCTTGCCGACTCTCTTCAAAAAGGCCAAACCGCGCTTATCCAGGGTCAGCAATCTACTTCTGATACCCTCAGCAAACTTAATAATCAAATTGGCCAGGTCATAACCGCAAGCGCCCAGATGCAAAAAGTCGGCGACGAGGTCCGGCGCCTGCAGGAAATCCT
>JBELAA010000383.1:0-1452 GCA_049509315.1 Sedimentisphaerales bacterium | reverse complement strand
ATTATCCCCGAATAGCGGTGTCTATGATGAAACTCAAAGCCTTTGTCAAATCAGACCGGAGCAAGCTCAGAGAATCGGCGGCGAAGTGGTTGGAGATAGAGGATTGTGTTGAAAATGGGGTCGTCGTTGGCTATTTTTTGTTTTATTTTGATGATGACGGAGATCAATACCGTGATGATTTCCTTACGACGCTCGATGATATCAAACACAATGCCGAATATTGGTGTGAAATAAAGCCGGAGGATTGGACGGTGGTTGAAGAATAGACAATACTGCTTGAGGGGGAAAAGGGTCAGGGGTAGATTTGTAATACGGTATCCTGCCGGCAAATCATAAATCGAAAATAACAAACCGTGAAAAATAAAAAATAATAAATCGGAAGAATGCCCGGGACAGGAATCGAACCTGCACCCCGAATTCTCAGGACCAGCCCCTCAAGCTGGCGCGTCTGCCAGTTCCGCCACCCGGGCGTAAACACTTGTGATTTATTATTTATTATTTTCGATTGGAAGTCAAACCTGAATTGTCGGATTAAGGGTTATTTACTTCTTTGGCCGTCGAAAAGAAGAATTTGCAGGCGGGTGCAGAATGTAAATCCGGCTTGTTTGCATAATTCGGCGACCATAGGCGACCGGGCGAGCAGTTCGTCGCGGGTTTTGGCCTGCGGCATAAGCAGAACCTTTGAGGGGTCAATCTTGCCCAATGAGGCGATTGCCTTTTGGATTTCGGGTAAATCGTCTGGCGATTCGACTACAAATTTAAGCTGATAAGGGTAATTTTTAATCAGCCGTTTTATGGGGGTAAATGGTCTTGCTCCTTTTTTGAATTTCAGGCCTGAGTTCGAGGTTTTTGGGCTGATACTCATCAGGTCGCAGGCGAGGCCGGGTATAAATTTTATGCCGGCGGTTTCAATCGTGATGTGTTTACCCAGTTTTTTCATGGTTTTGGCAAGAAGAGGTAATTGCGGATTTGCGAACGGCTCACCGCCGGTTAGGACGACGTGGTTACTTTTCACCACAGAGGCCGCGAAGTCCGCAGAGTTAATTTTGTTTTTTCTTTTTGTCGGGGAGGGTTTCAGGTTTTCAATCTTGTCGATTATTTGCGGGATGGTTAAATCGACGCCGGAGGCGTGGTCCTGGGCGTATTGGGTATCGCACCATCGGCAGCGCAGGGGGCAGCCGGCGAAGCGTATGAAAACGCTCGGCACACCCATGAGCAATCCCTCGCCCTGAATGGAGTAAAAAATTTCGTTAATTATCATACACGGGCATTTTACCGCAGAGACCGCGGAGAACGCAGAGAAATTTTTAGAGAAAGACCACGGGTGAAACTCGGGGCTGCTATGAGGTCAGTTGTCAACGGTTATGATTCATTTCTTCCGTTTTATTTCATAAGCATACTTTCTCCGCTGTCTGACAGCATCCGGCTCAGTCTGCTATTCGTGCTCAAGGC
>JBELAA010000382.1:0-1462 GCA_049509315.1 Sedimentisphaerales bacterium | reverse complement strand
TCGCCGTAAATCGTGGGAAGCGTGGAAACGCGGACGTCGATTTCCCTGTTGGAGGCCTTGATTTTAAGGCGACCATCCTGCGGGAGGCGGCGTTCGGCGATATCGAGCTTCGAGAGAATCTTGATTCTGGCGAGGACGGCGGCCTGCATATTTCTGGCGGGCGGGACCATATCTCGAAGCATACCGTCAATACGCATACGAATCATCATCGACTTTTCCTGCGGCTCGACGTGCACGTCGCTTGCCCTGCTTTTTACGGCCTGGCTTAGCAGCAAATCGACAAACCGAATGACTGGCGCTTTGCCGGCCATATCCTCGCTGCTGGCACTTTCGGCGTCGGAGGCGTCTTCGAGAATTGATTCGACTCTTTCATCGTCTGTGGGGTCCCTGCCGTCTTCGGTCTGGACAATTTCCCGAAGGTGCTGCTCTTCGACGTCGGAGCCGTGATAGACCACCTCGATGAGCTTTCGGATTTCCTGGGCGGAACCGATAACGACTTTGATTGGCCTTTTGATTTTGAGGGTAATGGTATCAATGGCGATGACGTTGAGGGGGTCTGCCATAGCGATAACGACCCTGCCGTCGAGTTCGCCGATAGCCACGAGGCAGAATCTTTTGGCGATGGTTTCATCGAGCATCCTGGCAACATTGAGGTTGATTTTGGAAATATCGTCAAAATGAAAATACTCCATCGAGAGATGCTCTGCCAGCGACTGAGTAACCTGCTCCTCGTTCATCATACCCAGCCGCAGCAGCGCCTCGCCGAGCCGGCCTCCGTATCGGCGCTGTTCATCGAGGGCATTGCTGAGCTGCATGCGCGAAAGGATGCCCTTCGAGACGAGGAATTCGCCGAAAAGGTGAGTGGTCTTTAATTTTGGAATATCAGCGCTAATGGGAACAGATTTCATTTTAATCCAAGGATTATTATTTCACCTCTAAGCTCAATGTATTGTAAGCGCATAAAACCAACCAAATAAAATATAATGAAAAAACAGGACCTCTCCAAAACACCGGCTCCAGACAAGCCGTGACCGGCTTATTTTTTATAGGACTCGCTTGGCGTCGTCTTTCGCCCAGCTGCATCATCCGACTGGAGATTGGCCAGCGCGTTAAATTTATCGTCGGCAAATTCAAAGACCTCGTCAAGGCCGACTACGCTGAAGACGCTCCTGGTAGCCGGCGGTAGATTGCAGAAAATAAGACGATGACTGCAATCAACGAGCAGCTTTCGCAGGCGAAGCAGACCCGAAATGCTCGTGGAGGTCATTATGTCAACGGCGCTGAAATCCATAACGACGTCACAGTCGCCGCGGTCGCGGACGATTTCTGTAAGCGTTTTAATCTCGCTTCTCATCCGCGGCTCGCGGGGCAGGTCAACAAGAATTATATCATCCGACCAGTTTTGAAAACCCATTTTTATTCTCCTTAGTTTTCCCCCCGAAAAAATCCGTCTCCCGCGGCT
>JBELAA010000381.1:0-1469 GCA_049509315.1 Sedimentisphaerales bacterium | reverse complement strand
GTTAAGCCGGCCGAATACGGGGACGTTAAGCTTGAAATTGTCCCACGCGGCCCTGAAGCGGGAGTTTTTCAATAACTTTCTGACGGCAATTATTAACCCTGTTACGACGATAGCTATCAACCACCACTTGTGCCTGATAAATGTGCTTGCCGACATTAACACAAGCGTAGGTCCGGGCATCGGCGCTTTTACCTGGGCATACAGTTTGGCGAAAACGGGAATTACAAAGGTCAGTAAAAACCCGACAACCACAAAGCACATTATCGAGACAACGACGGGATACGCGAAAGCCGACTGAATTTTTTGTTTTAAGGCCGCCTGCTTTTCGAGATAAGCGGCGCTCATCGTAAGCGTGTCGTCGAGCTTGCCTCCCACCTCGCCGGCGTCTAACATTCCGAGAAAGAAATCCGAAAAAACGTTCTTGTGCCTTGCGAAGGCGTTTCTCAGGCCGGAACCCATCGATACGTTTTCCTTAATGTCGGCGATAATATCGCGAAATGCGGGCTTGTCGGTTTGCTGCTCGAGGGTGTCTAAGCATTTGAGAATAGGCAATCCCGCTGAATACATCCCGGCGAACTTGTATGCGAATGTGGCGACCTCAAGCTGTTTTACCCTGCCTTTACGCTTGCGTTCCTTGTCGTCTGTCCTGTTGCGTTTTGCCTTAATGAGAGTACACCCCATCTTATCCAGCTCGTCCCGCAGAACCGATGTGCTGTCAATGTCGGTATAGGTGCCGGTAACGGTAGCGCCTTTTTCGTCTTTAGCCACGTATGTAAATACAGCCATTATTCCGCCCTCAAATCCACCGCCCGCATCAATTCCTCGAGTGTGGTATTGCCGGCCAGAACATCGTCAATCGCGGCCCTGGTCAGCGTCCTCATACCTTCGCTCATTGCCTGCTGCTTGATAAGGCCGTCGCTTTTTCCTTCGGTTATCATTCTGCGAATCTGCTGACTCAGAGTGAGTATCTCAAAAACTCCCTTACGCCCGCGATACCCGGTTTTTCGACAGGCCTGGCAGCCGGTTCCCCTGTAAAGCTGGATTTCCTTATCTGGTAACTGCCTGCCGAACAAATGATTCAGCTCATCATCACCTGGTTTATAAGGTTGCCTGCAATCGGAACAGGTAGTTCTTACCAGTCGCTGCGCAACCGCGCCGAGCAGCGCCGATGCCACAAGAAATGGCGCCACGCCGAGGTTTATCAAACGCGATATCGCCCCCGCTGCGTCGTTTGTATGCAGGGTGCTAAGAACCAGGTGCCCCGTCAACGCGGCGCTGATTGCTATTTCAGCAGTTTCAGGGTCGCGTATTTCGCCGATTAGAATTATGTCGGGGTCCTGCCTGACGATACTGCGTAACGACGTTGCAAACGTTACCCCCGCGGCGGGTCTGACCTGCAGCTGGGTAATGCCTTCGAGCCGGTATTCGACGGGGTCTTCCACTGTTACTATGTTCAATTCCGGGTCGTT
>JBELAA010000380.1:0-2383 GCA_049509315.1 Sedimentisphaerales bacterium | reverse complement strand
AATATTTTGCAGTTATCGATAGCTGTAAGGCCATCACCCACCAGGACGAGGCGAGGCGAGACGCGCTTTGTTTTTATTTCGTTGCTTTTGCCGTAGCCACCGAGTCCGCTTACCGAAACAATTTTAACACCGCCCATTTTGACGAGCACGGTTTCGACGAGCATCTGCTTTGTGGTTGCGGCATCGAAACATTCGGCTATGACTGCGGCGTCGGCGAAAATTTGCGGGATATTGTTGGCGTCGAGAGTAACCTTGTGGCCGACGACCTCGACGCGGGGGTTGATACGCCTGAGGTTTTCGAGCATGCAATCGACCTTGGGCCTGCCGAGCTGGTCGGTGAAGTAGTGCTGCCTGTTGAGATTGGATTGCTCGACGTTATCGAAATCGGCGATTATGAGCTTGCCGACGCCGCTGCGGGCAAGCGCTGCGGCGACATTGGAACCGAGCCCGCCGAGGCCGGCGATACCGACTACCGAACGACGCAATTTATCAGCAAATGACGCCATAAAATAAAAAAGCACTCCGGCAAAGGGAGCGCTTCAGACAACCGCGTTTTCGCCTCCCTTCGCAGGTCCTAACCTGTTCAGGTTCATAGGGTTATCCCGACCTGTCGGGATTCTCAGCCCCTGCTTATCGGGGCTCCCCTGGCTATGTATTCTCAACCACAGGCACTATATCAGAAAGCACGCCGGCAATCAATTTGTTTGCTGAAAATCGACGCTTTTTTCGGTCCAAGTGGCGTCGAAGGGGCTTTGAGGTTAAGTTGAGGGCTTTGTTGAACGAAGTTAAGTTAGTATAATTTTTTTATAGGGAGATGTAATGATAGCGACCTGTCCGCACTGTAAAAACGGTTTTTATATAGTCCCGGATATGGCCGGCGAAGTTGTTACCTGCTCGAAATGCAAGAAAAACGGCATCCCGGTTGCGGCGATAGAGGAGACGCGTGAAGAGATGGAAGAGCGTCTCAAGATCGAAGCAGAGGCAAGAATGGAGGCGGAGACCAAGCTGGCTGAGGTCGAGGGGGCAAAGGTAAAAGCAGAGGAGCTATCGAGACAGCAGGGTGAAAAGCTGGCACAGCTTGAAAGGGAGCTTAAAGAGCTAACCGAAACCAAGGCGTCGCTGGTGGAACGATTAAAAACGGTCGGGGAGGCGCAGGCGGACGGCCAAAAGTCGAACTTAATCGAGGCGGAGATTACGGCCAGAGAGAAAGCGGAGAGGGCCGCCAGAGAGCTTGAGTCGAAAATACTTGCTCTCGAAGAAGAGTTAAAGACCCGGATGACCGCCAAAGAGCAGACAGAGCAGCAGTTGAGGGACGCGGAAAAGCGGGTTCCGGAAGCGGAGCAGAAATATCAGCAGGAGGCACGGGCGCATCAAGCGACGCAGATGAAGCTATCGGCCGAATCGCAGGCCAAAGCCGGCGTTGAGGCCCAGTTAAAGACCGAAATCGAGCGAAGGACAAAAGCCGAAAACGAGCTGAAGGATAAAAGTGAGCTGGCAGAGCAGGTTGGGAAGCAGCAGGAGTCAATAAGCCGGCTTGAAGCGCAATTGAAGGCGGAGACGGGTGCGCGTTTACGGTCGCAGGCGCAATTGGAGCAGGAGGTGGAAAAGCGAAACAAGATGCAAAAAGAGGTTGTGATGATGCAAATGCAGGCGGATGCGCACAAGGAGATAAAAATTGTCGAGCAGCCGAGGGATTATCAGAAGGGGCCGCTGCGGCTGGCGATGGTGTTATCGGTAATGGCTGCAATAGCGGGCGGGGTATTCGAATATAACAACGGCTATGTCAATTACATAATTAACAGGTATTTCGACACGTCGGCGATACTGCCGTTTTTTAACAAGCCGCATCTTGTGCCGATGAATCTGGTTTTGTTTGCCGTCGCAGGATTTATAGCGGTATGGGTGTTATATCTGCCGGTGTGGTTTGTCATCAGCGGATTTTGCTCGGCGCCTAAAGCGACGGCAAGGATTCCGAAGAAAGAGGCGATGCCGGATGAAACGCAAAACGAACCTCAACCCCAGTTTGCTCACGGAATGTGGAGGAGCTGAAGTACCCTTGTCGACCGCTTTCCCCGCTTGACTCATCGAAGCGGATGATTGATTTTCGAAAAAACGTCCGAGAAATTCAGGCGGCATCAGCCAGTAAAAGGGTTTTTTCGGCAATTGTGAGGTTTGTTACAAACAGGGTAATCAGGGACAGCGTTTTTGCCGAAATATGTATGTATGAAAAAAAGGTGCTCACTCGTTGGAATAAAGTGGTAAGGCGAGGCGGGAGCTTAAAAACTAATATAACCACACAGTCATTAGGAGAAAAATATGACACCGGTAAAAACAGTTGAGAGGCCAATGTCAATGGCACAGATTAAGGAAAAGGCAATATACC
>JBELAA010000038.1:0-12792 GCA_049509315.1 Sedimentisphaerales bacterium | reverse complement strand
GTCGCAGGTGCGAACGTGTATCCTGCCAGTGTCGGCGTAGCCGTTCCGCTGAACCCGTAGTTGACCGTAGCGGTATAGACGCCGCTGCCGTTGGTAACTGGGCTGCCCGGCAGACCGTTTATCGTCACACCCGCAAGGCCCGTAACACCGTCAGTGACGGTACCGGTAATTGTAAAGGTTTGTGACGACGTAGTTGTGAAACCCCAGACGGTGCCGGTAGTCGTGCCGCCGCTACTCTTCTCATCGACGCGCCAATAATAAGTTGTGTTACTGGCCATAGTTCCGGTGTCATAAATTACAGTTGTCCCATCAGCAATGACCTTGGTTACCGGTGGAGTTACAGTGCCGAAATATACATCGCGTGTAGCAGCGCCAGAGCCAGGCATCCAGTCAAGATCCGTGGTTATGTTAACGTCTGTCGCGCCGTTAGCAGGCGTTGGATTTGCTGCCTGACCGGGCGGAGCGGGAACAGTAGTAAAGTTCCATACCATGCCTGTAGTATTGCCGTCGGCGTTCTTTTCATCTACACGCCAATAATATGTCGTATTGTTGGCCATTGTCCCGGTGTCATAGGTTAAAGCTGTTCCGTTAGAAATGACCTTGGTTACCGGCGGATTTGCAGTGCCGAAATATACATCGCGCGTATTAGCGTCAGAACCAGCCGTCCAGCTAAGGTCGGTGGTTATGCCGACGTTTGTTGCGCCGTTAGACGGCGTTGGATTAGTTGCTTGTTTGGGGGGCGTTCCGGGCTTGAGTGCGATGCTCATCATACCCTTATTTGCTGCAGTTGCGAGAGTGAGAGTTGTGTTATTGTAAGCGCCGGCGGTTGTCTTGCCGCCCGTAGCTACTCCGATTGCCCCGCCGTTTCCTGCGCTCTGAGCATAGTCAATGCGCTCGGTTATACTTGTCAGGTTGGCGTCTGTCCACGCCGAGAAGTTTGTCGTGCTTGTTGAGTCCGGCAAACTCGTGGCAAGGGCCGCTACAATAAGATCATTGGGTCCTGTTGTGGTCGCTCCAAGAATGGAGGCACTGGTAGTTGAACTAGCGTCATAGTTGCCTGCCGTAACATCCCAGGGATAACCGGTTGCAACGGTGCCACTGCCACGAAAGGCAGCAATAATACCGGCCTGATGGTCACCTGAGTCAGAAGTGACTGGAGCATGCTGAGTACCATTATAACGCGACCAAAAGACCGTAAGTCGGGTTGGGCTTGTTGTGCCCCCTCCCTGCGGTGAATTAGTAACCTGGCTCCATGTCCCGCCATTCTGATCGGTGATAGTGATTGCATTATTATCCGTCTCAATAAACAGCAATAAAATGTCGCCTGTAACGATGCTCGCAGGAAGCGCCGGCGATATACCTCCTGTGCCGGACGTGACAGCCCCGGCCGAGACGAACGTGGGTAGTGTTCGGGCTACTGTCGTGAAATTCCAGACAGTACCTGTAGTTGTACCGCCGGCATTCTTTTCATCTATTCGCCAATAATAAGTTGTATTATAGTCCATCGTTCCGGTGTCAAAGGTTGTAGTTGTCCTGTTGCCCTGGAACGTTCCCGGACTTGTGGTTCCGAAATAGACATCATGCGATGTAGCATTGGGCCCGGCAGTCCAGCTAAGGTCAGTCGTAACACTGACGCCAGTTGCCCCAGTACCTGGGCCTGGACTTGTTGCTGCGCCGGGAGGTGACATAGCTGATGTGGTAGCAGATTGTGCTGTTGACCACGCTGTTTGGTTCGAGGGAGAAGCGTAATCACATGCCTTGACCCTGAATGTATATGATGTTGAAGGATTAAGACCTGAAGCTATATATGTCGTGCCGGTTTGCCAGGCGCTACTTTTACTGCCATCGGTGGTGCATTCGAAATAATATCGCACAGGCGGATTATTGGAGTCCGTGGCGGTAGTGGCCGTCATCGAGATGGAAGTGGCACTGGTCGCATACGGAACGGTCGCCCAGGTCATCGGGTTCGGCGTAGGCGGATCGGTGTCCGGCACCGATGGCTCTTCCCTGAGCATAAAGACGCTAAAGGCGTATGCCTTATAACCACCATCCGAATTCGCGTCCGCTGTTGCGCGGACCTTAAAGGCACCATCGGAACCCGGATGAATGCCCGTCCACCGGGCCACATAACCCTTCGTGTGGTTATACCCCGTGTTAAACTTGACTGAATAGGGATTGCCTCCGTTTGTATCTGTACCGGTTGTGCTGGCGTTGGTGGCGCCGTCGATGCCCGATATGGTATATATGGACCACCTTTGGTTAGTAGGGTGCCCAATAGGGTCGTCATAGCAAGGGTCGGCTCGCGAAGCAGTCGTGGCAAAGGTGTATGACTTATTGGGGTCCAGGCCCGTGAAATCCGCGTCAACATACCAGCCGGAACTGCCATAGTAGATGACGCCTGTAATATCAGCGATACCACCGAACGTATTATTAGCATCCGTGCCGGGAGCACACGGATATCCGCCGGACCAACAAGTGCTTCCGACACATCCAACCATTGGCTGCCAGATTACGCCGCCGCTCTGCGACATTGTACATATCACGCCCGTGCCGGAGCCGGTGGTGTAGTCCTTCAATTCACCGGACGTGGGAAAAACATATGATGACTGATGGTCAGACGAGGCGGTACCGGTTCCGTAATTGGTGATATGGGCCAAATCCCCGTATGCCACCCTGACTCCGCAGGGGTCGGTATTGACATCGACAAGGCAGGGGTCAAACACACAGTCATTGTAAGCGAGGAAGTCGCCGTTAATGGTTATGGTATCTACCAACTTAAACTGTGTTCCCAAAGTAACATCTGTATATGATTTTGTATGAAGATCCTGATATACTTTGATAAATGCGTAATCTTCGGTTACATTGACATCAATAAATTCCACGCCGTTCCACCAATTATTACTGTTGATGTCGCAAGTTTTATCGCCGTTGGGGCTTGCTGTCCCGCCGCCGGGAACCTGCCCGGCGTTGCCTGTGCTGACTTCCCAGACACTGCCATATAAACTATCAATAGCGGGGTCCTGTGACCTCCAATCGTTGTTGGAGTCGTAGACGTAGCAGGGGGTATGACCGCGTCTGTCGCCCCGGTGCTTGAAGTAATAATGTGGATGACCACAGAAGACAGCGGAAACTTTCTTACTTTCCAAAAGCGCCCAGAAAGCGTCCAGGTTGGTCGGGTGAGCGTCCAAACTGTCGCCGACGTGATGATTATAAGGAAATGGCGGTTCGTGAACAAAGACAAAGATAAAGGGTTTGTGGGTGGCTGCCAGGTCATTTTGCAGCCAGGTCAATAATGCCGGTTTTATATCACCATTCAAATCGTAGGAAAGATCCGTCATGAAGTGGCTGCTATCACTGTATTGTATTGTATTACCATCCCAATAACAATTCAGGACGATAAAATGAGCATTAGCATAGTCCCAGGAGTATGTTGTTTCTTTGCTCCCGTTAGGACCATCGTTGGCGTTGAAAATGTTCTTCAACGGAGTCCTGCCGTTGTGGCCGCTGGTATATTCAGTCCGCAGCCAATTCACATCGGTATCATCGGTTTCTGCGTCGTGGTTACCAACAACTCCAAACCAGGGGAAGTTCGAACCAAAGCTGGCATCGATCGCGGCACGATTTCCCCCTGTGGCGTAATCGAAGTCGCCGACTGCAACATGGAAAGCGCCGGGACCTCCCTGGTTATTAATCGAATTGAGAACTCGGCCATAAATCTCTTTGCCGCTATCGCGCGGGTCTGACGTGGCTGTAAAGTGAAAGCCGTAGGCCGATACGACGGGCATCGCCAGACAGAACAAAAACAGCAGACCAATTATCGCCTTTACTTTTACTTCTTTTCGCGTTGACTTTACTAACATTCTCATCGCCCTATCCTCCACGACTAATAAGTTTTTAAAAAATAGTTTTATTCCCATCTCACCAGCGGCACACTGAGTGCCGCATTACACACCCATTCAAACACACCCTAAAAGCACCTTAAACATATTCTATATTTTATAACAACCGTATGGCCGGCAATCATCAGCCAGCCATACGGTCAAACAATCGCTAATTATTGGTGCTTAACCACAAGGCCAATAATCGTTTGACGGTTTATAGTACTCGAGTAAGTAGCACTCGGTGTCTCATTCGCGCCTGTCGCAGCTTTATGACCTGTTACACCCGTAGATGAAGCCATTGCCTGGTCGATACCTTCGGTAAAGCTGTTGTTAAGTGTATATGAGCCCGCGTTGCCGCAGGTCGCGCCTAAAATAACCATATCCCCGCTGGTGGTGGCAAGCGCAGAGGTTGTGACCGGGTTGGTTGTGCTTCCACCGCTGCCGGTTGCTCCAACAGAGGTCGTCTGGTTGACATTTGAGAAAAATGCGCTGGCGTACCCAACTTCTGACGGCGCGGTGCCGCTCCAGGTGACAACAAAATTGGTATTGGTTGCAGCCGCGACGCCGGTTTCATTAAGGATATACGCCGCTACGTATGCATTACCACTGGCGGCGTTGTAGTTCCTTTCAACAACCTTGGTCATTGCCTGCCCGCCGTATGTTACAGCGCTGAGATTCATAGAAGCACTGACAAGCTCACCATGAGCGATGAAAATCAAACCGCGGTTAGTGCCGGATGCTTTGGTATGGGTTAGCCCTGATCCCCACGAACCTAAGAGGCTGACCAAAGGCGCCTGAGTCGTCGTGAAGCTCCAGACAGTTCCTGTGGTTGTGCCGCCAGCGTTTTTCTCATCGATTCGCCAGTAATATGTTGTGCTGTAGCCGAGTGTACCTGGGCTGTAAGTCGTTCCCGTCTGGCTGCTGCTCACCAGCGGCGGCGTGCTTGCAGTTCCGAAATAAACATCGTGAGATGTTGCGCGAGCGCCGGCTGTCCAGCTAAGTGTAGAAGTTATACTGACACCAGTCGCCCCAGTGGCAGGACTCGGGGTAGTCGCCTGGGCCGGTACAGCAACGATAGTTGTGAAACTCCAGACGGTCCCTGTTGTCGTCCCGCCTGCGTTCTTTTCATCAATGCGCCAATAGTAAGTCGTGCCATTAGCCATTGTGCCGGTGTCGTAAGTTGTGCCCGTCTGACTGCTGCTGACCAGCGGCGGCGTGCTTGCCGTTCCGAAATACACATCGTGTGATGTGGCGCGTGCCCCGGCCGTCCAGCTAAGATCTGTCGTTACTGCAACGTTTGTCGCACTGTTGGCCGGCGTCGGATTAGACGCTTGCGAAGGCGATACAACAACAAAGCTTACAGTAACAGCGTGCGTAGCCGTTACGTTGGTTATCGTGTAAGTATTGCCGCCCGTCTGAACATCAGCGCCATCTACCTGCCACTTGTTAACTATGTAGTCCGTATTGGCGGTAGCGGTAAATAACTGGCTGCCACCGTAATTTACAACGGAACTTGTCGGGGCAACCGAACCATTGGCACCTGCTGAAGCGGTTACTGTGTATGTAAGTATCTTAAAGCTAACAGCAACGGTATGTGCAGCTGTGATATTGCTTAACGTGAAGGTCGTGCCGCCTGTCTGGACATCAGCGCCATCAACCTGCCATGTGTCAACAGAGTAACCGGTTGTCGGCATTGCGGTAAACAACTGCGATGAGCCGTAATCCTTATTAAATGTTTCTGACGGACTAATCGAGCCATTAGCACCCGCAGTGCCTGTTATGGCGTAGGTCATAATCTTGAAGCTCACGGCAACGGTATGATTCGCCGTGATATTGCTTAACGTGAAGGTCGTGCCGCCTGTCTGGACATCAGCGCCATCTACCTGCCACTTGTCAATCTCGTAACCAGTCACAGGCGAGGTCGTAAACAACTGCGATGAGCCGCAATCCTTGACGATTGGGCCGGGAGGACTGATGCCCTCTGAAGTGTTTACAATATATGTCCTAATCTTAAAGCTCACTGTTACAGTATGATTGGCAGTGATATTGCTTAACGTGTAGGTCGTGCCGCCTGTCTGGATATCAACACCATCCAATTGCCACTTATCAACCTCGTAACATGTACCAGGCGTAGCTGTGAACAGCTGGCTGCCGTCGCGATACACCACCTCGCTTGTCGGCGATATTGAGCCGTTGGCTCCCGCTTCGCCGGTAACCGTGTAGGTAGGTATTGCCTTGAACGTCACGGCAACCGTATGAGTCGCCGTGATATTACTTAATGTATAAGTACTGCCGCCCGTCTGGGCATCAGCGCCGTCAAGCTGCCACGTATCAACCTCGTAACCCGTATCGGATATTGCGGTGAACAACTGGCCGCTGTTGTAATTGACAACCGCGCTTGTCGGGTTAATCGAGCCGTTAGCGCCGGCCGTGCCGGTGACCGTGTACGTCATAATCTTGAAGCTCACGGCCACGGTATGATTCGCTGTGATATTGCTTAACGTGAAGGCCGTGCCGCCGGTTTGAACATCAGCGCCATCAACCTTCCACTTGTCAACTTCATAACCCGTTGTCGGCGTCGCTGTAAATAGCTGGCTACCATCGTAATTGACAACCGTGCTTGTCGGGTCAATCGAGCCATTGGCTCCCGCTGAAGCGGTTACCGTGTAGGTCATAATCTTGAAGCTCACCGCCACGGTGTGACCGGCTGTGATATTGCTTAACGTGTAGGTTGTGCCGCCTGCCTGGACATCGCCGCCGTCAACGGTCCACTTGTCAACCTCATAACCCGTTGTCGGCGTCGCTGTAAATAACTGGCTGTCACCATGATACACATCCGCACTTGTCGGGGTAATCGAGCCGTTGGCGCCCGCAGTACCAGTAACAGCGTAAACAGGTCTTATCTTGAACATCACAGCAACCGTATGATCCGCGGTGATATTACTTAATATATAAGTATTTCCGCCAGTCTGGACATCAGCGCCGTCAACCTGCCAGATATCAACCTCATAGCCAATATCGGACGTAGCTGTAAATAACTGGTTGTCCCCGTGATATACTACCGTGTTTGCCGGGGTAATCGAACCGTTGGCACCTGCTGTTCCTGTAATAGTGTAGGCAGGTCTTGCCTTGAAACTCACAGCAACGGTATGTGCAGCGGTGATATTGCTTAACATATAGGTCGTGCCGCCCGTCTGGACATCAGCGCCATCAACCTGCCAGGTGTCAACCTCATAGCCAGTAAAGGGCGTGGCCGTAAACAATTGGCTTGAGCCGTAATCCTTATTAATCGTCCCTGAAGGACTAATTGCGCCATTGGCCCCGGCACTGCCTGTTACCGTATAGGTAAGTATCCTGAAGCTGACAGCAACCGTATGGGTAGCAGTAATGCCCGACAGCGTGTAAGTAGTTCCGCCTGTCTGGACTTCAACACCGTCAACCTTCCACTTATCAATCTCATAACCAGTTGTCGGCGTGGCTGTGAATAACTGACTTGAGCCATAATCCTTATTAAATGTCCCGGACGGACTAATTGAACCGTTTGCACCCGCTGAAGCAGTAATCGCAAGCTGGTTGATAACGAAGTTCGCAACTACTGTATAGTCGGCATCCATCAGGACAGTCGTGCTGGCCGATGTCGGGCCGGCAACCTTGCCAGCAGTAACTGCCGTGCCCGTCCAGTTCACAAAGTGATAATTGGCATCAGCCGTAGCAACAAT
Organism: Sedimentisphaerales bacterium; assembly: GCA_049509315.1. Taxonomy (GTDB): domain Bacteria; phylum Planctomycetota; class Phycisphaerae; order Sedimentisphaerales; family Anaerobacaceae; genus Fen-1362. The sequence goes on along the minus strand of JBELAA010000038.1, from coordinate 5,192 downwards.
ACTTGTGTTTGTGCCATTGTCATACTGGAAGTCGCCCTCGCCTGGCGTTGTTACATTACCGCCGTCATTGGATGAAACATTTAAGGTTCGTGAAACAATGGTTGTAAAGCTCCAGACATCGCCGGTAGTTGTGCCGCCGGGGTTCTTTTCGTCGATTCGCCAATAGTAAGTCGTGCCATTGGCCATCGTGCCGGTATCATAAGTTGTGCCGGTCTGGTTTAATACGAATGACGGCGGATTTACGGTGTCAAAGTAAACATCGTGTGATGTGGCACCGCTGCCAGCCGTCCAGCTAAGGTCTGTTGTTACACTGAGGCCTGTCGCACCATTAGCAGGAATCGGAGCCGATGTCTGGCCAGGAACCGCAACAATAGTCGTGAAACTCCATACATCGCCTGTTGTCGTGCCGCCAGCATTCTTTTCATCAATACGCCAATAATAAGTCGTGCCCTTAGCCATAGTTCCCGTATCAAAGGTTACACCTGTCGTTTGATTACCCTGGAACGTCGGCGGATTGGTGGTCCCGAAATAGACATCGTGCGAGGTGGCGCCTGTGCCGGGAGTCCAGCTAAGGTCGGTTGTAACAGCAACGTTTGTCGCCACGTTGGCCGGGCTTGGATTAGTGGCTTTAGCAGGTGGAATACCCTTGACAACAAAGCCAATAAGCGACTGCCGGCCGGTAGAAGTAGAATGTGTTACACTCGGCGTTTCGCTGGCCCCTGTCGCTGATTTGTAACCGGCCACACCATCAAAGTTAGATACTGAAAGGTCAACAGCTTTGGTAAAGCTGTTGTTTGTTGTATATGTGCCGGTATTGCTATTGGTAGCGGCGTCAATAATCATATCCCCGCTACTGTTGGCCAGCGCAGAAGTCGTAATAGTAGCCCCGGTGGTCGCTTGGTTACTGGCATTCGCTCCTGTTAGCGTTGTTTGATTAACATTCTGGAGAAATACGCTGGCGTATGCTGTGCCGTAGGAAGGCGTAGCGCTCCAGGTTGGGGTAAATGTAGTTGAAGTTGCAGCGTTAATACCGGCATCATTGAGAATAAATGCCGCAACGTATGTCCGAGTGGTGCCTGAGCTTATGACTCTCTCAACGACTTTTGTCATTGCACATCCACCGTATGTTACGGAATTCAGAGCTGTGGAAGCACTGTGCTCGGCATGTCCAATAAAGACCAAGGCACGGTTGGTGCCCGCCGTCTCTTTTGCGTGAGTCGTGCCCGTTACCCATGAACCTAATATGCTGGTAGCAGGCGGAGCGGGCTGGGTAGTAAAGCTCCAGACCACACCCGTGACCGTGCTGGTGGCGTTCTTCTCGTCTATACGCCAGTAATAAGTTGTGTTATTGGCCATCGTTCCGGTATCGTAGGTTGTTGCCGTCTGGTTGACCTTGAACGCGGGCGGATTTGTGGTGCCGAAATATACATCGTGTGAGGTTGCACCCGCGCCGGCTGTCCAGCTAATATCTGTGGTTGTGCCTACGTATGTTGCGCCGCTTGCCGGAACCGGATTAACGGCCTGGCCCGGTGGGGGCGGAATTGTCGTAAAGCTCCAAACCGGCCCTGTAATCGTGCCACCTGCGTTGTGCTCATCGACGCGCCAATAGTAAGTAGTGTTCGTCAAAAGGGTTCCCGGGCTAAATGCTGTCCCCGTCTGGTTACCCTGGAAAATTCCCGGATTGAACGCGCCGAAATACACATCGTGCGAAGTTGCTCCGGTGCCGGCTGTCCAGCTAAGGGTTGGAGTCAAGCTGACATTTATTGATGCGGTTGCAGGTGTTGGATTAGTAGCCTGGACCGGTATAACATCGACCACAAAGCCAAGAAGTGCCTTTCGGCTGCTGGCAACAGAATGTGTCGCCGTAGGTATTTCAGGTACACCCATCGCGGCTTTGTACGCACCTACTACGTCGAAATTGGCATCTCCGGCTTCGTAAGTTTTGATGAAGCCGTTGTTTACGTCAAAGTTGCCTGTGTTGCTGCAAGTAGCAGCATCAAAAACCATATCCCCGTCGTTTGTTACAAGCGCACTGGTTGATAGTGTGGCCGAAGACGAGGTGGAGCTAGTGCCCTTTGCTCCAATAGGAGTTGTTTGATTAACATTCCCAAGAAATACACTGATGTAATTGACATCACTGGGTGTAGCGCTCCAGGTGGGGACAAAAGTGCCGCTGGTCGCAGCAGCGATTCCTGTCTCACCAAGCCAATATGCCGACACACACACTCGTGAAGTTGATGAGCCGGTATTTATATCAATAATCTTCGTCATCGCCTGCCCGCCATAGGTTATGGAATTGAGACCAAAGGCGGAAGTCGAGGTTCTCTCGGCGTGAGCAATAACAACCAGACCACGGTTTGTACCTGATTCTTTTGCGTGAGTTAAACCATTTACCCAAGACCCTAAAATACTAATCGCGGTCAACGTGCCGGCCGAACCAACGCTTGACGAAGCGGTTTCATTCTGAGCGGGCGATTTATCTCGTGCCTTTACGCGATAGGAGTAAATAGTATTGGGCGTAAGCCCCCTGTCCTTATAGTAAGGACTGCTCTGCCAACCACTGTTGTGACCGCCGCCGGATGTGCACTCGAAATAGTATTCCACGCCGCTCGTATCGGATGCGACCGTTGCTTTCATCGTAATCGAGGTGCTTCCAGTCGTGGTCGGCGCATTTGCCCAAATCATCGGGTTCGGTGTCGGTGCACCAATGTCCGGTAAGACACGCAGCTTGCTGAAGTCCTGGACTTGACCGTTGTTATAAATGTTTGGCGCGCCGAATGTGCTCATCGTGCTATTTAGGTAATTAGAGTGTTCGCTGGTCAAAGGTCCCGGGGCTTCTTCGAGGTGGAATACTTCGTCGCTTCCGATACCAGAGACCGGTTGGATTCCCTCACCGGCCGGACCAAAGACCGTTGTCCCGTTACTATCCTTAATAGTCAATTGCCAGTTGTTATTCGAAACGTCAATGTTTAATGGAGTAATATATGTCCCGCTTGCGCCGGTTTTGGACTGGACGTTTATCCACCATTTGCCGTTTGGCGGGTCATAATTGCTGATGTTGTCCGGCAAGTTCTCGGAAACAGTGATAATTGTGCCTGCACGCAGGTCCGACCATAAACTATTGCTTGTAAGAGTCAGCGTCTGACTGGTTGGCTTGCTGCCGCCCACATTATCATTGACCAAGAGCTTCCAGCCGCGAATATCGAGATGGTCCTGCGTTACCACCAGTTCAAACCAGTCGCCGCCGTTGCCCAGAACACGACCCCAGTATGTATCTGAGCCGTTATTCTTAAGGAACTTGGTGTCTGAAACGCCTGTGTATTCATTCAAAATGATGGGAACCGGTTTGACGTAATTTTGCGCAGCCGGGGTCGGCGTGCCAAATATACGGTATGAGGCGACGCCATCAGGATACTTTCCGTAAGAGATATTCGCCGCCAGAGCGCCATAATTCATGTAATCAACGACGTTCTGGCCGTCGGCGGTATAAAGTCCGACAAACCCGCCTGCGGAGTTAAGCGCGAAATTCGTATGCAGCGGGCCATCATTGGTATTGCCATCCGCCCAGAAAATCATCCATTGGCCGCTGTTAAGCACCGTGCTGGCAGGTATTGCCCATTTGGTCGGATTGTTATAATCATCTGTCAGGAACATACCGCCGAGGTCCACAGCGTTATCCGTGTCATTGTAGATTTCAATCCACGGGGCATATTTGCCCACTTCGTCTTTGTTGAGTGCAGTGTTGACAGATAGCACTTCGTTGACTTTAAGTTCCGGTATATATGGGAATGTCCCGGCCCTGCTGTTGACAGCGCCAGGCGTGCCGCCAACAGAAACACTTGATTCCCAGTTCATAGGATGGTTATTGTTCTTCGAGGCGTCGATAAGCTCCAGGGAATATCCGCCCGATGTGTCAGGCCAGAATCCACCGTTGCTGTAGTACACCTCGTCTATCACATTACCCTGCCGGTCCGTAAGGACAAGATTTTCGCCGGCGTTATCCAGTGTGCCCTCGTATTGGGCCGCTACAAAGAAGCCACTGCCGTATGTTGAGCGGAATTGCACGTCATTTTTAACAACAACTAAATAATCCAGGGGCGGCAATACTGTACCTGGAGGCATAGTAAGCTCAACGCCGCTAAGCTGCCAGCCGGTCATATCGACATACTCGGTTGCCGATGGGTTGTACAGTTCAATAAATTCATCGTTGTCGCCACCGGCGGGGTTATACATAATTTCGTTGATAACAATCGGCGGTTTCGTTGTTTGTGCGCTCGGGATTTCGCCATTAGCATTAACGTCAACACAATGTGTGCTGAATAAGTGCGTGCGTCGGACAGTCAAGTAACTGTCTTTCAATATCTGCGCTGCCTGGGATATCGTCTGGATTTGACCCCATGAACCCCATTTGGCAAAATCCATCGCTGCCTCTGTATCCTCAAGGGCAGTTAATTCATCGATTCTCTTCTCGATTATGCGCTGCGCGTAAGGCGTCCCGGGCGCCTGAAGCTGCTCGTCCATAATTGTGCGCATTCTGCGTAAATACATTGCTCGAATGTCTGGTTCATTGAAGAGTTTATCATTCAGACGATTCCAAAGTGCATCAACTTTCGGGTGCGCTTGGTTGCCAAATAACGGATGGCTGGGAGAAGATACCCCCCACGTTGCGTTATAATGGTAGTCAACATTAGCCCATATATCATCGTTCAGGACACCACCCTCATCATAATTACGGCCGAAAGTCAGGTCCTTGTCCCATGGCAATATATACCACCGATTAGTGCCTGCGACATCGCGGTAGAGGTAGTAATTCTTGCCCATAGCGTCGTTATCGTGCAGAACGACCATCGCCGCCAAGTAGTTGAGAATGCGGGGAATATCAAGATTGTCAAAAAGGAAATTTCTATGGGCCTGGCCTGTAAGATTATTGAGACCGAAGAGTAAGTCGTTCAGGTCATTAAAGTCGCCGTCGTCATAAGGTCTGTGTTTCTCGTAATTAGCAGGAAGCTGGCCAATCGGCAAATAGCGGCAGTCGGCCGTAGAGCCCTGAGAGGCCTTATATGTTACCCCAGTATCCGCATCGAGGCCGTTGCGTTCTATGAAGCTTTTATCCACAGCTTCATAATAGAAGTACAGTCCAAAAAATTGCCCGTTTTGATACATACGGACAGGAGCAAACTGGCTGGAGGGTT
>JBELAA010000379.1:0-1477 GCA_049509315.1 Sedimentisphaerales bacterium | reverse complement strand
TTTGAAATGAAACGGCTGGTCGCGGAATTTGCGAAAAATTACGCCGAACCGGTATTGAATATGATGTTCCATTCGATGGAAGTCCTGCCGGGCAAGACCCCCTTTGTGAGAACAACATTCGGCCAAAAGATGTATTTAAGCCGGCTGGAATCGGTTTTGAAAGATATGATAAAAAAAGGTTTCGAGAGCAGGACGCTTGCACAGGTTTATGAGCAGATGCTGCGGGACAGGAAAGATTAAACTATGTGCGGAATAGCCGGGTTCAACTGGAAAGACCAAAGCGTGATTGAGGCGATGGCTGAGGCGATGAAACATCGCGGCCCCGACGACCGCGGCTCATATTTGGACGACGGCGTTTCGTTGGGGCATACGCGGTTGTCGATTCTGGATTTGTCGCAAAAGGGGCATCAGCCGATGCAATTCGGCAATCTCGTCATCGTATTTAACGGTGAGATTTACAATTTTCAGGAAATCCGGGCGGAGCTTGAGCCGCACGGTTATAAATTCCTGTCGGGCACTGATACGGAAGTAATCCTCGCGGCGTATCACCGCTGGGGCGAAAAATGTGTCGAGCGTTTCAACGGGATGTGGGCGTTTTGCATTTATGATAAGGATAAGCGGACGCTGTTTTTGTCGCGAGACAGGTTCGGGATTAAGCCGGTTTATTATTATTTCGACGGCTCGCGGTTTATTTTCGCATCGGAGCTTAAGGCGATTAGAAAACATAATGTCCCTTTTGAGATGGATTCGTCGGGCCTGAATTTCTTTTTCTATCAGAAATACATAGGCGGTGATTACACCATTTACAAAAACTGCCGAAAACTCAAGCCGTCCGAAAGTTTGCTTTTTGACCTTAACGCGAAAAAACTTACTGTTTTGAAACATTACGACCTCGAAGCCGAAATAGACAAAAGGCAAAATATCCCCTTAGACCAGCGTCTGGAAATGGTCGAGGAAATCCTCACAGACGCGGTGCTCAAACGCCTGATTGCGGATGTGCCGGTTGGGAGTTTCCTTTCGGGCGGAGTGGATTCATCGCTCATATCGGCGATAATCAGTAAAAGCAAAAAGGATTTCGACACCTTCTCAATTGGTTTTAGGGACGAGTCCTACAACGAGCTTGATTATTCCAAAATCGTCGCCGAGCACATCGGGACGGCCCATCATTACGAGTATATGGACGTCAGTGAGGACATAATCCGGCAGGTCGTGGGTGCTATGGATGAGCCGTTCGGCGATTCGTCGGTTTTTCCGACGTATCTGCTTTCGAAAATTACCCGCCAAAAGGTAACCGTTTCGTTATCGGGCGACGCCGGCGACGAGGTATTCGCCGGCTACGACACCTATAAGGCGTTCAGGCTTGCTGAACATATCCCGCACTGGCTTGTTGGTTTGTCGAGGCCGTTTGTCGGCGCGATAAAGCCATCGGACAAAAAGGTTACGCTGGGTTTCAAAATCAAGCGCTTTGTGCGGGATT
>JBELAA010000378.1:0-1635 GCA_049509315.1 Sedimentisphaerales bacterium | reverse complement strand
CCCGGCAGCACAGGTGTGGTCAATGCCGGGGTAAACAGGCGGGATTCCTTAACTAAAAAGACATTGCTGATGCAGCCCTCGGCTAATCGGCCATCGGTTGTAAACCACAGGGCTTCGGCCTGTAAGGCAGGCCTCGCGTCGCGCGAGCAGTGACCAAATAACGCCGATTATCTGCAAACGGCAGATGCACCCGCTTCCCGGAAATTTTCAAAACTCCCCTTGCGGCCAACCCCCCACTTTCTTATAATCATAAGTGCCTTGACAACTTAAAATAATAAATAGAAAATAATAAACAGCAAATCCGCCTCCGGCGGACAAGTTTTAATGCGGGTGTAGCTCAGTGGTAGAGCGTCACGTTGCCAACGTGGATGTCGTGAGTTCGAGCCTCATCACCCGCTGTTAAATGTTTAGCCCCTGACTTTATTGGGGGTTTTGTGGTCGTTGTCGTTTCGACAACGGAAAGTTGATTGAGATTATAACGTCGGTGAGATAACGCCCCGGTCGAACAGGCGGGGCAGGGCGCTGGTTGCCGATGTGCGTGAAAATTGCCCGGCCCCGCCCCGCAAGGCGGGACTCCGTTGCACTTCGCTTCGCGCTACGCCGAGGCAAGCAGATTAAAGGATTTGCGATTGCCGAATGTCGATTGGCGATTTAGGGATGCGGATTGCGGATTTTAGCGTTTTTTAAGCGGGTTTTAACCACTAATTACACGAATTTTGCGGTTTTTGTTCAATTTTCAGGCCAAATGGGGAAGATTTTCACCACCCCTTCGACTGGTTCGACAAGCTCACCACTATTGACGAAAAACGGGGGTTGGGGTATTGTGAACCACAGATTGCACAGATTAACACGGATTTTTTTAGACACGGAGCCCTTGGCGGAGTCCCCTCAGAAATTGCGAAGCAATTTCGAGGACTTTAGTCCCGGAAATCCTCTGGATTTCACGGAGTTTTACGGAGTCCCGCCTTGCGGGGCGGGGTCGCCTTAGCGAGACGGATATACACGGTTTTTGGCCACGAAAAGGCGCAAAAAACACAAAATTAACCACGGATTAACACGAATTATCACGGATTTTTTAGACACTGATGAACACGGTTTTTCAGCCGAAGGCAACTTGTAAAGGTCTGTGCTGCAAATAAAGTTTGGGCGCAAGACCTTTAACTCGTCTGCCGGACAACTACGTTGCCCATACCTAAGGTATTTACCGGCTGAAAAGACACTGATTTTACTCATTGATGATTGATGATTTCGCCACGAAAAGACACCCCGCAGGGCGGGACTCCGCAGGGCTACGCAAAAGGCACAAAATTTTTACCACTAAGGCACAAAGCGGCTGTGTTTGAAATCAAATGTTTTTTAAGATTTTTTCGGGACGGACGGGCAAAACGATGAATAACCGGATTGAAACGTTTGGCGCTAAGGACGGCCATATAGAGGGCGTTACGGATTTCTTTTCGGCCGCCGAATATGTGGGATTGGCCGGCGAATTTTCCGAAGCTAAAGTCATAGGGAGCACCGCCTACCAAAGCGGCGATTTGCTGACGGTTGAGTCGGCCCAATTCAGGCAAATGGGCGATAAGGATAGCGCTGGTTTTGGGGCCTATGCCTTTGGCACTGGTCAAGATTGTATTTTTC
>JBELAA010000377.1:0-1499 GCA_049509315.1 Sedimentisphaerales bacterium | reverse complement strand
GATAAGCTATGAAAGCAGAGCCTCCCGATAAGGTTATTAGACGGGGTCCTATGGTAGGCCCCAAATTTTATCAACGTGCTCAGGCCAAACGGTCCGGCACAAGAACCTTTATGCAGGAGGCTCTATGGACAAGTATATCGGATTTGACATCAGCAGCAAGGACGTAAGTGTGTGCGTAATACAAAAAAATCAGCGGGAACGTTATGCAACAATCGGCCCTGACGCGGGGTCGATGAGGAAGTTTCTGGTTAATGAGAAGAAGGATGGTTCGAGAGTGAATGTTACTTTTGAGATAAGCGGGCAGGCGGGATTTTTGTATGATTCGCTTATAGATTGCGTTGACAGCATCAAGGTGGCAAATCCCGACAAGATGACCTGGATATACAGGACAAGTAAGAAGAACGACCGGTTCGACGCGAGGAAGATGGCGGTGTTGTTGAGCATCGGCGAGATACCCGCGGTTCATATGCCAAGTAAAGAGGTGAGGCAGTGGCGAATGATTATATGCCATCGCAAAAAGCTTTTAGCGGCGTTGGTTACGGCCAAGAACCGGATACGTGCGTTGTTGAAGTCGCAGGGGATAAGTTCAGCCGGCAACAAAGGCAAATGGTGGAATATACGGAATCGGTTATGGATGCGGCAGTTCTGCGGGGTGGATTTTGATCCTGAGAATTTGTGGCGGATGCAGATGGGTAATTTGTTAGATGAGCTGGAGCAAAAAGAAAAGCAGGTGGCACTGGTGACGGAATACCTTGACGGCTATCTTGATAAGCAGGCGGGCGGGGAACTTTTGATGAGCATACGCGGAGTTGGGCCCAGGACGGCTGAGGCGGTATTGGCGTTTACCGATGATGTTGAGAGGTTTGCGAGTTCAAAGGAGTACTGCGGATATTTTGGTGTTACGCCAAAGCTCGACGAGAGCGGCAGCAGCCGTCGTCTGGGGCATATAAGCAAGAAAGGGCCAAGCGTGGTGCGGTGGGTTCTGGTTGAGAGCAGTTGGAAAGTGATACGTTACAGTACGGCGATACGCGCGTTTTACGACAGGGTGCGTGCGGGACAAAAAGGTCGCAAAAAGATAGCGATAGTGGCGGTGGCGAGGAAGCTGTTGAGTATTATGCGTGCGATGCTTTTGACGGGCGCGACGTTTGATGACAAGTTTGTGAGCAGCGTGGATTACGGCAAGATTGAAATGTTGAGAAAGTCGGCTTAGGGATTATTCAGGCGGCGGGATAAGCGAAAGTATCCTGGTCATGTGGGAAGTGGGCCTTTGGGTACCACGTCGCTGAGAATAGGAGCTTTCGGCTGTATGAAGTTTGATGTGCCGTCAGAGATTGGCGAGCACGAATAGGAGTGTAGGCAGCCGGCCTGAGATAAATCCCGCCGCATTTTTGTCCTCGGCCCCCCAATTTCTTGCGAGGGGGCCTGCGGGCAAAAATGCCTGCTCTTTAATAGTGAAAATTATTTTGATAACCATTGACACGGCTCTGCTTCATAGGATT
>JBELAA010000376.1:0-1504 GCA_049509315.1 Sedimentisphaerales bacterium | reverse complement strand
ATTTTGGTCAGCTCATCGTTGACGATTTTGACAAAAACCTGCCCCGGGTGCAGCGACTTGATAACGTCAGCCCCCATTGCCGCCTGCTGAACGTCTTTGCAGAATTGTTTGACGACCTGATAATTGACATCCGCTTCTAATAGCGCCTTGCGAACGTCGCGCACCGCGTCCGAGACGTTGGCTTCGGTGATTCTGCCCCTGCCCGATAGCGCCCTGAACACAGACCCGAATTTTTCCGTCAACGATTCAAACACTATTCGCTCCCGCTTATTTATTATTTCTGATTTTCTATTTGTTATTTATTTTGATACGTCGGCCCCGACATATCGTGCATCGAATCATAAATTATAAATCATAAATAATAAATAACAAATTACGCGCCGAAGGTTTCGCGTTCCACGTTTGACAGGTAGAACCGGCCGTCGTTGCGCATAAAATTGGCGACCGCGTCTAACTGGCTGTTGATGAAGGATGTGTCGTTGCCGACGATTGCGACCCCGATGACGGCCATTATCTTGCTGTCGTTATGCTCGACTTCGGAAATCGATATATTGAACCTGCTCTTCAGCCGGCCCATTACGCTTTTAATGATGCTGCGTTTTTCCTTAAGCGAGCCGATTCCCTGCAAATGCAAATTAGCCGTCATTACGCCGATAATCATAAACAGTCACACCGGCCTCGGCTACTTTCTCAGCTTGAGCTGCTTGGCTTTGCGCCTGATTTCAGATGTGGTCTTGTTTAACTGATTGGCAATTTCCCACAGCACGGCTGTTTTATACATTCGGCGAAGCGTCCTGATTTGCTCTGCCGTCCAAACCTGGCGCTTTATTTTCCTCAGACCCATTTCTCGCAATTGCTTACGCACCGAGGAAAGCGAGCGTTTCAACCTCCCCGCCAGCACAACTGCGCTCACTGCCGGGTAATTGCTCTTCAAAAGCGCGATTTCCGCTCTTATATACGGCCCCTGCTTGTATGGTCTTTTTGCGATTTCAGTATCCTTCCAATAATAGTTAATAAAATTAGTTACAAACCGCAATTTACCACTTCTCTCCCCAACCCGCAATAACCAATTTCTCGTAGCGAAGTCCCCCGTGTCTAGATTTCTTTGAAATCTATGGGGGGCGCAGCGAAGACCACGGCGTAGTCCCGATGATGTTTATCGGGACGAAGCCGGGCCTTCTGCCTTCTTTTTCTCCCTTCTCCCTTCTCTCTTCTCCCTTCTGTGTTCTGCATTCTGTGTTCTTCCTGCTCCCCCAATTTCCTGCTATCCCGATATCCTGATTTTCCGATACCCTGTTCAAACTTAGCAAACTTACCGATATAATAAGTATCGCTAATGAATTATCGTTTTTATCCGCCGCAGGTGGATTAAGGCGAAATTACTCTGGCCGTCTGAAACCTTAAACAACTTGCCTTGAACACCGACGGCTGATAACTATCGACTAACGACTATCGACTAACGACTATCGACTATCAAGTATCGAGATAAAAAATGATTTACCAC
>JBELAA010000375.1:0-1510 GCA_049509315.1 Sedimentisphaerales bacterium | reverse complement strand
GCTGAGGTCGTAGCCAACGATTTGTCGGCGGTGAAGCTGTCGTCGTATTTCGGCAAGAAGTGCGTAATTGCCTCGGTGCCGTCTCTGGATACGTCGGTCTGCGATATGGAAACCCGCAAGTTCAACGAGGAGGCGGGCAAATTGGGCAGCGACGTTGTGGTGTTGACGATAAGTATGGATTTGCCTTTTGCGCAGAAGAGATGGTGCGGGGCGGCGGGCGTTAAGAACGTTATAACGCTGTCGGATTATCGTTACGCGTCGTTCGGCAACGCATACGGCGTCCTGATTAAGGATTTGCACCTGCTGGCAAGGGCGGTATTTGTCATTGACAAAGCAGGCGTTGTGCGTTATGTGCAGATAGTGCCTGAGATTGCGACTGAGCCGAATTACGCGGCTGCTCTTGAGGTGGTAAAAGGTTTGTGATAGTGAGGTTTTAATTTATGGTGAACGAGGTTAAGCCGAATGTATATTCGGTAGGGGCGGTTGACTGGGACAGACGCCTGTTCGATGAATTGATACCGCTGCCCGACGGGACAAGCTACAATTCCTACCTGGTAAAGGGGAGTGAAAAGACAGCCGTTTTAGACGCGGTTGACCCGACGAAATCACACGTTTTGCTGGATAATCTCACCAAGGCGGGTGTGCAGCGAATTGATTACCTGATTGCTCATCACGGCGAGCAGGACCATTCCGGCGCGATACCCGATGTGCTCGCCCGCTACCCGCAGGCCAAAGTCGTAACCAGCGCCAAGTGCAAGGCGATGCTGATTGACCTTTTGCACGTCGGTGAGGACAAATTTATCACGATTGAGGACGGCCAGAAACTTTCGTTAGGGGACAAGACGCTGCAATTTGTTTTCATACCCTGGGTGCACTGGCCTGAGACGATAGGAACATATCTTGTCGAGGACAGGATTTTCTTCTCCTGCGATTTTTTCGGCTCACACCTGGCGACCAGCAGTTTGTTTGTGGAGGATGAGCCGTTCGTTTATGAGTGTGCGAAGCGTTATTACGCCGAAATTATGATGCCCTTCAGGACGCCTATCAAAAACAACCTTAAGAAAATCGAGCCGCTGGCGATTGAAATGATAGCGCCGAGCCACGGGCCTGTATATCAAAGGCCGGAGTTCATAATCGACGCATATAAGGACTGGGTCAGCGACGACGTGAAAAACGAGGTGGTCCTGGCCTATGTTTCGATGCACGACAGTGTTCGAAAAATGGTTGAGCATTTTGCTGACTCATTGGCCGGGCGAGGTATAAAAGTGAGGCAGTTTAACCTGACGGGGGTCGATATTGGCGAATTGGCAATCGCCCTTGTGGATGCGGCGACGGTTGTTATCGGTGCGCCGACGTTTCTGGCGGGGGTGCATCCGACGGCGGCGTATGCGGCGATGCTGGCCAATGCGCTTAGGCCAAAGACCCGGTTCGTTTCGATTATCGGGTCCTTTAGCTGGGCCGGTAAAATGGTCGAGCAACTGTCGGGTCTGCTTAATAATCTGAAGGTTGA
>JBELAA010000374.1:0-1513 GCA_049509315.1 Sedimentisphaerales bacterium | reverse complement strand
CTTTGTGAAACATCCGGCCATTGTGAACCATAAACGTAAAACCCACAAATTCCGGTGTTATAGTGCATCTTCGTGCCCACGTCTTTATCGGGTCGCGCGTCCCCTTCTGCGTCTGCTTAGTGACCTTCGAGAACAGTTTCGCGTCAACGTATGGCCCTTTTTTCAGCGATCTTCCCATTAGGTTTCTTTAGCCCCGATAGTTCTCATTATACTTCCTGTTGTCCCTGAATAGTGCCCCTGCGTCTTCTGATGATTCGATTGTTGCTTATTTTCCGCGGGCATCTTGTCTTTCCGCCCTTTGCCAGAACGCCTGTAGGCGAGCAGGGATGCCGTCCGCCGTTGCTTCTGCCCTCGCCGCCGCCTAAGGGATGCGACACGGGGTTCTGCGCCTTGCCTCTAACGTGCCCTCTGCGACCTTTATGGCGGGTCCTGCCGGCCTTTCCCCAGACGATGTTCTGGTAATCGGCGTTGCTCAGCCGGCCAATCGTCGCCCGGCATTCCCTGCGAACCATTCGCATTTCGCCGCTCGGCAGCGCCAATGTAACCCAATTAGCTTCCTTGGCGACGATTCTCGCCGCAGAGCCGGCCACACGAACCAATATGCCGCCCTGGCCTGCGCTCATCTCGATATTATGCACTTCAAGGCCGCTCGGAATCGCCTCTAACGGCATCGCGTTTCCGACTTTCGGCTCGCAAACCTGGCCGCTCTCGACCTTGTCGCCCACTTTTACGCCCTGGGGCGACAATATATATCGCTTCTCACCGTCGGCGTAGTTCAGTAATGATATATAACAATTACGGTTCGGGTCATACTCCACCGACGCTACTCTTGCGGGGATGCCGTCCTTATCACGCTTAAAATCAATGAGGCGGTAAAGCTTTCTTGCTCCGCCGCCTCTGAATCGCACCATCGTCATACCGCTGTGGTTTCTTCCGCCTGCCTTCTTAATACGAACGCATAATGACTTTTCCGGCCTGTCGGTAGTCAGCTCTGCAAAATCGTTTACTGAGCTGTTTCTTCGCCCGGCGCTTGTCGGTCTGTAAATTTTAATTCCCATACTTCGCCTCTTATCCGTTCGTTTAGAACAGGTCTATGTGATATTCCTTCTCAAGATATATTACGGCCTTTTTCCAGTCCGATGTGAAACCCATGGTCTTGCCTTTGCGCCTGAATTTGCCTTTTCTGTTGGCTGTTCGGACCTTGTTGACCTTCACGTTATACAGCCGTTCGACGGCGCCTTTTATCTGCTGCTTGTTTGCACCTCTATTGACTTCAAAAGCGTATGCGCTGATTTTGCCCGCCAGGTGCGTTCCCTGCTCGGTAATCAACGGCCTAATTATGATATTATGGTCCTGCATAATACTATTTCTAATTCTCACTTCCTTCTTTATTTTTGCTCACTAATGAAAGGAACGCATCCTTGGTAAACAACAGCTTGGTATGACTGCAAATATCCCCCGCATTCGATTCGGCCGCCAAAAGCACTGATACCTTCGCTATGTTCCTCGCCGA
>JBELAA010000373.1:0-2666 GCA_049509315.1 Sedimentisphaerales bacterium | reverse complement strand
GCGGCTTTGCCGCCTGCCGAACGCAAAAAACTGATAGAATCAGCTAATATCGACGGTTTAACTTATCTCAGCGGGTTCGTCGAACTCCGCGACGCGGCAGACCACAGAGTCGGTGATATTCTCGTCATCAAGGACATATCGCAAAGCGAGGCATCGCTGCAGGAACTGCTTGCGGTGGTCGCGACGCTGTGTTTTGTCGTCGCAATGATGCTTATTTCGTTTTTCTATGTTCGCATAACTAACATTGAGAAACGCGTGGTCGAGGCCAGAGGCGAGCTGGAGACCGAAATTGAAAAACGCAAAAGCGCCGAGGCCGAACTGCGCGAGCACCAGGACCGCCTCGAAGACATTGTCAAACACCGGACGGTTGAGCTGGAGAAGGCCAACAGACGCCTGTGTCAGGAAGTTGAACAGCGAATAAAGGCGGAAGTATCCCTTGAAAGAGCCAATGCGGACCTCGAATCAACAATAACCAATCTCATTCAGTCCAACAGACAGCTCTGGGAGTTTGCTCATCTGGCGGCCCACGACCTTAAAACCCCGCTACGGGGTATCTCCACTCTTGCGCAATGGCTGGCAGCCGATTACAGGGACAAGTTCGACCAGGAAGGTCGCCGGCAAATCGACCTGTTAGTCAGGCGGGCCGTGAGATTAGACAAACTGATAGACGCAATTCTCCAGTATTCGACGCTTAAACGAAACGGACAAAGCGAGCGTCCGACGAACCTTAACGCTGTCGTCAATGAAATTATTACTGAAATAAAATGCCCGCCAAACACAAAAATAACGGTCAAAAATACGCTCCCCGTGCTGGTTTGCGATGAGAGTCACATCAGGCAGGTGCTTTATAATCTCATTGACAACGCCGTGAAGTTTATGGATAAGCCCCAGGGCCTGGTCGTAATCGACTGCACGGAAAAAGAGCATTTCTGGGAGTTCAGCATCAAAGATAACGGCCCCGGCATAGAGCGGCAGTATTACGAGAAAATCTGGACGTTATTCCAGACGCTGGACATTCGCGACAATACCGACAATGCCGGTGTAGGGCTTACGTTAGTGAGAAAAATCGTAGAATTATACGAAGGAAAATGCTGGCTCAAATCAGAAGTTGGAAAAGGCAGCACCTTCTATTTCACAATGCCGAAACAGGCGCACGCGGCGTCGGCAAAAAAACTCCAGCTTGCGCAATCCTCAGTTTAATTTTCAAACCTGGACAATCGTTCATTCTCTAAACCCTGCTGTTAAAAACAGTTAAAGGCGCCGGTCTGCCTGCGAATATCGCCATTCGGCACACCTAAAAAAACACGTAGAAATATAAAAAAGTTATTGTCATTAGCGGTATTACCGATTATTATAGGGTGAATTTTTTACTACGGTAACTTCGATGGTTGTAAACGAATGATGTAATCTTGAATCTGCGACATCTCGTCGGGTTTGGGCGTTTGATTATGAAGTGGAAACCGTAGTGGTTTCCATTTTTGTTGGAAGACGGAAAGGTTGCTGTGACAAATGAATCAGGATTTGTTGAGAATCGTCGAAAATATCGCGAGGGATAAGAACATCGACAAAGAGTCCATATTTGCCGACCTCGAGGAGTCGATGGTTTCGGCCGTCAGAAAGCATTTCGGGGCGACGGACAGTGTTATCAATGTCAAGATTGACCGCGAGACGGGGCAGGTTTCGGCTTTCAAGGATAATGAGCAGATAGACATCAAACGCCTGGGCCGGATACCGGCACAGACGGCCAAACAGGTTATGATTCAGAAAATCAAGGCCGACGAAAGAGACAGCATTTTTACCGAGTTTGCGCAGCGAAAAGGCGAAATAACCAGTGGAACGGTTGTGCGTTATGAAAGCGGCTCGCTTGTCGTAACCCTCGACCACAGGACCGAAGGTTTTATGCCCAAGGGCGAGCAAATCGCCGGGCAAACGCACAAATCGGGCGAAAGAATCCGCTGCATAATACTGGAAGTCAAGGAAATCTCCAACCAGGTAAAAATCATCCTTTCGAGAACGCACCCTGATTTCATAAGGCGGCTGTTCGAGCAGGAAGTGCCTGAAATCGCGGAAGGGATTATCGAAATAAGGGCGCTGGCACGAGAGGCGGGCTACAGGACAAAGGTGGCGGTCGCGTCGTTCGATGAAAAGGTGGACCCTGTGGGGGCCTGCGTGGGCGTTCGCGGAAGCAGAATCAAGAATATCGTCGACGAATTAGGCGGTGAAAAAATAGACATCGTCCGCTGGAGCGACTCGTCGCAGGTGTTCATAACCAACTCGCTAATGCCCGCCAAGGCCAGTGAAATAGCGCTGTGTTTCGAGCTTGGACGGGCGACGGTAGTAGTAGATGAAGACCAGCTCAGTTTGGCGATAGGCAAACACGGTCAAAACGTGCGATTGGCCGCACGGCTGACGGGCTGGGATATCGATATTCTCACGCCTGACGAGTATAACCAGGGTATTGAACGGCTGACAAACTGCGTCAAAGGCGTCGAGGGCAGCAGTGAGACGCTTGTCGATAAACTGATAGCGCTGGGCGTTATATCGGTTCTCGACCTTGACGACATCGGCGCGGAGCCATTGGTTTCGGAATTAAATATCGACCCTGAGCTTGCCAAAAAAATCATAGCCGCGGCGGGTGTTGAGGCAAGGAACATAGCGGCCGAAGC
>JBELAA010000372.1:0-1530 GCA_049509315.1 Sedimentisphaerales bacterium | reverse complement strand
TTTCACGTCGTGAATCATATCCCCTTCGTGCAGTATCTGGTCCTCGATAAGGACCGACGGGTTCTCCTCACAATACAGAATAGCAGTAACGACTCCGAACCTCGGCTCAGGACGCTCTATCACCGCTTCCTTTTTCCCGTCTTTCGACGCGTGAGTAGCAGCCTTATAGCCCAGCATTCCGCATACGGCTATCGCCGCCAGCACCATCCATTTTATTGCACCTTTATCCATAATATTCGTCAGACCCGCTGTTTTACCCCCGGTTACATCGGCGTTATTGCAATCACCCTTAACCTTGGGCTGCCGGGGCTGATTTCCCTCACTTATGAGTGATTCCGACTCGTCTGTCTCTAAACGTCCCAGAATATCGCTTTTTGCAGAGACAGAATTTGTCGGATTCCCTCTACTTTATAATATATGATTTATTTTCCAAATGCGTAAATTCGCAGATATTTTTAGAAAATTGTATTTTGGCAGACAATTGATAAGGGAACCTCTAAAAACACACTTTGTCATTGGGAGTGAATAGCAAAAATCAAAATGTAAAATGCAAAATTAACGAGGCGGATTAAATCAAATTGCTCTTCATCCGCAATTTTGCATTTTGATTTTTAATATTTGCATTACTTTACGTTTCTCGCAATGACAATTATTAGCGGTTGACATAATGATTAGCAGGATTGCACACTATTTGTTTTACGAGTCCTACGAGTCCTGTTAGCCGGTGCGGTGAAAAAGCTCCTCCATTGCCTGTCGCTGAATTGTCTTTCCGTAAAGCCCCGCTTCATCGATGGTATACGTCCTGAGGGCCTCGCTGGATACCGCCGAAAGCTCACGACGCCGCATCAGCTCGGCAAAGCACATCTTTTGCATTTCGATATCGAGGCCGGCGGCAGGAATCCCGGCGAGCCGCGTCTCGATTATCTTAACTAAAAAACTGCCTCCCAAAAGTTCCATACCGCTTTTCAAGTCACGCCTTTTAGCTCCAACGTGCGAAAGTTTCGCCGCCAAGACCGGTAAGCCCCCAGGTTTATCCTGGGGGTTCAAACCCCCAACATAAAGTTGGGGGCTTTCTAATGCGGTCTGTGCGTTCTCCGCGGCGAGTTGTTGCGGAGCCGGCCGTTTCAGCGGAATTTGCCTGCCGGCGGTCTGTATTAAACGCGACACTCCGTCTATTCCGCGGTTGAAGATATTGCGATGGGTCGATATCGGTCCTCTGCTGCCCCTGTGGGACCCCGGCCGGGTCTTGATAAATGCGTATATACCGCCGCCGGCAGCCAGCATCACAACCATCAGCATTTGAGCCCAGATGGTTTCCTCGCCGTCAGACGCCGCCAGATATACAAAATGCGGAACAGTCAATTCCATCGCCTGTTTCGATTTACGATTTATGATTTGAAGAACGCCCCTGGCGTATAACAAATCATAATTCGTAAATTATAAATCAAAAATTACGAACCTTTATGTTCGGTGCGCTGTGTAAGCTCTTTCATTGCCGCGCACTGAATGTCTTTGCCGTAAAGGTTTTTA
>JBELAA010000371.1:0-1534 GCA_049509315.1 Sedimentisphaerales bacterium | reverse complement strand
CGAGGCGGGAGCTTAAAAACTAATATAACCACACAGTCATTAGGAGAAAAATATGACACCGGTAAAAACAGTTGAGAGGCCAATGTCAATGGCACAGATTAAGGAAAAGGCAATATACCTCAATATCAACCCGGGCACGATGAAGAAGACCGAGTTGATTCGCGCTATTCAGGCGGCCGAGAACAACCAGCAGTGCTACGGCACAACCAACGGCACCTGCCAATGGACAAGCTGCTGCTTCAGGACCGACTGTCTGAAGATACGCCAGTAAGTGCGCAGACACAGCCGGGACACAGAATAAGTTTTGTCCCGCAGGGGCGGGGCTTACGTCCCGCGAGGGCGGGGCTTTGTGTGCCGGCTCCCGTAAGGGACGCCTTGCGGCGGACAGAACGAAAAGGATGACGAAACGGGACGAATTACGTCCCGTTTTTGTTTTTCTGAAAAGAGGAAAAACTCCGCGGCAAAAAAATCAGGGAAATCTGCGGCATTGAGAAAGAAAAAATGGGCTGAGGCCAGGAGGGAGGAAGAGGAGGATTTTAACCTCAGCCCGTGGTTCGTATAAAGCCGTCGCCGGCTTTTAAATTCTGTCTTACCCACCCTTGGAAGCATTTCGTAACCCCTGATAACTCTCAATATATCAGTTTGCAAGATATTTGCAACAGAAAAATCGGCTCAAAATGCAAAAAATAATCACAAAATTTTCACCGACCAGGCGGCGGGAATTCCCTTACCCGGCTGTCAGGTAAACCCTGAGAGAAGCCCCCGGTTTGTATTTTATTGGGCCGGGTATGGGGAATCAAACCCCGCTAAAGGCCGAGAAACCGCCGTCAACGGGCACGACGATGCCAGTAACGAATTTAGCTGCGTCGCTGACAAGCCAAAGCATCGTTCCTGTTAAATCGCCCGGCTCGCCGAACCTGCCCATAGGCGTATGCTCGATTATGGTTTTGCCGCGAGGCGTTAATTGCCCCGTCTTTTCATCGGTCAGGAGGAACCGGTTTTGCTCAGTCAGGAAAAATCCCGGGGCAATCGCGTTGACGCGTATATCTTTTGAGTAATTCTGATTGATATGGACTGCGAGCCACTGGGTAAAATTGCTTACGGCTGCCTTTGCTGCGGAATATCCGCAAATTTTAGTCAACGGCCTGAACGCGTTCATGCTCGACACGTTTAGTATCACCCCTTTTTTTGCCTGCGCCATAACTTTGCCGAACACCTGGCAGGGCAGCAGCGTGCCAATGATATTCAAATCGAAAACCCCGCGAATCGCCTCCATCGGCAAATCGAAGAACGACAACTGGTCCGATGTCGTCGCCTCTTTTTTGTTGCCCCCCGCGCCGTTTATCAAAATATCCACCCTGCCTAACTTGCCGACAATGGTATCCTTCGCGTCTTCGAGCTGCTTCTTATCCAAGACGCTGCACTTGACCGCAATTGCTTTACCCCCGGCCGTATCTCGTCGCTGGTTCTGTCTCCTGTCTTCTATCCCCTGTCTTCTGTCTGCCGCACCCTGTCTCCAATCCTCCGTCGCTTG
>JBELAA010000370.1:0-2784 GCA_049509315.1 Sedimentisphaerales bacterium | reverse complement strand
GCCTTTTAGTTTCGCTATTTCCGCATTCAGCCGTTCAATCTCAGCCGTTAATTTCTGATTTTCCTGTATAACGCCTGTAAGCACGCTCTCAATCTGCTCTTTTTGCTTTTGTTCCGTTTCTTTCAACCCGACTGTCCTGTCGTGTTCGCACTGGGTAAGTACGTTTGATATGCTTTGCACATCATCATTATGCTTTTTTGTCTCTGCCTGAATCTGCTCCTTGAGTTTTTGTATTTCATCGTCCCGCTTTTTCATTTCGGCCTGCATTTGCGCCTTTAGCTCTTTGTTTTCTATCGCTGTCAGCCGGGCGGTCCTCATATCCGGCGTCTGCTGCCCCTCGCATCCCCAGACCGATACCCCGATAATAACCATTATTGCCGTTGCCGCCCCAATCATTGTTTTTCTCATATCAGTATTCCTTTTTCCTTTTTACTCAAACAATACCGCCGTTTTTCTTCTTTCAGCAGCCGTTTCCATTTTTTTATCCGTCAATATCGCCAGCTCCAAACTTTTTCTGCACCCGCAATCCTCGCAGACAAGCTCATTTTTACCCCTCAAAACCCTGTCAAGCAGCGTCAGAGAGTTTCTGCTTGCCCGCTTCATATTCCCGATTATTTCCCGCATTAGCGCCTGCTTGTCCGCCCTGCGTTGTGGCCGCCAGCAGTCATAATCGCTTACCAGCGCCGCCAATGTATAGCACATTTGTGCCTCTCTCGCCAGCTTCGCTTCCGGCATCGCTGTCATCCCCACCAAATCCGCTCCCCATTTCTGATGCATCAGTGATTCCGCCCTTGTCGAAAACGCCGGCCCCTCGATGCACACATACGTCGCCTTGTTATGAATCCTCAGGTTTCCCGCCTCAGCAAAAATCGCTCCGCTCAGCCGATTACATACCGGCTCCGCCATTTCGCAGTGAACGGCCGATATGCCGGCAAAAAAGCTGTTTTGCCGCTTAGTGGTCCGGTCTATAAATTGACTCACCAAAACAAGGTCGCCGGGCCTGATTGCCTGCCTTAACGACCCGACCGCCGCGGTAGCGATTACCGTCCGCACGCCCAGTTTTTTCATCGCGTAAATATTGGCTGCGTAAGGAATATCGCTTGGGCCGAATTTATGCCCCGGCCCGTGCCGATTGATAAACGCCACCTGCCTTTTGCCAATCCTGCCGACCATAATCCGGTCGCTGGGTCTGCCGTAGGGCGTGGTAACGTTGTAATATTTAATGTCTTTCATTCTGTCGGCCAGCGTGCCTTCCATTCCCGTTCCGCCTATGATGCCAATCAACTCTTGTGCCATTCGTTAATCTCCGTATGTGCCTTTTTCCGACAATATAATTGCTATGGACGTTTTTTTTGGCAAAAATTGTGAAGACAACTAAAGAAATAATTCAAAAAGCCCTCGACCTCGGCTTTTCTCTGGTCGGTATAGCCGACGCATCGCCTTTGCCGACCGATTATATTGAGCACATCAAAGGGTGGCTCGACGCCGGCTACGCAGGTCAAATGACCTGGATGCTCAAAAATCTCGAAAAACGCGTCAACCCCGCCTGCCTGCTCCCCGGCGCCCGGTCAGTAATCGTCGTAGGCCTTAACTATAAGCCGAGGCCGGATGACGGAGAACAGATGACAGATGACGGAAGACCCGGCTTCGCCAATGGGCTATGCCGAGGCGGGCAGAAGGCAGAGGACCCGGCTTCGCCAATGGGCTACGCCGAGGCGGGCAGAAGGCAGAAGACGGGGCGGGTCGCGGCGTATGCGAGGTATGAGGATTACCATCCCTTTATTAAAAAACAGTTGCGAAAATTAGTCAATTTCCTGATGAGCACCTCCGGCCCAGGCCTCAAATTCAAAATCTGCGTCGATTCCTCGCCGCTGCTCGAAAGGGCATTGGCCGAAAGGGCGGGTCTCGGCTTCATCGGCAAAAATCATATGCTCATAAACCCCACTTTCGGTCCGCAACTCTTCCTGGGTGAAATCATCACCAACATCGACCTTGTTCCGCGAGTCACAAGTCACCAGTCACCGGATACCAATTGCGGCTCCTGCGACAAGTGCATTGCCGCCTGCCCGACCGGCGCTCTCAGGCCCGACGGCCGGTTTGACGCCACCAAATGTATCAGCTATCTCACGATAGAATCCAATGCTGAAATTCCTTCCGATTTGGCCCCCAAAATCGGCAGGCGACTTTTCGGCTGTTCGGAATGTCTCCTGGCCTGCCCATATCAGCAAAGAGCCCCGTCCTGTTCCAACTCGCAATTTGCTTATTATCCCGACAGGGCGCAACTGAACCTCAACGATATTTTGAATCTCACCGAAGACCAGTTCCAAAATCGATTTGCTAACTCGCCAATTCTCCGGCCGGGTCTGAGCCGGCTTAAACACGTCGCGGGGATTTGCCTGGAGAATTTCAGCCACAGAGATATTTAGCCACCCCCGCAACATTTTCCGCAAAACGGAAAATACGGCGCAGGGGCTTCGCAGAGGACACAGAGGTCACAGAGTTTTTAATTGGCCACGATCCCCGACAGTAGTACCAGAGAAGCAACAATCGAGGACAGGAAAGGCACAAAAGACACAGAAATTTTTCACCACCCCCGCAAGAATTTTCCTATGGAAAATTCAAACGTCTGCGGGGCTTCGCAAGGCTACGCTGCGCTACGTAAATCGGGGGGCTGCTATGAGGTCAGTTGTCAACGGTTATGATTCATTTCTTCCGTTTTATTTCATAAGCATACTTTCTCCGCTGTCTGACAGCATCCGGCTCAGTCTGCTATTCGTGC
This sequence comes from Sedimentisphaerales bacterium, assembly GCA_049509315.1. Taxonomy (GTDB): domain Bacteria; phylum Planctomycetota; class Phycisphaerae; order Sedimentisphaerales; family Anaerobacaceae; genus Fen-1362. The sequence continues at coordinate 5 of JBELAA010000370.1, read as the reverse complement.
TCAAG
>JBELAA010000037.1:0-12813 GCA_049509315.1 Sedimentisphaerales bacterium | reverse complement strand
TTTACAAGAATCCAAAAAAGCAGCAGCGCATTGAAAATATGAAAAAGCACGCTGACAAAATGATGCCCCATCGGGTTCAGTCCGAAAAGCTGACAATCCACTATATGACTAAGCCACGTTAGCGGATGCCAGTTGGCCGCGTTTAAATTGGTAAACGCCCATCTAACCGACTGTTGCGTTATTCCGCTCTGCACGTCGTAGTTTTTCGTTATATATCCGTCATCGTCGTAGCCGACAAGTCCGTTGTGGCGCACCGGCTCGTATGCAATTAGCGTCGCCAACACCAGTCCTGCACTTATCGATAATAATTGTTTGTTCCTATTTGTCATTTGTCTGTTTCGGCGTAGCCGTCAGGTGAAGCCGGGTCATCGGTCTTCCGTCTTCCGTCCTCTGTCCTCTGTCTTTCGTTCTGTGTTCTGCATTCTTTGTTCAATGTTCGATGTTCAACATTGGACGTTCAATGTTTCTTTGTCTTCGTTTTGCAAGCACCGACGCAAGGCCGTCCTGTGCAGGCGTGTAATCGGGCTTTAGCTCTAATGCCTTTCTGTAATTGGTTTCTGCCAGAGAGAGGTTATCTTTTTGCTCGTATGCCCACCCGAGGCCCTGGTATATTTCATACATTCCCTGCCATTCGTTTCGTTCCTCTATCGCCTTATTATAACAGTCAATGGCTTCGTCTATCCTGTTCAAAATCAAAAGTGTATGGCAAAAATTTATCCTTGCCTGCGGGTATCCCGGCCAGATGCGAACGGCTTCCTGAAAATGCAAAAGTCCCTCATCGGGACGGCCGTGACCGCAAAGATACTCTCCGAAGTTATTGTACATAATGTAGTTGTTCTTTGTAGCGGCGATGGTCTCCCTGAACAAGGTGGGAGTGTCTTTCCACATAGCCGTCTGAATTCGTGTCGCAATTACCAGAACAACCAGTATTGCGACGGCCGATGCCGGTATTATTCTCGAATGGTGCGTCTTTCGTAAAATTTCTTCCGTGCCCCACGCTATAATGATGAAGATACCTATTATCGACAAATATGCGTATCGGTCCGCCATAATCTGTATCCCCGCCTGCACTATCCCTATCATCGGCGCCAGCGTCACAAGATACCATAAAAACCCGGCGACAAACCAGCGCTTCTTTCGTCCCAGCAGCCATAAAACAGGAAGCACAACCGCGCTCATAATCGCCAGCGCAATTATGCTCGGCGTCATTTGCAAAGGACGCGGAATCGGATACAAAACCGCGAGGTCTCTGGGACAAAGCATTTTTACAATGTAGTTAAAGTAATTTCCCATCGCGTCGATTATCCGTATATGCACCGGAAAATTCTCCAGGGGCGCGACGGCTCCACCTTGCTGCTGAGTTGCGAAAGTTATTATTCCCAGAAAAGCCGACAGCGCAAACAGTGGAATCTTCTCTACTATCAATTTTTTAATTATATTTTTCTTCTCTGCGGTCTCCGCGGTGAATCGGTTCAAAGGCCAGTAATCCAGCAGCAAAAGCACAATCGGCAGTGTAACCACCACCGGCTTGGTCATAATACACAGGCCGTATATTAGAAAAACCCATATATATCGGCCGATACCCGGCTTTTTCGTGTACCAGATATAAACCGCTATTGTTAAAAACCAGAACAACCCGCTCAATACTGTTTTACGTTCCGCCGCCCAGGCAACCGATTCTACTTGTAAGGGATGTAGCGCAAATACCGCCGCTACAAACGAGCTTGGCCAAATTGCCCCCGTAATTTTTACGAGAATCCAGAAAAGCAGCAGGGCGTTGAGAGTATGAAAAAGCACGCTGACAAAATGATGCCCCATCGGGTTCAGTCCGAAAAGCTGACAATCCAGCATATGACTTAATGTCGTCAGCGGATGCCACATATAAACATGCGGGCTGGTAAACGCCTGTTTTAATGATTGCAGCGTCAGACCTGATGTTATATTGGGATTTTCGGTTATGTATGCGGGGTCGTCATACCCGACAAAATCATTGTGCCTGACCGGCTCGTATGCAATAATCGTCGCTATCACAAGTCCCGCACTTATTAGAAGTAATGTCCACTTTTGTTCTTGGTCACCTGTCATCTGCCTTCCGTCCTCTGTCTTCGTTTTGCCAGCACTGACGCCAGACCATTCTGTGCGGGTGTATAGTCGGATTTTAGCTCTAATGCCTTCTTGTAATTCGTCTGTGCAGCAGAAAGTTCACCTTTTCGCTCGTATGCCAGCCCGAGCATGCAGTAAAGTTTATACGCTTCAGGCCAGTTCCTTGCCTTTTTCAGCGTCTCGGTTAAGTAATCTATTGCTTCGTCGGTTTTGTTTTGTTCCAAAAGCACCGTACACATGTTATGCCGTATGAGCAAATCATCCGGACAAAGACGACTGGCCTCCGTAATAAACTGCATTCCTTCCTCATGTCTTCCATGCGAGTAAAGGTAATTGCCGTAATATACAAACATAGAACAATTGTTTTTGGTTACGTCGATGGTCCGTTTGAATAATTTGCCGCTGTCCTGCCAGTAACCGACCTGAGTCCTCGTCAGAAATATCATTGCGATAGTTACCGCAGCCGCGATTGATGCCAAAGCAATCTTTTTATAACGAATCGCCGGTGTCCCTGAAACTATTTCCTCCATGCCCCATGATATGATAATGAAAATACCTATCGATGGGATATAAGTATATCGGTCGGCCATCCTCTGGGCGCCTACCTGCACTAATCCTATTACCGGAACTAATGTCCCCAGATACCATAAAAGCCCAGCCACCAGCCACCGCCTGCCGCGTCCCCAGTAATAAAGTATTAACGCCGCGCCAAGTATCGTAACCAGTGCTGCCTGTATGGAAAGATGTCCCTCGAAAGGATATAAAACCCCAAGTTTCGTCGGGTATAATATTTTCACCATGTAATTAAAATAAGTTCCCAGTGCGTTTACTACACGGGCGTACCAGGGCCAGGCCGTCAAATTTGGCATTGTCCCTCCGCTTTTTTGTGCGATAAATGTGATTACACACGATGCTGCCGACATCGCAAACAAGGGTATCTTCTCAATTATTAACCGTCTTATGGTTTTCTTTTGCTGTCCTCCGTCATCTGTCATCTGTCTTCCAATTCTTTCCAGCGGCCAGTAGTCCAGGACTAAAAGCACAAACGGCAGCGTTACAACCATCGGCTTGCTCATCAATCCCATCGCAAATGCAAGTATAATAAGAATATATCTGTCAATGCCTGGCTTCTCGATATAACGCACATAGGCCAGTATCGTCAGCATCCAGAAAAATGTGCTCAAAACGTCTTTGCGTTCTGCCGCCCATGCCACCGATTCGACATGCACCGGATGCAACGCAAATGCCGCGGCTACAAATGCACTTTTCCAGATTGCACCTGCCTGCAGTGAGCTTGCCTGCTCTCGAATGCCGTCGTCGGGGGAGCTTGTCGAAGGTGTCGAACCCGTCATCTTTTGTAATAGCCAAAATAAAAGCAGCGTGTTTGCGATATGCAAAAGCAGATTGGTTATATGATGCCCCATCGGCTTAAGCCCGTAGAGCTGATAATCCAGCATATGGCTCAGCCACGTCAGCGGATGCCAGTTGGATGCATGAAAACTGGTGAATGCCCAGTTAATTGATTCTTGCGTCAGCCCGGTTTGAACATTCGGATTTTCGGTAATGTATTTGTAGTCGTCATACTCGACGAAATCATTGTGTCGTATCGGCTCGTATGCGATGAGTGTCGCGACTGTCAGGGTCAGGCAAATCAGAAGTAACTGGTGCTTCTTTAGCGTCTCTGTCATTTTTCCGGATTTAGCTTTTCGCTTTTCGCATCTGGTCTTTAATCCGCTGTATATGTCCTCTGCCCAGTCCCTTGACTTCGCAGCCCATCCTGAAATAGGCCTGAATCTGCTCATCGTTGAGTATGCCGAAGCAGTCAACCACCGCTACCGGTGCGCCGGCCCATTCCACAATCTTTTTCGGCTCAAGGTTTAAATATGACTTATGCGGAACGGCAAAAATCACCGCCGCCACGCCTTGCAGTGCCGATGGCAGGTCGTTCTGGACGCGGATTTTGACCAAATCCTCTTGGTTGCGGAAAAATCTCGACCACGAATGCCCCGGCGCCGGGTAACTGTCCTGTTGCTCAAGTTCATACCAGTGTGAAACATAGGGATCATGGATGGCCATATCGGCGCCCATTTCAGTGAGCTTGCGGACGACGATTTCTGAGCCGCTGTAACGGGTATCGCCCACATCCTGCCGATAGCTCGCGCCGCACAGGAGGACTTTTGCGCCGGCGGTCTGCTTACCCATATTCCGCAGGGCATCGCGGGTCAGTTCCGCGACGTGCAGCCCACGGGTATCGTTTATATCGATTGCAATGGTTGACATCCTGAAAATATCGTCCTCAAAGCCGAGTATGTGCTTATACGCCCAATAGCCCAGTCCGCCATCTTTGGGCAGGCAGTAGCCGCCGATACCAGGCCCCGGGAAAATCATATTGTTGTGCGTAGGCCTCATCCTGATTGCGTTGACGACCTTGATAAGGTCAACGCCGTTTCGCTCCGCGAAAATGCTCCACTCATCGAGAAACGCAAGCGTCGTCGCGCGAAATGAGTTTTCCACGATTTTGGTCGTTTCCGATTCGATGGGCCTGTCCATAACCGTCAGCGGAAATTGCTCGGTATTCAAAACCTCCCGCAGGAATTTCTCGACCCGCTTTCTCGCCTCGGCGTTGCAGCCCGAGCAAACCCTCCAAAAATCGCGAATCGACGAAACATAATTTCTTCCCGGCATAACCCGCTCGAAACTGTGCGACAGCAGGGGTTCTGTTTTGATTCCCCGCGTTTCGAACGCTTTTTTCATAATCGGCCAGGCGATAAACTCAGTCGTTCCCGGCGCGACCGTCGTTTCAATCAGCGTAAGGCAATTAGCGGGGACCCTGTCGGCGATTGTTTTCATCGTCGCCTCCAGCGCCGCCATTTCAACTGAGCCCGTCCGCATATTGCCCAATTCCTTCTTGCTGTAATCGCACTGGACATCGACTACCACGCAGTCAGCTAATTTCAGGCAGTCGCTGTTATATGTCGCGATGAGCGTTTTCTTTTCGAGGACGCACCGCTTTATCATCGGGTCAACTTCCGGGTCTTCCGCTTTCACCGGCGACAAACCCTCGTTGAGCATCGGGATTTTCCAGTAGCTTCGAGTGCTGGGTCTCTGACAGCCGATGACGAATTTGCCGGGCTTACCCGTCTTCTTATCAACCGTGTCGGCGATTATCGCCGCCATAACCGCACCGACGAAGCCGACGCCCATAACGACGACGATTTCCTTACCCTCTTTGCGGGCCGAGGAAACTGATGATTCGACGCGTTTTAGCTCCTGCGCATAGTCCTCTTTCATTGGGATGGGGTATTTTTCGCCGCTTGGACTTACAGAGTAATCAGCCATTGCTTGCTCCTTTTCATAGCGTTTTTTCAAGTGAGACACCAATAATCTTGAAATTTTACAGAAAAACCGCTTTAAGGCAAGGGTATTTCTTGCTGGATACTCGATACTGGATTCTCGATAGTTGTTAGCGTTCAGCGTACAGCGTTCAGAGGACAGGTAAGACCGAAGATGCAATATCCAAGACCAAAGATTTCCAATTTCCAAATGCCAATTTTCGATTGAAAAGAGAGATTGCTTCGCCCCAAAGGGGCTCGCAATGACGAAGAAGAGATTGGGTAACAAACATCGAACATTCAACATTGAACGTCGAACATTGAACAAAGAAAATGAATCATTGTTTTGCTGCGGGAAATTCAGGCGGGAGAAGATGCCGTGATACTTTTTCGCCGCTTCGTCGTATGCCTTTGCGGCTTCGATTTCGGAATTGAACAATTTAAGAAGAACACATTTTCCCTTGTATTGTAATTTTGCTCTCCATAGATTGCTGCGTTTGCTCCAGCTTATGCCCCGGTACTTCGACGAACAGCCGGCTTTTTTTCGAGAGTTGCACTTATTTTGCTGATGAGTGGCGAGGCGCAAATTTATCCTGCGATTGTCAAGGCCGTTTCCGTTTATATGGTCAACGATAAGACCCTTGGGGGCATTGGTAATATCGCGGTGCATAGATTTTATTGTTACTTTCTTAGAGCCGATTTTGTAGGTTCTGCTGGCATATAAATTAGTTTTGTTTCCGCTGAGGAACCATTTGAAACCTCTGAGGCGATAGTAGTCCTGTAAATCAAGGATAACTGATTCACCGTCGCCGAGGTAAATGCGGCGGAAGGTGTAGCCGAAACGGAGCAGTCGATAATACAAGATTGGCAGAACACAGATAAAGTCGAGCCAAACGGGAATCCTTATTTCAATACTTGTCATTTTATCTCCTCCTTTTTTGCCATCTGTCTTCCGTCCTCTGTCATCCGACATCTCTTTACGAGTCACGAGTCCCGAGCAACAAGTTCCGGTCTACGCGTCCCTCTATCCTATGGCGCGAACTTGCGCGCTTTTGACCAAAAAAACAGTTTTTGGAAGGCCTCGAAATGCACTTAAGTCCTTATGCCGTAAGGAATAAAAAAAATTTTCAGAAAAATGGAAAATCCAAAAAAGCGCTTGCGCGCTTTTGACCAACAACTGTATTAAACAACTGTATTAGTCCAGAATTAAACCCTTGCCCCGCCTGCACTTACGTCAAAAATGACTGCCTTTTCTAACCAAAAATGCCCCCGGAAAACAGCTCATTTTTCTTATGAATTTAGATTCATAACAAATTGATAATACTGAAGTTACATCATTTTTGAGATTTCGATTTTTGCCATCCTGCGATTGGCGCTTTTCCGACGAGGATTTTGGAAGAAAAAAGTATTGGACACGGATTCACACGGGATTTACACTGATTCAAAAGCAGGCGACAAACAGGACTCTATAATGTCATTTATGCCTTTTGAGAATTGTCTGTCTCAGCCCCGATTACGGATGACGGGGCCGCCCGCCAACGACCCCCGACCACGACTTTCGAGGGCAGGCATGCGAGTGCAGGCAGGCGGGGTAAAAAATTATGGCAGGGTGAAAAAACTTAAGAGGAGTCAATATGAGTGAGAATGGCTTGGCCCGCAGGCCGAAGTCGTTTGAGGAACTCAAGCAAATAAATCAGTTCGGCGCTGAATACTGGAGCGCGAGGGATTTGCAGCCGATGCTGGGTTATAACCACTGGCGAAGTTTTGAGAATTCCATAACAAAGGCAATAACGTCCTGTGAAAAGTCAGGTAATGACCCGGGGCATCACTTTGCGCGCGCGCGCAAACCGATAACCGGAGGCAAAGGAGCTATTCAGGAAGTGGATGATTATCAACTTTCTCGTTTCGCGTGTTACTTAATTGCACAAAACGGCGACCCGCGAAAGCCGGAGATTGCCAACGCCCAGAAGTATTTCGCGGTGCAGACCCGCAGGCAGGAGGTATCAGATAACCTCGCGGCTGATATGGAACGGCTTGAGATGAGAAAACAGGCGTCGGAGGATTTCCGTGCGTTATCCGGCGCTGCCCGTGACGCAGGGGTTCAAGATAAGATGTTCGGTGTTTTTCACGATGCGGGTTATAAGGGGCTTTATGACGGCAGGGGCGTCGAGGATATCAAAAAACGCAAGGGCATCGAGAAACGGGAAAACCTGATGGACCGGATGAACGCAACTGAATTAGCGGCCAATCAGTTCCGAATGACACAGGCACGCGAGAAACTGCAAAAACAGAATGTCAAAGGCCAGGAGCAAGCCATTGTGACCCACAACAAGGTCGGCAAAGAAGTTCGGGACGCCATAAAACGCATAGGCGGCACGATGCCTGAAAATATTCCTCCAGCCGAACACATCAAGATTGTCCAGAAACGAATCAAAGGTGTTAAACCCCGCCTGCAACTCGATGAGAAAAACGGTAAAGGCCTCGTCGGCGGGGAAACAAAATCTACGCCGTGAAATGCAGTGCATATTATTATTTGCAGGCGACAAACAGGATTCTATAATTGTTTCTGCCTTTTGAGAATGGTTTGTCTCAGGGGGTGGCACGAGGGAAAAAACGATGAGTGGCCGTAGTTTCTTCTCAGGCATTTTTTTCCTTGATTGTCTCCGGCGAAAGGGTATAATGAAATCGCCTTTGGCTGGGGGCAAAGAAGGAGAATAGTGTGGGAATCGAAATTTATCAGGAGGTAAATACGATGCGAACCAACGCAAAAGGCAAATGGCATAATATACGCCGTATTCGGGAGAGCTTATAAACCGTTAGCGAAGAGAAGGAAGGATTGTTTAATGAAAAAGATTACGTTGCTTTGGCTTTTATCGCTTATCGTTATCGTTCTGCAGACACGTTCCCATGGTAGCGTTATTTCGTATATGCTGGATATTACTTCAGGAGGGGCGGATACCAGCGGAGGTATTACCGGCAATGGAGTAGGACATTTATCGCTCGAAGGCAGGTTTAAACTAATTATTGATTCGAACACCGGCCAAGCGAATTTGGAAAATATTAGTATTTCATTTGGCAAATCCTTCTATTCGCTTTTTGACTGGAGTTCACTCAAAGGAACGTTCAATCTTGGAACTGTTTACCTGTCCAGCCCTTGTAGTATCTGCAGCACCTGTGATAATTATTTATCGGGAGATTTTGATGGCAATACCGCGTTTCTGCATGGGGACGTCAGTCAGTGTGCATACGACGGTTATTATTATAGTTGCACTATTAAGGCTAAGGTCATTCCCACTTTTGTATTCCCAAAGCTGGCATATGCCGGGGGAGAAATTTGGGGGTGGGGTGGCAACGGGGATGGCCAATGCAATGTGCCAGAGCCCAATGCTGGTTTTATAGCCATTGCTGCCGGTTCGTACCACTCGCTTGGTCTGAAGTCCGACGGTTCGATTGTGGCCTGGGGATACAATGAGCACGGTGAATGCAATGTGCCGTCGATCAATACGGATTTTGTGGCCATCGAGGCCGGTGGGGCACACTCACTTGGCCTTAAACAAGATGGCTCGATTGTGGCCTGGGGATACAATGAGTACGGTGAATGCAATGTGCCGTCGCCCAATACGGATTTTGTGGCCATCGAGGCCGGTGGGGCACACTCACTTGGCCTTAAACAAGATGGTTCGATTGTTGCCTGGGGATCGAACTATTTTGGTGAATGTAATGTGCCCCAGCCCAATACGGGTTTTAGTTCAATCGCCGCCGGCGAGTATCATTCGCTTGGCCTTAAACAAGATGGCTCGATTGTGGCCTGGGGAGGCAACTGGTCTGGTCAATGCGATGTGCCGGAACCCAATGCGGGTTTTAGTTCAATCACCGCCGGCGTGTATCATTCGCTTGGTCTGAAAACCGACGGCTCGATAGCGGCATGGGGAAACAACGATAGCGGTCAATGCGACGTACCATTACCCAATACGGATTTTGTGGCCATCTCGGCCTGCGGGCATAATTCGCTTGGCCTGAAACGAGATGGCTCGATTGTGGCCTGGGGGTCGAACGGAACAGGGCAATGCAATGTGCCGGAGCCAAATAAGGACTTTAGTTCAATATCAGCCGGCCTCTGGCATTCCCTTGGCCTGAAAAAGTATAATATCGCCATTACCAAATGCACAGTTACTGCGGGCAAAACACAGAAGCAGGACGCCTTCTCAATATCTGGAAAATTTGAGTGTCCGGCACAGCTTAATTTAAACGAAGTAAATCACATAGACATCAACATCATATCGCTGGCCGATAATGCGTCTATTTATAGAGAAATTATTTACTCTCGAGTAGTGAACGGCAAGTTCAAATACACGCGTAAGATTCCGAATGGCAGGAGTGGGGCAATTACATCATTGACTGTAGATTTTAACAGAAAACTGTTTTCAATAAAAGCGCAAAATGTCAACCTGACAGGATTGAGTTGCCTGCTGCGGCTGCAATTATCGCTGAGCAGCGATATCGTCCCATCGGGCGATGCGAATGAGCCGATAGTTAATGGAAAAAATAAGTTGATCCCGACGCGGCTTATGAGGACGTATAGAGACATTCTTGTTGTAAACAAGTCAAAGGCCAGGCATAACAGCACAAAAGCGTCATCTGACACGTTGTCCGTTACGGGAGATATTGCCGTGATAGACACAGATGTCAACCTGTGCAATGTGGATGTCAACTTTGTCTGGGGCCAACAGTTGTTCAGTGTGCCGCCGAAGAGCTTTAAGGCCTACAGGACAGGGCATCTGTTTAAATGCAGTAAAGTTGCTGCCGACGCCAACGGCAACACAGGCGTTGTTACGGCAATGGTAGATACGGACAAGGCGGCGTTTAAGTTATCGGTAAATGGCGCCGACGCGATTGACGCTGCGTCGGCTTCCATACCGTTCGGCATCCGTTTTGCCGATTTCAATGAGACAGCAGATGTTAATCGAGCTACCGGTCGCTCCTGGTAAGCAAATAAATACTGTCCCCTTTAGGGGGCGAGGCTCCGTGTAAATCTGCGTTAATCCGTGTGGTCGCTGCGGCCATCAGTGTCTAAGAAACAACGAAACCTGCGCAATCAGCGTCAAAAACAAATCTGTGTCAATCCGTGGAATCTGTGGCTCAACAATATTTTTTCACAACGGGGGTTAATCGATTTTATCGATGTCGTTTTGGGGTCGGCCGACTAAATAGACGCGGTTTTTGCCGCTGCGTTTGGCTTCGAGGAGTGCCTGGTCGGCTTTTTCGAAAAGCTCATCTGGGGTGTAGCCGTCCCTGTTGAGGGTGGCTAATCCGCCGCTGATGGTCAGGGTTTCGTGGCCGTTGGGGCTTTCGAGCTTCAAATCGGTTTTCTCAAGCTCTCTGCGGAAACGCTTGGCAATGAGTATGGCTTCGTTGGGGTGTTCGCCGGCCGATTTTCGTCTCTCACTTCCGGCAGGCGGCGGGGGGGATTTGGGGTCGTCCCAGAAAATGGCCGCGAATTCGTCGCCGCCCAGTCGGCCGACCATATCGTGCTTGCGACAGCAGCGTTGTATCAGGACGGCTGCCATTTTCAAAACCTCATCGCCGGCAGTGTGGCCGTAAACGTCGTTATAATGCTTGAGGTCGTCGATATCGAAAATAAGCACCGTTACGCGCCCGCCGGTCTTTTTTGCCCGCTCGATGATTTGCCTTGCGAACTCACGTGTGTATCTTCTGTTTTTCAAGCCGGTTAAATCGTCCTCGGTGGCGAGTTTTTCGAGATGACGTATTCGCGTTTCGAGAGCAGTTTCTGAAACAGTCGGCTCCTTATATTCCCGGATTGCCGGGCTACCGAGAATTATTTCACTGAACTTGTCGATTCGAATGGGGCAGATTATATAGTCGTCTGCCAGGCCGACCCCGTTTTTGGAGGAGCGTAACAATTCTATTGCCAGCGGCTCTTCGGACATTCTTGCAAGAAGCAGGATTTTGGCGTTGGTGTTATTGTGCAGGGTAGCGATGGTTTCCCGCAGACGGCGAGGAGGGATGTTGGCCATAACGAGCACGATTGTCGCCGGCTGTTCGGCTGAGGCCTTGTCAATACCATCTGAAAGGTCGGTGCAGACGCCTAACGGCAGATTTTCAGCCGATTGTGCGTCTGAAAACGCATCCGATGGATTGCCAATCAGCAGTATTTTACCCTCGTCCGCTTTACTCATTGAATCACCACTATAAATTCGAATGCTTTGTGTCTGTGTTATATTATAGCAAAATCGGGAAAAAAATCAATTAGCGGGCCTGCGATTATTCATTGCAGCCGAGGTTAAACTGCTACCACCGATTCCGAATTCGTTAATGAACCAGGATGCATTTATTCCGGCGCGGGCAAGCTATCGAGATTTTTTTTGACCTGCTCGGTGCAAAAGCTGGCGGGATACATTCGCAAAAAGGTGCTGAGCATCGCCCGTGCGTCAGTCAGGTATTGTTTCTTGGCGTCGATATTCGAGTCATCCTGCTGGCGCCAGAATTGAATCTTGAGAAGCGAAAGCTCGTAAAGTGCGAGCATTCCGCCGTCGGTATTCTGATACTGCTTAAACAGCTCTCCCAATCGCTGTGCGCGTAACTGGTCGTCGGCGATGAGTTTTACCTGGGCGAGCAGGACGTTGTCTCGCAGGGGGTCGTTTTTGCCCATTTGGCTTAACAATTCATCCAGCCGGCTGCTGTAATCGGGGCTGTATGGGTTAAGCATAACGAATTTTGCCAGCCGTCTTATGGAATCGGGTTTATCGAGGCGATTGTCGGCGCTGATAAGGACGTGCAACTGGTTGAATTTCCTTTGCAGCTCGGTAAGTTTTGAAACGGTCATTACCGAATCGGGGGGCGGGCGGAACAGACCGAAAATCGAATCATCCGTCGGCTGGTCGGTTTCGAGCGATTTCAATTTCGCGTTAAGCGGGGTCAATGCGTCGGCTGTCAGGGCTTCGGCCTGAACGAACCGTTCCTGGCCCGCCCAGTGCATAGCGATTCGCCAGCGTGCTTCGAGCGATTCGGGGCTGTTGCCGAACCGGCTATACAACTGGAACCAGATTTCGCGGGAACGCTCGAAAGGATAATCGCCGTAGAAATGAAGCGTTTCTTTTTCGTCGAGCGTTCGGGAATCGGGACTGTATTCGTTTAGAATCGCCTTGTAATACAGGGCAATCGGCATTCGCCTGCTTTTGGGGCGTCTTTTAATGAAGAAATCGAACTGGTCGAGAAGTTGCTGGCGTTTTTCCTGATACATAAACTCATCCGGGACGGCAAACCAGGTCGGCCAGCGGTCGCGGGCGAGCTGTGTGGTGATTTCCTGTTTTAATTCTTTGCGCAAGGCAATCGGCTCGGTCGGGTAGAAAAAGCCGCC
>JBELAA010000369.1:0-1553 GCA_049509315.1 Sedimentisphaerales bacterium | reverse complement strand
ACGGGGCCGCCATTGGCAATTTGTTTTTTGAAAATCGGGACGACCGACCCCTCCGAGCCCAGGACGTTGCCGAACCGGACGGTTACGAAATGCGTTTTGCTTGTCCGGTTCAAATCCTGGATATACATTTCAGCGACGCGCTTCGATGAGCCCATTACGCTTGTCGGGTTTACGGCCTTGTCGGTGCTAATCATAACGAAATTGTTTGCGCCGAATTTGTCTGCGGCGTCGGCCACCGTCTGCGACCCGACGACGTTGTTTTTTATCGCTTCGCCGGGGTTAAGCTCCATCAGGGGAACGTGCTTGTGTGCTGCGGCGTGAATGATAATCTCCGGTCTGTATTTTTCGAAAATGCTTTCAACGCGGGAACGATCCATTATATCACATATAACAGCTATAAGCGGGATACCGGGCCATCTCTCGCGAAGCTCGCGTTCGATATAAAAAAGAGGATTTTCCGCCTGCTCGACTAATAAAAGCAGTTTCGGCTTATAATAGCATATCTGTCTGCACATCTCAGCGCCGATTGAGCCGCCTGCGCCTGTTACCAGAATTATCTTGTCTTTGATGAATTGCTCTACCGCCTCTGTATCGAGCTGGACCGCCTCTCTTCCGAGAAGGTCGTTGATGCTGACGTCACGTACTTGCGAAACGCGGAACCTGCCCGATGCGATATCGGTCATCGACGGCACCGTCAGGAAACGAACCTTTGTTCCCTGGCAGACCTGAATAACCCGTCTTCGCTGGGGCACGGTCGCGGAAGGCATCGCGATTGCAACTTCCTCGATATTTTTTTCTTTGCAGATTTCGGGAAGCCGCTCGACGGTCCCCAGAACGGGAATATCGTGTATCCTGATACCCTGTTTGGAGAGGTCGTCGTCGATGAAGCCGACCACTTCATACTCAGATACCTGCATACGATGAATTTCGCGCAGAAGCGATTCGCCGGTATTGCCCGCGCCTACGATTAAAAACCGTTTCAGCCGGCCTGCCTCTACCGTGCGAAATTCCTCGTAGTAAAGCCGGATGGCCATACGCAGACCCGCCAGGAGCAGTATGGTGCAGAACATATCCACCACGAATACCGCCTGGCTTATGTTAAATATGTCCGGCATACCTCTTCGCAGGACGTCGATATAAAGGCCGCCCACCCACAGGCCGAAAACGACCAGTGTGCTGGCAAGAGACGCCTGAACAATACCCGTCAAATCGGATATTCCCACGTATCGCCACCAGCCTCGATATTGTCTGAAAAAACCAAAAATTACCAGCTTGACGACAATAAATAATAAAAGAATCGCGGGATACTGCCTGACGAGCCATTCCTCCCGGATTTGCATATTCGACGCCACCAGAAACGACATCAGCAGCGACACTGTGAACATTATAATGTGTGCCAAGACAATCAACGGCCTGCGATATTTCAGCAGTTTACTGGGTGAGGACTGGAAAGCCGGTTGATGCGCAGCTTTATTTTTTAGTTCCGTATCAGACCCTATTTCAACCATAAACTAATATCGTCAAACACTACCCCCGCCATTATTTACATCAAT
>JBELAA010000368.1:0-1557 GCA_049509315.1 Sedimentisphaerales bacterium | reverse complement strand
CCTGTTACGGGACAGACGTTTGTTGTGCTGATGCTTGGGGCGCTATTCGGCTCATACAGGGGCGGGCTGACGATGCTGACGTATCTTGTCGAGGGCGTTTTGGGGCTGCCGGTTTTCACATCTGTAACCGGCGTAGCGGCGTTATTCGGGCCGACGGGCGGTTACCTGGTCGGTTTTGTTGTTGCGGCTTATCTGGTCGGCCGGTTGGCGGAATTGGGCTGGGACAGGCACGTAACGACAACCGTTACGGCAATGCTTATCGGCGACGCGGTATTGCTCGCGTTCGGCTTTGTATGGCTTACGCTGTTACTGGCAGATGTGAGAACGGCGTTTATCGCGGGGGTCGCCTCTTTTATTCCGGGGGATATTTTGAAAATAGCACTCGCCGCTGCCGTCCTGCCCGCTGGCTGGAAACTGCTTAAACAAATCAAACATTAAAAATCAAAATGTAAAATTGCGGACAAAGACCAATTCAATTTTGGTCTTCTTCATTATTTTTGCATTTTACATTTTGCTTTTTGCATTATTGTTGTTTTGCCGCCTGGGTGTTTTGGTTGTAAAGCGTATCTAAATCATTCTTGCTGTCGTTGAGGACATTGCGGGTGCTTTCCAGCTCGACTTTAGACAGCGATACCTGCCCCTGAATTGCCGTCAATTCCGACTGAATCGTATCGAGGTCCTGTCTCGATTTATTCAGGCCCGCCTGAATTTTTTCCAGTTCGGTTTTCGATTGCGCAATGCGGTTCTGGATTTGAGAGAGGCGCACTTTCGAGCCGACAAGCTCATCCTGCGTCGCTTTTAAGTCACCGGTCGAGCTTGTCAGGTTGTTGTATGCGGTCTGAAGCGCAGTATGTTCGGCGGTCAGGTCGTCAAGCCGGGTTTTGGCGTCTAAGTAAAACCAGAAGACGCCTACGATGATAATGATAAGCCCCGCGGTAAGGCCAGCCGTAACAAGTTTTGATGCGGTTGTCAGGCGCTGCTTTGATGCCCGTGCGCCGGGGACAATTTCCTCGGCTTCGGGGGCTTCGAATTGGCTCAATTGCTCGGGGTCAACGTCAACAACGAATTTCTGCCCTTTGAATTTTCTTATCTGGATGACGCCTAACTGTCCCTGCTGCTCGACTATATCGCTGGAAATGCCCTCTCTGGCTGCGTATTCGTCGAGGGGCACAAGGTCTCTCTTGAAATGGGATAGCGGCGACGTTTTTTGGGCGGCGTCGCCTGCGGTTCCTTCCCTGTCCTTTTGTGAATTTGCCTGTATGTCTTTCATAATTTATCCGCCTGTGGCGGATTTCCCTGCTCACCGGCTTTTCTACAGTTCGGCAAACAGCAGTAATCTACCACCGGCGTCCCGGTAAATCCAGAAAAAAACGTATGTAAAAATAATGTCTTAAGTTCTTAAATTGTTAAAATAGGCATTTTGCTGGACAGCAATTACCCCTTACTGTATAATGCTCCTTTACCCATTCTTCGGGCGCATAAATGGCAGGAAAAATTATAATTGATAGTGAGCGTTGCAAGGGTTGCGGCCTTTGTTTGACGGCCTGCCCGCAAAAC
>JBELAA010000367.1:0-1913 GCA_049509315.1 Sedimentisphaerales bacterium | reverse complement strand
AGCGTTCAGGAGATGTTGGGACACGTGGATATTTCGACGACACAAATTTACACGCACGTTGACCAGGAACGGCTGCGGACGATTCACAGAAAATTTCATCCCCGGCCGTAAGTCGGCTTTTAGCCGACAGAGCAGTTGAGCAGTTGAGCAGATGAACAGTTGAACAGTAGAAAAAACGTTCCGCTCAACTGCGGTCAACTGCTCGACTGTTCTACTGTTCAGGTCGGGTTTTAAAGGTTTTTTGAAGAATTGAAGATTGACGGGTTCGGTTAAACTGCGTTATTATCGTAATTTAATAAAATAATGTATAAGTGTCATTCCCGCGAAAGCGGGAATCCATTTCAATATATGAGCATCTGGATACCTGCTTTCGCAGGTATGACAAGCGGATTATGAATAGGGCGGTGGCGATGACGATTCGACGGCTGGATATTTCAGTTTTGCTTATACTTGCGGTTTTGACTTTCGCTTTTATATCTGGATGTCAGCAGGAGGCATTAAAGCAGGAAGAGGTTGTTTCGGCTGCGGGGGCAGCGCCCGTAACGGATGCTGAGACCCAGCTAAAAATCAATCTGGAGGCGCTGCTGCGGGGCGCTACCGACGAGATTCGCTTAGATGCCGCAATGGTAATGCTTTTCAATGATAATCCACGGGCAAGACAGATTCTGATTGATACGCTCGAACAGGCGGAAAATAAGCCGGCAAAAATCGCCGTATGCAGGGCGCTTGTGGTAAGCAGGGAAACAAGGAGGGTTATAAAAGACAAGAAGGATTTTATTGTTCCCCTTTCCGATGTTCTGAAAACCGAAGACGCCGCTACGGCCAAATTCGCGGCAGAGGCGGCGCTGCTTTACGAATATGACGAAATAGCAGACGTTCTTGAGCCGATGGCCAGAGATGCGGCGCTTGTGGCAAAGGCGAGAATAAACGTGATATACGCAATGAAAATGCAGCTCGACGTCCGGGCGATAACCCGGCTTGCCGAGCTTGTTGACGATAAGGATACGCAGGTTGCACAGGCCGCAGAAGAAGCGCTTCGCTCGATAGGAATCCCTATAAGCAGGGGCGCCAGGGGCAGAGCGCAGATTTTAAACGAGCTGCGAACGAGGGGTATGGAGCGTTTTCAGCGGGACTGGCTGGTCCGGCAGGAGGGCCGTGTCGGCGTGCTGGAAAAGGAGCGAGACCTTTGGCGAAAGCTGTATTTGGCTTCGCTCGACAAGCTCTACGCCGGCCTCAGCGATGATAGTCAGCGGGGGAAAATGTTAGCCGAGCAGTTGGCCGGCACCGAAACGGTCGTCCGGCTGTGGGCTTTGGACAAGACCGCTCAATGGCGAATCGGCTCACAATCAAAGCTGCCCGCGGAAATCGGGCCTGTCCTGCTCAAGCTGATTTCCGATGAAAACAGGGACGTGCGCCTCGCCTCGGCCAAATTGTTAGAGTTGTTGACGGGCGAGATTAGCTCGCCGGAACGGCTGGCACAGCAGCTTGGCGCGGAAAAAGACGAGGAAGTCCGGTTAGAGCTGTTTGTGGCGCTGGGGGCGGCCTGCCAGTATGCGCTGGTTCCCACTTCAGGCGCCCAGATTACGCCTGAATTACGAATGCAGACGCTCGAATGGGCGGCCGGCTATCTTAATGACGACGACGCGAAAAAGGCGCATAAAGGCGCGGAAGTAATGAGGAAATTGTTAGAGCCGGGCGGGCTTTCAGATGAGGGCGCGAATAAATACCTCAACCTGTTAGTTGAAAGATACAACAAGACACTACAGGCAGGCGACGCCAATAAATCGGAGCTCCGGGGAGACCTGTTGGCCACTATGGCAAGATTATGCGGACAAAGCGCTTATAAGGCGGAGGTCGCCAGGCGGTTCTCGGGGCTGTTCGAAGAGGCAATCAACGACCAGGCCGACCTTGTC
>JBELAA010000366.1:0-1570 GCA_049509315.1 Sedimentisphaerales bacterium | reverse complement strand
CGGATGATTTTTTCGCCGTCCGGGAACTTGTCTATCTTTGCGCCGCCTAACGGCACTTCGAGATAGTCGCACACGGCCTTTGCAAGCGATTCATTCGAGCAGCCGGAAAATACCTTTATATTATCATTGAGAAACATCGCTTGCCTCCTTGTCTGAGCGAACCACACTGCCTGGTTCTATATGAGCGCCGTCTTTAAGCTCCAGCGGCGCTATAAGCACCGAGCCGGAGCCGATAAAGCAATTATCGCCTATGGTCGTGCGGTGAATTTGTTGGCCGTCGTAGTTGGCGGTAATTGAGCCGGCGCCTATATTAACGTTTTTGCCGACGGCCGCGTCGCCTATGTAGCTGTGATGTCGTGCCCGCACACCTTCGTCAATCGATGCGTTTTTAACTTCCGTGAATACCCCCAAAACTACGTCGTCGCCGATGTTTGTGCCGCTTCGCAGATGGGCAAACGGGCCGATTCGGCAGTTTTTGCCAATTACGACCTGCCCGTAAATGCAGGTAAACGGCTCAATGACGGTATCCTGGCCTATCTGCGCCCTGACATCTATCCAGGTATTGGGCGGGTCAACGATGGTTACGCCGTTTTCCATAAGCCGTTTCTGGATTCGACGCTGCATAATCTTGCCTGCGTCGCTTAGCTGCTCCCGGCTGTTGACGCTTACCGCCTCTTCAGGTCTGACTGCCGTAATGGCGACAACCTTGTGGCCTGCGGCGATTATCATAGCAATCGCGTCGGTCAGGTAAAACTCGCCCTTGACGTTGTCGGGTTTTACCCGCTCGGCGTATTCGAACAAGACCTTATTATTAAAAAGATAATAGCTTGGGTTGACTTCCTGAATCTTTAGCTGTTCCGCTGTGCAGTCGGCGTGCTCGATGATACCCTCGATATTGCCGTAAGTGTCGCGAATGATGCGCCCGTAGCCGATAGGGTCCTCAAGAACGGCCGTCGCCAAAGTGGCCGAGGCGTGCTCGTTTTGGTGTTTATCAACGAGTATTCTTAATGTTTCGGTGCGAATCAGGGGCCCGTCGCCGCAAAGAACCAGCGTTTGCCCCGCGAAATCCTTCAAATGCTCCCTGCAGCACATTACCGCGTGGGCTGTGCCTTTTTGCTCTTTTTGCTCGACCCAAACGATATCGTTTTGACCGCTGAAATGCCGGCGAACCTCATTTGCGCTGAAGCCGACTACGATATACATTTTGTCAACGCCGACGCCCCGGCATGCGTCGATAACGTAATCGAGCATCGGCCTTCCGCAGACCTCGTGGAGAACCTTGGCAAGCTTTGTATTCATCCGCTTGCTCACGCCCGCCGCCAATATTATCGCAACTCTTTCAGCCATTTCCGAATTTTCCAGTAACACTACTGTTTTTGAACAGGTGAACAATAGAACAGTTGACCGCAGTTTCGCATTTTCACCTGTTCTACTGTTCAAATGCTCAACTGCTCTGTTGGCCTTCGGCCAACTACCCGGCCAGGACTCGAACCTGGAATGGGAGGACCAAAACCTCCTGTGTTACCGATTACACCACCGGGTAACATTTTTCATTTAATATTTTCTATTT
>JBELAA010000365.1:0-1942 GCA_049509315.1 Sedimentisphaerales bacterium | reverse complement strand
CCGTATATTTATATTTTTCCGTCGGCATTGTTTCTCGGCGCTATCATGGGCTTTCCGATCATCTTCAGCGTCGTCATGTCATTTCAAAAATACACGCTGGAAACACTGGTTGCGAAAAATCCGCAATTCATCTGGTTTGAAAATTATTCTGAAGTGCTCAACAATCCCACCTTTTGGGTCGCATTATCGCATTCATTAATCTTCACACTGTTCTCCATATTTTTTCAATTCACCATAGGTTTGGGATTGGCCCTTTTATTCACCAGGGCATTTCCCTTCCATAACACGATGCGCGGTTTGCTGTTATCCGGTTGGCAAATTCCTTCGGTCGTTACCGGAACAATATTTCTTTGGTTGTTTAATGTTTAACTATGACTATGGTTTGGTCAATTTCTTGCTGACATCGCTTCATATTATCGTGGAACCCATTGCCTGGCTTTTGCAATCGGGCACAGCCCTGGCGGCTGTCATCATCGCCAACATCTGGCTTGGGATTCCGTTCAATACCATCCTGCTCAGTGCAGGTCTTTCCGGGCTCCCGGAGGATGTTTATGAAGCGGCGACCGTGGATGGCGCCTCGGGATGGCAAAAGCTGGTTTACATTACGATCCCATTGCTCCGGTCAACGATTTTTGCCATTTTAATGCTTGGTTTTATCTATACGCTTCGCGTTTTTGATCTTATTTGGATCATTACCAAAGGTGGACCCGGGACGGCGACGGAAGTCTTGCCTACCTTTGCATACCGGCTTTCTTTTATTTCCTTTAATTTCGGGCAAAGCGCCGCCGTGGCGGTGATTATGATGGTCGTGCTCCTTTCCGCAGCAGTAGTTTACCTACGGCTGGCCATCCAACACGAGGAGAATTTATGACCCGGTCCAAGACTGAGCTGTATGCAAGATTCATTCTGGGACTTATCGCCACCTTGATATATCTCCTGCCGCTATTTTGGATGGTAACCACATCGTTGAAACCCACGGATGAGATTTTTCATAAGCCCCCGGTGCTATTCCCATCGACCATCCAGATTGACAGCTACAAACAAATTTTGGGCCTGCCCACAAACCGGGCGGAAATTTATATCAACGCCGGACTGTACTTAAAGAATTCCCTGATCATTGCTATATCAACCACTCTCCTGACGCTGGTATTGGCCGTCCCCGCAGCCTATGCCGTTTCTCGATTCCGCTTCCGCGGACGATCGGCCTACCTGCTCTTCCTGCTGGTTGCACAAATGCTTCCATCCGTTCTCTTGGTCATCCCTTTGTTTGTCTTATTTAGAAACCTCGGAATTATTAACCAATATTCCGGCGTGATTCTGGCGGACACAGCGCTCGCCCTACCTTTTGCCATTATCGTATTGCGGACAAGTTTTTTACAAATTCCCAATGAAATTGAAGAGGCGGCATGGATGGATGGTGGTTCTCGGCTGCAAGTTCTGTATCGCATCATCCTTCCCCTGATCCGAGCGGGTTTGGTTGCCGTGGGTGTTTTCTCCTTCCTGATCGCCTGGGGCGAATTCGTCTTTGCATTGTCTTTCCTGCAGAATCCGGCATTGCAACCCGTCTCGATCGGCGTCTTTCAGTTTATCGGGATGTATAAATCGAATTTTGATTCGATGATGGCATTCTCCACTCTGGTGTCCATCCCGGCCG
Source organism: Sedimentisphaerales bacterium (assembly GCA_049509315.1). Taxonomy (GTDB): domain Bacteria; phylum Planctomycetota; class Phycisphaerae; order Sedimentisphaerales; family Anaerobacaceae; genus Fen-1362. The sequence goes on along the minus strand of JBELAA010000365.1, from coordinate 288 downwards.
TGGTCGCATTCCTTTTCTTGCAGCGACAATTCATCAGCGGCCTGACGAGTGGATCCATGAAATAGTATCTGTTTAAAAAAAGGAGGTGGTTCTGGAAAAAAAGTATTCCCTAGTCCGGGTTCCATCGGTTAGAACATTCTCAAAGGAGAAAAGGAAATGAGACTCAATTTAAAAGCCCTGATGATACTGATGGTTGTAGTCGGGCTGGCCCTCGCGGGGTGCACCACAGCAACCCCCGTCCCGCCCACCACTGCTCCGAACGCGGTCCAACCCACCGTTGCTCCTGCC
>JBELAA010000364.1:0-1602 GCA_049509315.1 Sedimentisphaerales bacterium | reverse complement strand
GCGGCCAGCCCCGCGAGGGGTCCGTGCGCGACGAGTATGGGGACGCCGTAATAAAATTTGTCGAAAAGTATGTAGCCGGCCATAAGCGCGCTTGCCTCTGCGCAATAAAGGGCGGCCCTGCCGAAAAAGTGAAGCGGTTTTGTGGCATAGCCGAGCAGGAAACGCAGGGTAATCAGGTCAAAGGCGACCCTAAGCGTTCTTCCGATGCCGTAGTTGCTCGAGCCGGAAGGCCTGTTGATGTTGGTAATCGGTATTTCGACGATTTTGACTCCGCTCTGGCTCAACAGCGCCGGTATGAACCTGTGCATTTCACTGTAGAGGTTGAGATTTTCGATGACCTCCCGGCGGTAGGCCTTGAACGTGGTGCCGAAGTCGTGAATATCGACGCCGCTGATTTTGGAGGCGAGCCAGTTGGCGGCACGCGAGGGTATTTTCCGCATAACAAAGTTGTCAACGCGTCTTTTTCGCCAGCCGCTGACGACGTCGAAACCCTCGTTTAATTTCTGGAGAAAGACGGGTATTTCTTCGGGCAAATGCTGGAGGTCGCCGTCCATTGAGATGATGGTTTGCCCCTGCGCGACATCGAAGCCGGCGGCCAGGGCGGGCGTCTGGCCGAAATTACGTCGCAGCTCGACAACAACGACCTGAGCGTCTTTGGCGGCGATAGTTTTAAGGATTCCAAGTGTGTTATCGGCGCTGCCGTCGTCGACGAAAATAAGCTCATAAGACAGGCCGGTCGAGATGAGCGTCTTTGTAAGACGGTCGTAAAGCTCCGCTACCACAGTCGATTCGTTAAACAACGGCACGACGACGGAGCAATCTATTAACCGAGACCGGTCTGTCAATTTGTCAGAGCTGTCCATAGTGAACAAGTTTTATGCCTGCTTCCTTGAAATAACGTTTTGTTTTTTCGCTGCAAAGCGCCTCAAGCTCGATTTGACGCTGCTTGACTAAGCGAGTAGTGCCCGCGTCGAGGCCGTCGGTATATCCCGGGTGCGTCATCACCTCGGCTATTGATGCGGTATTATACAATGAAACGGCTTTGAAGAAATCAACATTTATATTTCCGGTATGAGCGACGCCCAGAAGGGCATCGGTCTTAAAGAATGCCGAGTTCTGCCAGCGATTCATCTTTGCCATTATTCGCAACGATGCGGCCCGTTTTCCGCTATTCGCATCTGTCGCCGGCCAGGGTGTTTGAGAAACCTGTTTCGGCTCGTATGTGCAGCGCACGGCCGGTATCCCGAAACGTTTTGCCAACCGGCATACAATTTTGAAAATCGGCGGGAAACTGTGAATGTGTTTATGCGAATCTAAATGTGTCGGCTTTATTCCCCGCTCGATTACCCACTGAATCTGGGCGGCTAATTCTGCTTCGACAGCGGCGCGGACCCTGGCACTGAATAACGAAATTATTGCCAGCTTCCCCGGCTTTAACGAGAAACGGCCCACTTTATCGAGTAAGCACCCGACAGCCGGGTCTTGCGAAAGGGGTTTACCCTCTGTCAGATTCAAATGAACGCCGACGCCGAGATTGGACAGCTTGTGCGCGATTTCGACGGCTTCCTCGGCTGCGGGCATATTGGCCATAAGCGTGGCGCT
>JBELAA010000363.1:0-1733 GCA_049509315.1 Sedimentisphaerales bacterium | reverse complement strand
TTTTTCAACGATAGAATTGAGAATTGAGAATTTAGAATTTAGAAAACGATTCAGGGGCCAGTAATCAACAAGAAGCAGGACAAAAGGAAGGGTCACAAGCATTGGTTTTGACATAAGGGTCAGCAGATAGCGAAACGGATTTCGACGCCTAACATAGCTTTCGTAAGCGGCCAATGTAAGCAGAAAGAACAATGAACTCAGGACGTCCTTGCGTTCGGCAATCCAGGCAACGGATTCAACATGCATCGGATGGAGCGCAAAAGCCGCTGCGACAAATGCGCTAGGCCATAATGCGCCGGTCATTTTCCTGAGCACCGCGAATAACAGCAGGGTATTTGCAAGGTGCAGGATGAGATTGGTAAGATGCATCGGACCGGGGTGTTTGCCAAAGAACTGACAATCGAGCATAAACGACAGCCAGGTTAGCGGGTGCCAGTATCCGGTGTGGCTGGTCGTAAAGGCCCAGATGACGGCTTTTGCGGACAGGCCGTTTAAAACAGGCGGATTTTCATATACGTATTTATTATCATCGTAGCCGGTAAAATCGAAACTGCGGACCTGCCAGAAGACAAGCAAAGTGCTCAATATCAAGGTCAAGTAAACGAAAACAACAACGTTTATCTTCGCAAATCCGGCCATTAAAATCCTTCTTGTTTATTTATGAAATTACAGCGTTTGATTCAGGAGTACCTACTTATAAATCAAGTTATACAACTGGTCTGCCTGTTTATCATCGCCGAGGGTTTTTAAGATTTTATATTCTTCGAGGGCCAAAGCTTTGTCGCCGGCTGCCAAACAGGTAAAGCCAAGATTATAATGCGCATCCACGAAATCGGGCTTGATTTTAACGGCCTGCTTATAGGAGTCAATCGCATCCTGATAGCGGCCAAGGTTGGCATAGGCAATGCCAAGATTAAAATGTGCATCTGCATAGTCCGGCTCGATTTTTAAGGTCTGCTTATATGCCTCTATCTCATCTTTGCCGCGGCCAAGTTCGCCGTAGGCACAGCCAAGACTAAAGTACGCAATATAATTATTTTTCGTTACCTCTATGGCGTGCGAAAAGAGGGTAAAGCTGTTATACCAATAACTTACCTGCTGATATGTGCATATCCCGAGGGGCGTCAGTACTATTACCATCGATAGTGCGAGAACTATTTTTCGTTGCGGCAATTTCGAAAGAAGCTCAGGCAAGCCCCACGCGAGCATTATGAAAAGACCTATATAGGGAATATAGGTGTAACGGTCAGCAAAGGCCTGCCTGCCAACCTGAACGAGACCGATGACGGGCACAAGCGTTCCAACAAACCAGAACCAGCCCACCGGTAAATACCTGCGATTTCGTGCGAAACGAATCACCAGAATGGTTATCACCATCAACAATAAAACAGACATCACCGCCTGCCAGGAACGAATGGTGCGGACATCAGGGGGATAAAATACAGCGAGGTTTTGCGGCACAAACAATTTACCTATGTATCTTGCGTAAGATAAGAAGGCATTGTCAATTCTGGCCTTCAAAGGAAGAATGTTGACAGGTGCCAGTGAACTGCCCCTCATCTGAACAAAAAACGTAATTACACTTGAGACGGCGGCAAGAAAAAGGAAGGGAACTTTTTCAACGATAGAATTGAGAATTGAGAATTTAGAATTTAGAAAACGATTCAGGGGCCAGTAATCAACAAGAAGCAGGACAAAAGGAAGGGTCACAAGCATTGGTTTTGACATAAGGC
>JBELAA010000362.1:0-3467 GCA_049509315.1 Sedimentisphaerales bacterium | reverse complement strand
ACGTGACAGCCGTCGCATTCGCGGATATTCAGTTTGCCTAAGTGCAGCGTTTCAACTTGTGCGCCTTTTGATATTGCTCCCTCAGTTACCTTTTGAACAAGTATATCAGTATTGCCACCCTTCCGCGGACTACCGATAATAGCGAGAACTCTTTTCATAAAATCATAAATCAAAAATAATAAATCATAAATGCTCAGTCGCTTTCGCGTGTGATTTTTGCCCCTACGGGGTTAAGGCGTTCCTCAATTTTTTCGTAGCCGCGGTCGATATGATAAACCCTGTTAATAACGGTCGTTCCTTCGGCGGCAAGGCCAGCTAATACAAGCGCCGCCGACGCACGCAAATCAGACGCCATAACGGGAGCGGCGATAAGCTTTTTCACGCCCGACACGATTACCGCGGCGCCTTCTTTTCGCAGGTCCGCGGCCATCCTGGCAAGCTCGGCAACATGCATAAACCTGTCAGGGAAGATTTTTTCGATAATAATGCTGTTGCCCTCGGCCAGCGCCAATAACGCCATAAACTGTGCCTGCAAATCGGTCGGGAAGCCGGGGTATGGCTGGGTGGTAATATCGGTCGGCTTGACCTGGCCTGAGCAGGCGACGATGCAACCTGAATTTTCGGCCTCAACGGTAACGCCTATGTTGCGGAGCTTATCGACCACTGCCATAAGGTCGCCGAGACGACAATTTTGTATGTGCAGACATCCCTTTGTAATTGCGGCCGCCGCCATAAACGTTCCCGCCTCGATACGGTCGGGAATTACGTTGTATTCGAATGGCTTTAATTGTTTGACGCCCTCAATGACCAGACGAGGGCTCCCAATACCTGTAATTTTGGCGCCCATCGTAATCAGGCAGTTGGCAAGGTCTGTGATTTCCGGCTCGCAGGCGGCTGATTCGATAACGGTAATGCCTTTTGCCAAAGTCGCCGCCATCATCACGTTTGCGGTTCCCAAAACCGTCGAGCCGAAAGGCCCGCCCAAAAATATCTCGTTACCTCGCAAACCCCTTGTCGCGTCTGCCGCTATATAGCCCGAAGCCCGCGAAGGTGAATATCGACGGGTCGATAACCGATTGCGCAGCCGCCGGGCATCGAGACGTCGGCCTTGCCGCAGCGAGCCAGAAGCGGCCCTAATATGCAGATACCCGCCCGCATCTTGCGGACAATATCGTATTCGCCGATGGCCTTGCCTATCGTGGTTGAGTCGATAACGATACCATCTGCCTTGGTTGTAACTTTGCAGCCGATATCGGTGAGCAGTTCCGCAAAAACCGAAATATCCGAAAGCTGAGGCGCTCCCTTGAGGACTGATTTTCCCGGCGCCAGAATCGCCGCCGCCATAATCGGCAGCGCCGCGTTTTTCGAGCCGTTGACCCTTACAGTACCTGACAGCCGAACCGGTCCTTCGATGCGGAATACGTCCATATTTATTTCCCTTGCAAAAACCTATACTTGGTTCTCTAATTTGCTCCAGTTTACCAAAAAACTTATGATACTCAAAGGAATTGATGCTTAAAGAGGTTGTTGAAGAATTCGCCGATCCCGTTTTTTTTCTGGTTTTTGACGGTCTGGCTGCTTGCATTCGTAAAAGACAAGGTAATCCCCGAAATGCAGGGCTGGCAGGACGCCTTTGCCGGCAACCTGATTTTGTGCCTGGCGGCTGCGCCTGCGATAGCAACAACCCTCGTTATCGCCAAACGTCATTTTGCCCGCGGGCTCAAGGGGCTGGGGTTTAATCCCAGAACAATCCTTAATGATTTCGCCGCCGCCTTTCTCAGCATACTGGCCATTACGCCGATTATTGTAGTTGTGCTGGTTTTAACGACACTCGCGGGCAAACTAATCGTCGGCCCCGCTTTTGAAATGCCCCGCCACAGGGAATTGAACGAGATTATGGCGTATCCTCAATGGCAGGTGCAGGCGATTATTATAATTACCGCAATTTGCGTTGTGCCTTTCACTGAAGAAATGCTTTTCAGGGGGATGTTCCAGACGCTTTTACGGTCATATACGGGCAGGCCCTGGTCAGCCGTTATCATCGCGTCTATGGTCTTTGCCGTGTTCCACGAGAACCCCCAGCACTGGCCCGCCCTGTTTGCGCTCAGCTTGTGCCTGGGCTACTCATACGAGAAAAGCGGCTCGCTTCTGCGCCCCATTTTCCTGCATTCGATTTTCAACGCGTTGAGCGTCTTTAGCTCGCTAAACCAGTAATCCACAGTCAGACAACGGCTCTACCGCCGCTTCGCCGGCCGGTCGTCGCCCCCGGAAATCCTCTTCAAAACATAGTATGAAGGTTTTTGGCCTCTCCTGGTAACGTCTCCGGTAATCCATTCCAAAAACATATAAGTTGACCCGTCGATTTCCTTGATTACGAATTTGCCGCTGGTCCTTGCACCCGGGTGAATCAATGCCCCTGCCCTCCACGTCCACACACCCGAGGTCTTGCCTTTATCCATAAACTCCAGGTCCTTAAAGGCGAATTCGTCCTGCCAGGTTTTTATGCCGGGAATGAAATTATCAATCTGACGAACAAAATCCACGGTTTGCCACTTGCCGACGGGGCTTTGGCTGACTGCCGTCAAGCCGTCCGATTTTTTATCGGCGCGAGATGATTTTCTCACCATAGCAATAAACTCGGCAGGGTTGATGATTCTCGCCCCTTCCTTCGTAGTATATGCGGATTGAAACAGCAAGTTGCGCATTTGCCTGGCATCAAGGTCAGGCCGAATCTGCCAGCCCATAGCGAGAACACCTGCGGCATACGGTATCGCCCAGCTCAGGCCTCCCCTGCCGCAATATTGATAGCCGAACTCGTCCTTGTTGAACTGCTCGGCAGTCGTGCGCGGGGAAGCAGGAACCAGAACACGAGCGGTGGAAAACTCAGGCGGTCGCCCCGGGAAACCCGGCGTGCAGCGGGCAACATCTTCCGGCCAGGCAGGGTCATACCAACAGGGACCGATGAGCCCGCGATGTTGTGTGCAATCGAGGACGAGTATTCCCGCGGCTTCGGCGCGTGAGCAGGCAGCATCCCACATCTGCCGTTTTTTTTCAAAAGGCGACCCCTCGCCGCAGAAACTGAGACGACGCGAATCTTTTGACCAGCCGGCAGTTTTGCATTCTGTTCGACTATCCAGTCAAGCGCCTTTGCCTGGTAAGCCGTGTCTTTGGTCCAGGATGGGGCCGCTGCATAAAATACGTTGGCGTCGGGTGCTGTGCCGCAATTTGTCCCGGCAAGCAAACTGGCGACGGCCGGGCCGTGCATACTGGCTTCTGATTTGCAGCCGGCGTCGAAATATTCGACGATTTTACCTGCAAATTCCGGATGGTTCCTATACAACGGCTGGTCGATAATCGCGACATTCACACCTTTGCCGGTAATACCCTGCTGATGAAGTTTATGAACCCCAAGACCCGGATTCATTGCCTTATCCATAATCCCATTGGGGTCAATATTTTTAGGCCTT
>JBELAA010000361.1:0-1663 GCA_049509315.1 Sedimentisphaerales bacterium | reverse complement strand
GAGGACGCCAAGGAGCTGCTGCTCAAACGGCTGGAAGAAGAATGTGAGCTTGAGATGTCGGCCCTGATTCAGCGAAAGACAGAAGAGGCGACCGAAACGGCAGCCGAAAAAAGCAGGGAAATCATCAGCACCGCCATTCAGCGATACGTCGCGGAGCAGACCTGCGAGGTTACCATCTCGACGGTCGAAATTCCCAATGACGATATGAAAGGCCGAATCATCGGCAGGGAAGGCCGAAATATCAGGGCGTTCGAGAAGGCGACCGGCGTTGACGTCATCGTCGATGATACGCCGGGAACGATTATCGTCAGTGGTTTTGACCCCGTCAGGCGCGAGGTCGCTCGGCTATCAATGGAACGGCTGATTCAGGACGGGCGAATTCACCCCTCCAGAATCGAGGAACTTGTTGCTCAGGTCAAAAAGGAAATCAACGCCAAAGTCCTGCAATTAGGTAAAGACGCCGCAGTCGAAACAAACGTCAGGGGCCTCAATAATCGCGTTATGAGTTTGCTTGGCGCGTTGAATTATCGAACAAGCTATGGCCAGAACGTGCTTCGTCACAGCGTTGAAGTCGCGTTTTTGGGCCAAGTTATGGCTGACGAGCTTGGCCTCGACGGCTCAATAGCAAGGCGGGCGGGTTTGCTGCACGACATAGGCAAGGCGCTCGACCACGAAATCGAAGGCAGCCACCCCGTAATAGGCGCCAACTTCCTGCGGAGGTTCAGCGAGGCGTCGATTATACTTAACGCGGTCGAAGGACACCACGGCGATATTCCGCCGGATAACCCTTATACGCCGCTTATTTCCGCCGCCGACGCAATCAGCGCGTCTCGGCCCGGCGCAAGAAGAGAAACGCTGGAAAGGTACATCAAACGGCTTGAAAAACTCGAAGAAATCGCCAATACCTTCCCCGGCGTCGATACCGCGTATGCGATTCAGGCGGGCCGCGAGATTCGCGTTATAGTCAGCGCTGAAAAGGTGCCCGATGAACAGGCGGCGAAAATGGCCAGAGATATCGCCAAAAAAGTCGAAGCCGAAATGACTTACCCGGGCGAAATCCAGGTTACGCTTCTGCGCGAGCTTCGCTGTATAGAATACGCAAGGTAAGGAATTGATAATCGATGATTGATAATTGAAAATCGTTTAGCCGTCGCCGGAACGGCGACGGCAGCGGCCGTGCCGGCCGCTGCTAAACGTCGAATGTTCAATAATCAATAAAAATAGATATGAAACTGAATGTTCTGTGTATCGGTGATATAGTCGGAAGACCCGGCAGGCGGATGCTGGCCGACAAGCTCAAACAGCTTGTCATTGACCGGCAAATCGACTGCGTGATAGCCAACGCCGAAAATGCCGCAGGCGGCTCTGGAATTACGCCCCAGATTTATACCAAGCTGCTGCATTACGGCGTTAATCTGATTACGTTGGGCGACCACGCTTATCGTAAAAAAGAAATCGTGGAAACGCTCGAGACGCAGGAAAACATCGCCAGACCCGCCAACTGGTCGGAATTGGCGGCGGGCAGGACGGTCGCTCTTTACAGGACCGGCAAAGGTCCGATTGTTGCGGCAATTCCGCTGATTGGCCGGCTTTTTATGAAGCCCGCAGAATGTCCCTACAACACAATCGATAAGCTCCTTCCCAAAATCCAGCAGCAGGCGGA
>JBELAA010000360.1:0-2201 GCA_049509315.1 Sedimentisphaerales bacterium | reverse complement strand
CCGGAGGATTTTGAGCACAGATGTCTGCCAGCCGGGAACAGGCGAAATGATTTCGACTTTTTGATGTTTAGCAGATGACTGAACTGACGGCGCCGGAGGCGGCTCATAGACGCCCTGTTGTTTGTGGGCGGGCGGCTCGTAAACCGGGGAATGGGCCTTCGGCGGTTCGTAAGCAGGTGATTTAGGCGCAGGCGTCTTCGAATTGGGCGGCTCTGGAATAGTGAAGGGTCGTTGAGTTTGGGGAGCCGGCTTAGCCGAAACAACGCTTTTGGTGTAATGGTCGCCTGACGGCGGGACAACAGAAGCCGGTGGAGGCATAACGACCTCCTGAGAAGGCGTAACGGAGGCCAACGGAGGCATAACAACCTTCGGGGAAGGCGCCACGGCGGACTGCGGCTCAACGAGCGGTGTATTCGCGACAGGATGAGCCGGCTGTGCCTGCCCGGCCGGGTGATTAGGAATCTGACTGCCGGCAGCATTGGTTTTCGCCTGTGCCACGCCGGACGGGTCAGGGGACTAATGCCGGTGAAAATTCTCGAAACATCTTTCTGGAGTCCCAGTTTAACCTTATGCATTATTTATCTCCTCCGTGGGTACTGAGCCATCGGTTGTATCGGGGTGTTCTTCGACCTGTGCCTCACTGGCCGCGGGAACAGTAACATTTTCGGGAGCAGACAATCCGGCAGATTCCTCAACGGCGGCGGGGACAAGACCATCCTGCTGAGCGGGTTCAGTGATAGTATCCTGCTGAACAGGTTGCGGCGTTGAAGCGGCGGCGGGCTGGGCCTGAGTTTCGGTATTGCCTGAGGCGGCCTGAGCGGCACGGAACTGCTCTTTGCCAAGAAGGATTTCATCGACCAGCGTCAGGTATTCGACAGCGCCCTTGCTTTCTGGGGCGTAAGTCAGAACGCTTTGGCCCGCGCTTGGGGCCTCGGCGAGGCGGATGTTACGATGAATGACGGTATCGAAAACAAGGTCGCCGAAAAATTCTCTCATCTGCTGCTGAATCTGGCGGGTGAAAATGAGACGGTCCTCGACAAAGGTGAGAAGCAGGCCGGTGATTTTAACTTTGCAGGGGAAGAAATGCTCCTGAATGATTTCGCAGGTTTCGAAAAGCTGTTTGAGGCCTTCCATCGCGTAGTAGTGAACCTGGACCGGGACGACGAGGTCGGTGGAGGCGATGAGGGCATTGAGAGTAAGAATGCCCAGCGAAGGCGGGCAATCGATGACGCAGATATCATAACGATTATCGATGGATTTGAACTGCTCGGAAAGCATAAACTCCCTGCCTTCTACGGCGGCCAGGTCAAGCTCTGCCCCGGAGAGCAGGACGTTACTGGGAGCAACATCAACATTTTCCGCTTTACTGGGGACGATGACGTCTGAAATCGGGACGGTTTTGTCGATAATCGCGTTATAAATGGTTTTAGTGAAGGACTCAGGGTCGCAGCCCAGGCCAAGCGTAGAATGTCCCTGGGGGTCGAGGTCGATAACGAGGACCTTAAGGCCCTTGCACGCGAAGGCAGCGGCGAGATTGACCGTGGTGGTCGTTTTCCCGCATCCGCCCTTCTGATTGGCTATCGCGATTACTCTCATATTAACCCTCGGGACGTTTCCTGACAAAGATCGAAAGGTCCATATCAACCTTGTTATTGTCGGAAGCCCGCGTTATTCTGAAATTATCGACAAAGATGACCGGGCGATGCCTTTCGAGCATATTGAGCAAAGTCGCAAACTGTCTGAAATCGGAGCTGAATGATATTTGGATTCGATTTTCCTGCAGATATTTCGAGTCGCTCTGACCCGATTGCTGCTGCTCGCAGTTTTTAATGGTAAAGGAAGCGACCTGCCCGGCAGTAGCGACGCGGCTGATATCGAGAGTCATATTCGCGGAATCCTCGGAATCAATCGCGTAATCGTTCAATTTGCTTTTGAGCGATTCCAGCTCGGCGGCGAGTTTTTTCTTCGTATCCTCCTTTGCGGCCTCCACGGCTCCGTTGTAAAGTTTCTGTTTATCTGCGGCTTCTTTGGCAAGGCGGTCTTTTTCCCTGACTTGCGGGTTAATGAGGAAGATGAAAGCCGCAACAACGACCACGAGGGCGCCGGCCCAAACCAAACCCATTGTAATAAGATATTTTTTATAAGCGTGCATAGTTTACAATCCGGGCTTAAAAATACAGTCAATGTCATAAGTAACAACG
>JBELAA010000036.1:0-12884 GCA_049509315.1 Sedimentisphaerales bacterium | reverse complement strand
AATGGTCGGCGGGATTTTCAAATTCGGCCACGGGACCGGCGGACTTGAAGCGTATATCCAAAGCATCGGCGGCGGCGGCACAACCGCCGTTGTGGACGTTTCGCGTGCCGTGCCCGTCGCCGCCGCCGGAACTGTCTGGTTGACGCAGCAAACGAAACTGGTTGCGTTCTCTTACAATTACGATGCCTATGTGACCACGCCGGGCGCGTGCAGCACCACGCCGGTTTATGCGGGCGGCGTTGCCACAGTCACGCATCAACGCACTTTCATCATCAATACGAAAGTTACATCCTATACGATCAACGAACTCGGTTGGGGCAGCACCGGCGGGGCAAATCCCAACATCAAAGGCCGCGTAGTTTTGGGCGCGCCGGAAGTGATCGGTGTTTCAGATTATGTCGTGATCACCTTGCAACTGATTTTCACGCTCGCGCCGCCGATCCCGGTTTTGAGCGCGGCGGGCGACCAAGTTTGGAACCAATACAAAGGCACCGGCACTTTCACCGGGTCTTTCGCGCTTGAAAAATGGGCAACACAAACAGTCCTTTCAACTGGCGCATCCGATAGCACCAATGCAGTTTTGGACGGGGTCAATCCGGGTTACTTGCGTGTGATCACGGACGCCGCTTTCACGCAAAACGCGCACGTCGGCGCGACGGGCGTTGTCCCGGCAACGAGCTACGTTGACAACACCGCGCAGTTGTCTTGGGCGCAAGTTGCCGGGTCGGGCACCGGCGTCGTCGGAGTCAGCCGATGCACGCACAATTATTCTTTCAACACCGCCGGGGAAACTCTTTACGGCGTCGGCGTTACCAAGCAATCCTTTGGCGGGCAGCAAGTCGTTTATGACATGGTGCCGAATTGGTCAGGCGGTGTTCCTGCCACTTTGCCAATCGGGGCCTTTGTGCTGCAAACTGTGTGGCAAAACATTTGGACGCGGCCTTTACTCAACCCATGAGCATCACCGAAATTTTAATGTTGCTTACACTACTTAGTGGGCTTACACTGTTTTGGTTGCGATTCGAGCATCGAATGACGAAGCAGGAAACCTTGCTGAAAATTTTGGTGCAAATCTGCCCGAAAATGGGAAAATTAAAACTGGACGACGATTGCCTATGAAAAAAAAATCCTTGTCAATTTTGTGCATGATTCTGGCCGTCGCGTTCCTGTCCGGTTGCTCCCTGTTCAAAATTTCCACGGCGGAAGTCCCGCCGATCCCGCACGCCACAGTCCAGCCCGCCGTCACGCCCGCGCCCGCGCCCGCGTTGTCACCCGTCCGGCAAATGGTTTCATTTGAGGAAAAACTTTTCATCGCCGCCGGGATTCTCTGCTTGCTCGCGTCCGGCGCATTGTTTTATTTCGGGCAGATCGTGGCCGGTGTCAAAGTGTGTGCCGCCGGTATCATCCTGCCGATTTTCGCAGTATGGTTTTCCGCGCACTTCGCAATCGTGATCTCCGCAATCCTTGTCGTGCTGGCGATCACTTACATCATCCAAAACGCGGCGGTCGAAAAAAAAGTCGTGGCGTTTTTGGAGAAACAGGGCAGCACAATCGTAAAAAATCTATGACAGCCTCACGTTTGGAAATGGCACTCGACCGGCTCGACGACGCCATGCTCGAAGTCACCGAAGCCCGCAAAGCGGAAGCCGCAATCGCGGCGCCGCCCGCGCCCGCAAGCAAGATCGTGGCCGGGATCAAACACGTCTTTTCGCCCGTCAACGTGGCAGCGGTTAAAAGCCCCGCCGCCGTGCCGCCGGTGCTTCCGGCTAAAACCGTTGCGGCACCAGTCAAACGCCCCGCAGCGGCCACGGCAAGCCCCTTGTCTGTCCAAAAACCGGCCTCTGTGCCTCAAATAGTGACGCGCTCGCACAATCACCGGCGGAAAACCGCCGGAATGTGACCGCTTGACACTTGGCACGGTCTCTGCTAAAGTAGAGCCGTGATGCAGAAACCGAAGAACCAACAAACCCCGTCCGCACGTTTGGAAGTGTCCGACGCTTTCGCGCCTCACGGCGTAACTGCATCACTCGGCACGACTGGACGTGCGGCTTTTTTATGCCCGCGAAAATTCTAATCGTCTATGAGGACGGCAAAGTTGTGAACTGTTTTGCAAACGGTGACGCTGAATTTTACGTCAAACAACTTGGCAATCCGTTGGTGGTTTCAATCCCGACATCGGTTGTCACAACCGAGGAGTTTGAAAAAATGGTTGCCCCGCGCGTTCATGGCCGATGGGATTTGCCGGCAAAGAAAGTTACCGATGAAACAAAACGACACAGTTAAAGTTTTTCAAAAACCGATCACCGACGAACTGCCCGAAGGCGTTGCCCGGTTGCTTGAGCAACACTTGCCCGACGATAATTCAGGCCGTGGCGAGTTTTGGACGGTGAAATTCCAAAACGGTGACATTGCTAACCGTTGGGTGCATACCCGCAACCTCATCGGCTCCCGCGCATGAGCAAACAACCCAAAAAAATAAAGTGCGTGCATGAGCCGATAGTTGGCACGATTCCGTTTCGGCTTTGTCCAAACGGCCACGTCGTCCCCTATCAACGCCGCTGTAAAAAGTGCGGCAAGGCGTATTGCACGATCTGCGGAAAGTGATCGGAGAACCCGAATGGACCCTAAAAAATTCACCACGACGGCGCAAGTTGACCAGCGTTTCGTTTGGCTGGACAAGGAAATCGAAATTGCCGGGCGCAAGGCCGCTGATATGCTCGATCCGAAACACGAAAAACACGCAAACCGCGTCCGCAATTTGCGGCACGAAAAATCCGTGCTGGAAAAGCGGCGTATGTTCCTGCAAACCCCGGAACTCGCCTTCAAATGATGCTGGCCGAAACATTGCGGGCGGAACTGGCGCGCATTGACGGTGCCATTTCAAAGCTGCGCTGGCAGCGCGCGCGCGTGATCGTGGAAATGTTCCGCCCCGGCCTCGACCGCGCTTGGTGGAAATTTCACTTTGTTGTCACAGTCGCAAGCGTGCGGGTGATAAACGCGGAAATCGCCATGTGGAAACGCTACCGGCAAACGCTTTTTTAATTATGAGCATCCGCGAACTCATAGAACACGCTCAAAATCTGGTTGCCTTCGCCAAAAGCGACCTCTACCAATGCAACACAAGCGAACCACTGGACGCGAAAATTCTATCCGGGTTTGCACTCAAAAACATCAACGCCGCCCGCGAATTACTTTATCGGGCGTCCATCACGCTTGAAAATGCGCGCAACAAAATCGAAGTGGAGCAACGTCGGCCACAAAGCCCGCCGCGTCCGCCGCCGGAACATCGCGGGCGGATGAAATTGGAATGTCTCGCGTCGGTGTTTGATAACGGCCAAAAAGCAATGCCGCGAAGCCAAGCCGTCCGCGAATTAATGCGTGTGTCGGGTTTGAAAATGACGGCGTGTTACGCGGCTTTAGTGACGGATAGTTATAGCCGATATGGTTGCTGTTTGCAGGAAATCGCGGGCAACCTTTACTTTTCTCCGCCGATCAAAACATGAGCGTGTATGTTGATCCCTTGATGAACTGTGTGCGCTCGAAGGCGTGGAAATACGCGCGGAGTTGCCACTTGTTCGCGGATACCCCGGCGGAACTTCACGCCCTTGCGAACAAGTGCGGCCTCAAGCGCGCATGGTTTCAAGACGACGACTATTTCCCGCACTACGATCTCACGTTCAACAAGCGCAACAAGGCCGTCATGCTCGGCGCGGTGCCGTTGTCCCGCGAGCTTGCCGTGGCGAAATTCCATGAGATCATCCACAAGCTCAATGCCGCCGCTTTCCGGGAGTCCGCCGTCAAAGAGATCGAAGCGGAAGCTGGCCGTGTGGATAACTAAATCTTGCCTTTTCCACCGCAAAATCGGTGTGGTGAATAACTTTATCGTTACCGATAACCCAAAACAGCACAAAATCCTCGTTTCACTGGCATTTGAAGCACGAAACTGGCTTGTGAACAACTAGCGAATAACCCCCGAAAAACGGTGAATATGTTGTGATTAAGTAGTCCTTGACGGCTCTACGGCAACCCCCCTTACAATCCCCCCGGTGTGTCTTTTTCCGCCGAAAGGCGGGTAAAATTTATTGCTCGTTCACTTCCTTATGTATATCTGTATTATTATGCTCGCTTCGCTCGGTGAAAAACGCTTTTGGAATGGTTTGCTCGCTCCGCTCGAAATTTTCGATTTTGGGTGTTGACAGTCCGGGGCGTTTTTGCGAAATTCATCGTGCATGGGGAGACGGGGAAGATCGGAGCGGCTGGTTTTCCTCGTTTCTTTTCCCAAACTCAAATGCCCGGCTTGAAACAAAAATTCACTCGCTCTGAAAAACAGCGCGCGGCCTCACGCGAAAGGATGATTCGGATGCGGCGCGAACATCCTGAAAAATTTGTTGCTCAAAACACGGGGCATCACCGAAAGCCCAAAGTGAACACCACTGAAATTTCCACGCCCGCACCGGCACCCGTTGAAAATCCGCCGCCGAAACCAGTTGCGAACATTCCAGCACCCGCGCCCGCGCCAGTGATCACTCACGCGCCGGTTTCGCCCGCTCCCGCTCCCGTTCCGCCGGAAATTCCAGTTGCGGCGTCGCCGGTGAAGCCGGACACTGAAATTTTTGGATCCGAAACCGTGACGCCGCCGAAAATTGATGCGAACATTCCGCCGCCGCCGACAAATCCGCCGGGCGGAACGCCGGGAAGTCCACCCGCCGCGCCGGGCGCGCCACTCAATCCGCCGCCGCCGCCCGCCGCTGCCCCGGCAGACTCGCGGAAGTATGCCGTTTTCATCTGGCAAGTGATCGTGAAGATTTGCTGCGCCGTTTTTGGTGAAGGTTTCCAGCCAGTCACGATCAAGACGCCGGAAGGCGAAGTTCTTTACGATGAAAGCGCGGAAGGCGTGAAAGTTTGGTGGAATTTCCTTGTCCACGTCGGCGTCAAAGCTTCTTCGCCGGTCGTGGAACTCTATATTTTCATGGGAACGTATTTTGCAATGCGGTTCCCGCTGATCGTGGCGAAGTTTAAGAAGAAAAAGCCCGCGACAGCACCGATCCCGCCGCGCGAGCCATCTGAAAAGCCACAAGGAGAAACCAAACCAGAAGCACCAAAAAGCCCGCAACCAGAATCACCGCCGCCGCCAGCACCACGACAGACAACGCCGCCACAACCAGCGGCAGAAACAGCAACCGAAGAAGAATCTGAACCGAATTGACTCTTATGCTTGACGACATGATCAACGGGGCGGCGTTTGGAATGATTAAATCAGGAAAGACGACGCTGGCGAGAAAAATCGCGTGGCATTTTTGGAAAACGAAGGGCATCCGCTCCATTTACTTTGACCCGAAATGCGATCCAGTCGGGAATTGGTGGCCGGATAGCGGCACGGTGTTCTACGATCCGCAAAAGTTTTGGGATGCGGCTTGGCAAAATGAAAATCTTTTTGTGGTTGCGGACGAAGCGGCGATCTCCATCGGACGCGACCGCGATCTCATGGCCGTTTTTACCATGATGAACGGACGGCACCACAGATTTTTTGTGATCGGACATTCCGGCGCGGACTTGTTGCCCGGAATGAGGCAGCAAATCGGGCATCTGTTTCTTTTCCGGCAAGCCACGGAAGCCGCCGATCTCTGGCGCAAGGAATTCGCGGATGAAAGACTCATGGAGTCAACGCAGCTTGGGCAATTTGAGTATCTTTTCGCGCGGCGTTTCAAACCGGCGGAAAAATTCTACCTCACACAATGAAAAAAGCGCAGCGGGAAGCATTGCGACGGGATCGGGACACGGCAAACCGAATTTGTCGTGAGAATAACAAAAAAGGGTTAGTCCATTCCGCGCCGGTGCCCGTCATTGAGACGCGGATCGTTGAACCGGCACCACGCCGGACGCTATTGTGGCGGATCGTGGATTTTTTATCTTGTCAACCGTTCCGATGAAATTTTCACACGCGGAAAAAAAGTTCAAGCTGACTCCGCGCGAAAGCGAAGTGGCGCAGCACGTCGGGCACGGTGAATTTCCCAAACAGATCGCGGACGCCATGAAAATCAGCGCGCGCACAGTCGAAGGTTATCTCCAAAATCTCCGCCGCAAAACGAAAACACGATCCACTTACGAATTGATCGTCGTTTTCTATCCCTACGTAAAAGCCCGCGCGTAAGTTTTCGCGCGAAGGTTTGACGGCTTCCCAAAATTCGATTTCACGCGGATAGTTCGCAGCGTGAACGGAAAAACAGGTCTTTATCTCGCGTTGGCAGTCCTCGCCGGTGCTGTGGCGGTCTATTGGTATGACCGGCGTGATCACTGGAAACACAATTCAACCGGCTGGACACACTCCAGCTAAATCATCATGGACGCAAAGAACATCGCCATTGCCGTCGTGATCGCAGTCTTGGCCGTCGGCGCGGGCATCTGGCTTCGCGGTTACTCCGACGTGAAGGGCTGGACAACCGGAAACTGACATGAACCACAAACATTTGATCGTGCTTGCCGTCGTTGCCGGACTCGCCGGTGGCTTTTTCATCGTGTCACTCCATCAACCCGCTTCCGATATGCCGACGGGACTCTCTAAAATCGGCGCGAACCTTTGGCTTTCCGGCGCGAGCGCGGCGGGCGCAACGGTGACTTATTACTGATTTCCAAAACGCAGAAAAACAACTCGTTTAACAGAAAGGCACAGAAAAAATATGGCAGGAATCGCAACCAAAACAGCAACGCGCATCCAGCGCAATCGTTCCGCGAACTACGGAACGCAAATTGACCAACTCGGCGGCATCCAAGTCGGCACGTCCATCGTGCTTGTCAACTTGGAAACGGATCGCCGTTTCCACAATGTCCGATTTCAAGTGACCGCCGTGAATTATACCGGCGGCGCGACGCTGGCCGGTGTTGTATTGTCCAGCGTGGCCGGTGCTTTCAACGGCGACACAATCGCCCTGACCGTGAACGCTTACGGCGTTCCGACGCTTGCGACGCCCGTTGGCGTTGCCGCCACTGGTTTTCTCGCAAATGATCACGTTAGCGTCGTGGACGCGACCGGCGCGGGCTTGGTGCTTAATGTGACCGCCGTTGGTATCGGTAGAAACCCGACGGGTTACACAATTTTGTCCATCGGCACGCCTACTGCTGCCGATGCTGGCGCGGTGCTTGGCATTTGCCAGTTGCTTGTCAACGGCTCGCCCCCCGGCGACCTCACGGCGCGGCAAGAAATAAATCGCGCCTTGTTTAACAATGAGCCGATTTCGCTTGGCCAGTTTCCGATCTTCTTTACGGAACCGTGGCGCAATTTCACCCGTCGTCCGTCCGTCACTTCATGGGACATGGCGGGGCAGCAAACCTTCGCAATCAAAATGGCGATCAATCCGGGTTATCAGCAAGTGGGCGTCGTGGGAGTCTATGAGTATGACTTCATTCGTAACACGGTGCAGGGCGAAATTGACGCGGGCACTTATCAAAACGCGCTTGTCGCGGGCAATGCACCGGCACCGATGCTGCAAATCATCGCGCGCCATGCGTTCACCCCGACGTTGAACGCC
Source organism: Sedimentisphaerales bacterium (assembly GCA_049509315.1). Classification (GTDB taxonomy): domain Bacteria; phylum Planctomycetota; class Phycisphaerae; order Sedimentisphaerales; family Anaerobacaceae; genus Fen-1362. The sequence continues at coordinate 5,358 of JBELAA010000036.1, read as the reverse complement.
GGGCAAAACATTCTGACCGGCCAAACCGTGCCGATCTCTCCGTGGCCGATCCTGCGGATGCACTTGACCGGCGCGACTCGCGCGCAGTTGACGCAATCCATTTTGCTGCAAGACGGGCAAACGATTGAAAGCGGTTTCATCGGCACCGTCGGCGGGCAGCTTGACCAGTTGGTTGAGGCTTTGATCGAACGCGGTTTTGATACCACGATCTTCGATTATTCTTATGTGGCCGACAAAGGCCAGCGAATTCAGGACTGCTTGAAATTCGCGTCGGCTTTGAAGTGGAGTCTTTACAGCGCAATCGGCATGGGACTGACAATCGTGCAGGAGCGTTTGCAGAACCGTTACGAATAAACTGGCAAGTGTTTGTTGTCTGGTTCATCGGGCGCGTCGGGTGAAAGCCCGGCGCGTTTTTGGTAAAGTGAAAAGTGTATGACAATGGGATACGACATCGGCGTTTCGACTTCGCAAGCCTCGGCTGCGACAAGCGGCGCGCCGATCTACGTTGACGCCGCGATCAACTTTGCGCCGGTCTATCCCGCAAATGTGAGTCAGGAAAGCAATCCCGTCGCCGATGCGACGGCAGTTGCAACCACAAAGTCGCCGGGCGCGGGAACTTCCGTCGGCACTCCGACGGCAAGCGGGCTTGTCGGCACCACGACGGGCAGTTCGTCAATGATTTGGATCGTGTTGCTTGTCGCGGGCGCGGGCGCGCTCTGGCTTATAATGCGAAAAAAATAATTTTATGCAAAATCCGTTGATCCGAAAACCAGTTGCTTATCAAAAAACCGTGGCCGTCACCGGCGTCACGTCGGGCATCCGACGTATGCCGGTTACGTCAAATGCGGGCGCGAATAACTTGGGCGCGTCACACAATCCGACGGGTGTTCCGACGGTTGCCGTGGCGAGCCGAAACGCTTTGCGCTCACAGTCCCGGTGAAATTGATGAGCAGCGGGGAGATTCTATCTCTGGCGATTGCCAGTGAAGAATCAATTTTGCGCGGGCAGAAAACGCTCGCGTTGGTCGGCAGTAAATATGACGACGTTGATTGGTTGTCGCGCGGGCTGGCGAAGGGACATTACAAGTCCCGCGAAATTCAGCGCGACGGTGTTCCGCAATACGTCGTTTTTTACAGCACCGATCAGCAAAACCGGCTGATCGTGAACGCGGCGGCGTTCGTCGGGAATGGAAAACCCGATCCGTGGTTGCCGTTTTTGGGCTGCGAAATGATAGCGCGGGAAGATCACGCGCGCGGGATTATGTTTATGACGGCGCGGCGCGGCCTGATTGAAAGCGCGGTCAAACGCGGTTACGAAATGACCGGCACGGTGTTAGAAAAAAATTTACAGGTGTGATATGGGAAAAAGTTCAAGTTCATCGTCAACGTCAACGCCAGTGACGAATCAGGAAAACGCGCTGCAAACGGGCGCGGGCGCGGGCGTGGCAGTCGGCGCGGGAGCAAGCACCGGCTCGATCAACATCACCACGACATCGGGCGACGTGGCGACTTCGCAAGCGGCCATTAACGCCGCCGCCGCCGCCGTTGCTTCCGTTGTCGGCCTTGCATCCGACGAATCGCACACGGAAGCAGGTGTCATTGAACACGAAGGCGACACCGTTGGCACCGTTTCAAACAACGCGATCAATTCAAACACTTTACTTGCTGGTAGTGTGGTGAACGCCGGGACAAATCTTGGCTTGGCCGGGATCAATCTCGGCACAAACGCGCTGGCTGTCGGCCAAAATCTCGGCATGGCCGCGCTGCAATACTCGCAAAATGAAACCGATCTGAACTTGAACGCGCTGAACACAAACACCGCGCTTGCTTTCAGCACGATTGATCACCTGATTTCCGGGCAGACCGCCGGGCAGCTTGAAGCCGCCGCGCAAGCCCTCACCAATGCTGCAACGCCGTCAACGCAAGTCCAGCCGACAATTATTTACGCGGGCAGCACGCAGCAACCGCTCACAAGCGGCACCGGCACGAATGGGAGCAAAATGTCAACCGGCGCGTGGATCGCAGTCGCAGCAGCGGCGGCAATCGGCATTTACGCCATCACCCGAAAATAATATGAACAAAATTCCATACGCAGCTTTGGCTTTGGCAGCAGTCCCGTTCGTTGCCGGTCAAATGGGGCACGAAAAAGCAATGGTCGGCCTTGCGGCGGCCTATGTTGTCGGGGACTGGATTTATTACAAAGACGATCCGAATCCCTACACGCCGGATGAAGCGAAAACGCTCGGCATTTACGCGGCGGGGATCGCGCTCGCTTTTTGGAAACCGAAATTGTCACTGGTGATTGCGGCGGGATTGCTCGCCGTTGATCTCTACCGGGCAAACCGGAACGGCGATAACACAAATTGATTATGCCTTTGCTTTATCCAGCACTTTTGATCGCGGGCGTCGGCGGCGTGTGGTGGTTTTCCTCGTCGTCTGGCAACGCGGCGGGCACGGAAGCCGGGAAAGGAATTTCCGACGCCGTGGTGATCGTCGGCATTGCGACCGGCGTTGCGATCCTGATTTACGCAGTCCACAAAAGCGGAGGGAAACGATGAACAAAATAATGCACTCATGGGTTTTTTGGGCTGGCGTCGGGATCGTGACTTTCGCTTATTTCACCGCGAAGGGCAGCGCGCAGCAAACCGGCGAAGGACTTGATAACGCGCTCGTGATCGTCGGCGTCGGCGCGGGCGCGGCGTTGATTATTTATGCGGTCAACTCGAAAGGGGCACCGGCAACATGAACAAAGACTTGATGATTCACGTCGGGATCGGCCTTGCAGCCGTGGCCGTGATTTTTTTGCTGTATAAAAATGCAAAAGGAACCGGCTTCACTTCCGTCGGAGTTGGATCGCAAGCCGATTTGACATGGGGCGAAGAACTCGAAAACATCCTTGAAACCGGCAACTCGCAGGGATATACCAATTCCGGGCAAGGCACGTTGCCGACGTTTTTGGGATTAAGCTATTGAAAAATTTATGGAAAAAAACAATACACTTCTCGGCGTCGTGATTCTGGCCGTGGCCGGTGTCGCGGTGTTTTACATCTGGAATCAAAACCGGCTTCAAAACGCCGTGATCAACGCCACGCAGCCCGGCCTCACGCAAGCTGCGTCCGGGCTTGGCAGCGGTCTTGCAAGTCTCTTTGGCGGAGTCGGCAGCGGGATCGGCAACCTTTTCAGCGGCGGATCGTCCAGTGGCGGCGGAAGCACCACTTATTATTCGACATCTTCCGACGATTCGGGCAGCGGCGATTATAGCGACGATTCTGGCGACGATTTCATGGGCTGATTTTTATGGCACGCAACATCGGCGGACAAATTTCAAACCTGCCAATCGCGGCCGGCGCGACAGTGACCGCTCCCGGCGGCGGGACGGGTTTCTATCTCGTCATTGCGACCGGCGCGGTCAACATCCGCGCGCGCGGACATCGCTACGGCACCGACTCTTATTCACTTTATCAACAAGGGCAGGGGACACGACAGCAGCCCGGCGAGAACACCGTGGCGTTCGACGTAGTGGACATTCAAAATCCGAATACCGTTCCGGTCGTGGTTTCGATCTGGACGGGTTTTTCCGACTTCGTTAACAACCAACTCATTCTTTCCAACGCTTATATTCAAAACGTGGCGAACCCGGTTTATCCCGTCGCAAACGCCGCCGTCTCAATTCAAATTCCCGATCTCACCGGATCGTCGTTTTTGGACATCAACGGCAAAAAATGGTTGCCGCTCTACCGGATCGCAATCGAAGTTTTCAACTGCTCGAACGCTGACAAGTATTTCCTGCAAAAAAAGAACGCGACCGGCCTTGCCGATGGAAGTATCGGCGCGGTGCAACCGCTCACGCCCGTTCGTTTCGACGTGTCCGGCGATTACTCAATCATCCAAGCCGCCGCGATCAACGCAATTATTTCCGAAATTTACGCCGCGATCCCGGCCTGATAAAATGTGTTCAAGCCATACGATCCATATCAGCAAATCAATGCCACTCCGACGCCGTTGCTCACCATCAAACGGCCTGACACGTTTGATCTGCTCATGCAGGAAAATCCCGGCAGCGATTTGTCGTGCTTTTTGCTCATTGCTCCGATTGAAGAAACGCTTGTCGCCGGTGAAAATCCGGGCAGCGATTTGTCGTGCTTCTATATGCACACGCCCGGCGCAATCCCGATCACCGGCAGCGAAAATCCCGACACACTCATTTCATGCGTTTCACTTTATCACTCGCCGGAAATTGACATTGCTATTTCCGACGCTCCCGACACGCTCATTTCATGCGTTACGCTGGTTCACCCGATTGCCGTGCCAATCACAACCGGAGAGGAGGTCGGAGACGCCATTTCGTGCGTCTCCCTGTTTCGCATGAAAGATCAAACAGCCATTTTAACAGGTGACGGTTCGACGGATTACAATTTCACCGCCGAAACAAGCACTGGATATTTCGCCGTGCAAGACGCCAGCGGAACGATTGTCATTTACGCCAACGACAGCAACGCGTTTGTGGCTGGTTCAAATGCATTTTGCAAAGTATGGCCTTGTATTAGTGCCGTGGATTCTAATTTCAGCGGCGATTTAACATATTTGGACGTTTCGTCCGGAGACATTGGAGACCTGAATTTAACCGCGTTGGACGTGAGTTCATGCGTAAAATTACAGATTCTTTCCGCCCAAGATAACGGGGCACTCGTTGATTTGGATTTGACCGGCTTGACCCAATTAACGGTGCTATATTGTTCGGGAAACAACTCGCAAGTTTCGGCGACTATTTCAAATTGTCCACAGTTAGTGATATTCGATTGTAACTCATGCGCGCTGACACAAGCAGCAGTTGATGCGGCTCTGGCTGCATGTGACGCCAACGGGATGCTTGATGGGAATTTCATTGCTTCCGGCGGTTTGAATTCTGCTCCATCTGCTGCCGGGCTACTAAGCAAGGCTTCGTTACAAGGAAAAGGGTGGGGAGTTTCGACTAATTAAATGAAAACAAAACTTCAAGTCAATTACCGGCTCCGCGTGCATGATGCCGTGACGCGAAGGGTGAAGCGCGAAATTCGTGGCCACAATGTCGTCCTTGACGCTGGACTGACTGCGTTGGCGAACATGACCGGCACCGCTGACATTTTTACAAACCTTTGTGTCGGATCGGATGCAACGGCCAATTATATCACCGGCGGCGTGATCACTTTCACGCAAGCCCTCACCACGATCACCGCGTCCGCTCCATTTTTCACCGGCGCAATGGTCGGCGGGATTTTCAAATTCGGCCACGGGACCGGCGGACTTGAAGCGTATATCCAAAGCATCGGCGGCGGCGGCACAACCGCCGTTGTGGACGTTTCGCGTGCCGTGCCCGTCG
>JBELAA010000359.1:0-1689 GCA_049509315.1 Sedimentisphaerales bacterium | reverse complement strand
ATGCGGTCGAGGACTTGCTCGTCGAGATTGTGTTGCTCAACAGCGTTAAGCTGATTGTGAGCGGACCTTAACATCATAGCGGCTAATTCGTCGTGAGCGGATTTCAATTCATCAACGGCTTTTTCCAAATCAGCGATTGCTGCGATTATGACCTGCCTGTGGCGGGCGGTCAGTGCGATTCCTTCTTTATTTTGGCCGGAAGTTGCGGCAATTACACGGTCGGCGACTTGTGATTTGAGCATGTCGAGTCCTGAGCCGGTATGAGCCGAGATTGGCAGGAAATTGAAGCCGAAAAGGGATTTTAGTTTTGAGGTTTTTTCAGAGAGCAAATGCTGCGGAAGCAAATCGCATTTTGTCGCGATGGGTATCAACTGTTTCGGGGTTATCAATTTCCATACATCGAGGTCTTCCGCCCAGTCGGGCTTGGCAAGGTCGATGCAAAAGACCACAACTGTCGCGTTTTGTAATGCCTGAATTGCGGCCTGCTGGGCGAGTTCGTCGAGGATTGTCTCAGCATGAGGCGTTAAACCGGCGCAATCGAAAAGAACACAGCGGCAGTTTTCGATATTTATTTCGCCGGTCAGGACGTCCCTTGTGGTTTTACGCTGATGCGAGACAATGCTTCGTTTTTGACCCAATAGTTTATTGAGCAGAGTGCTTTTGCCTGCGTTAGGGCTTCCTGCGATGCCGACGGCGGGTAAATCCAGCGTCGATTCACAGCGGATTGAATCGTTCAGCAATTCACGAAGCCGATTTATGATTTTTTCAATTGATGCGGTTATATCGGCTTGGTTTTGCGGTTCTAAATCTTCGGTGCTGAAATCGAGGCCAGCTTCGAGCCGGCTTAGTAAATCGAGGATTTCGGAGACGATTTTTTCGAGAGTTTGGCCGAATTGGCCCGCTAAGAGGTTTTCGGCGGCGGCAAGCTGGAACGTGTTCGACGATGTAATGACCTCGTTTACGGCCTCGGCCTGGGCGAGGTCGATTTTGTTATTGAGGTAGGCGCGGGCGGTAAATTCGCCGGCTTCGGCGGGGCGGACGCCTAAGGACAAGAGGCGTTGCATTAAGGTCTCGGTAACGGACTGATTTGACCACAAGTGAATTTCGGCTAAGTCGTCGCCAGTGTATGAGTGCGGCTGGCGAAACAGGTAAACGACGGCGTCGAGGGTTATGTCGGGGGTGATTGAGATTTTGCCTGTTGAGATTCCGGGGTTTTTGGGAATGCCAGGTTTATAAATTTGTTTCAGGACAGCAATTGCCTGAGAGCCGGTTATACGAATTATTACATTGTGGTTGTTAGTGGGGGAGCTGACGGCAACAATTGTATCGGTTGGGTCATACATACAGTTTAAAACGTAAAATTCAAAGTGCAAAACCAAAACGTAAAACTTTAAATTTTAAGATTTGGTTTTGAACTTGAAATTATTAGTTTTACGTTTTTTCTACCCGCTATACGCTATTTTATATTTTAAAAAACGGTTTGGGTTTTTTCTTTTTTAGCTTGCCGCCGGTTTTGCTTGTAACGGCGACAAGGCCTTGCTCCTCGGCCTGCTCTTTTTCCCGTATGTGTTTTTTGATGACGTATTGCTCGATAACGCCGAAAAAGGTGCTGGCCATAATATAAAGGTTCAAACCCGAGGGTGAGTTATAAAGCATAAGCGGGAAAAGCACCGGCATCATAATCATCAT
>JBELAA010000358.1:0-1693 GCA_049509315.1 Sedimentisphaerales bacterium | reverse complement strand
AATTTGCGGATACTGTTTTCATATCCGCCCCTTTTGTCCGGCTCAATCTGGTTTGGGTTAAAATTGGCTATACCGTAGCCGCGATTTAGCAAAAGCTGTGGATTGCGAAGCCCCCAGCCAGGAACAAGAAATATCGGCACGGGCTTTTTGCCTGCGCTGGCGGGCAAAATGAAATTCACTTCCATTTTCGGCCCGTCGGCTTTGGCTGAAAAGTAAATCTCGACGGTCTTGGTAATCGCGTTGCCGTCGAGGGCCGAGCGATTCTCCGAAATTACTTTCCAGCTCATATCAGCGGGTCTGGCGACCATCGTCTTGCCGTAAACATTTTCCGCAAACAGGTTCAGGATTTCCTGACGGCGTTTCTGGTTCCAGGTATTAACGTCGTTGACCTTGTCGCCGTTGAGCAGAACAAGCGGGTCGGGCAGCGTATATTTTGGAACTTTCTCCTCATCGTATAACCCCGGCGGCGTCCCCGGCGGCAGCTTTGGCTGAACCGCCGCAACTGTGCTTCCGAAAAATACAAAAAATAAACTTACGACAATTCCAGATGACAGCGAGCGTTTCATAATCAATTCTCCTTTAACAAATCGTTTGCTGCCAGGACGAGATATATATAGCTCGTTGCACCCCCGATGACGTATTCGTTTTCAGCCCACAAAAAGGGCCAATCCTCTTTGTTTTCGGGGAAATCGGGTTTGATGACAAGAATACCCGGGACGAGGCCGCCCGCGATAAATGAGAAATCGGCGCGGTTGTTGCCGTAGGCGAGCCGTTTGGAATGTGTGCCGACCGCTGATACGAACGATGTATCGGAAGCCGGGTGGCAGCCGTAAAGGTAGCCCAGTGCCCTGAAAGTGTATTCAGAAGGAATAATTTCAGGATACGCCTTGTGCAAAATATAGCTGTTGATGCCGAAATAAGTAACCCAGCCGCTGCCCGCCCAGCCCCCTGTGGAAACAGGAACGCCAAATGGATTCTGCTCATAAAATTTATCAATTTCGCCTTTATACGCCCGCACGAGCGGCTCTAATTTTTGCGAGTATGAGGCGCCCATATAAGGTTTAGCCCGCACCGCCAAGGCCGCCAGGTGATTAAACTGCTTTTCGATAGTGGGCACAAGCTGGTTTATCCTGTCGGCGTATTTGGTGTCTTTTGTGGAAATTAAAAGCTCCAGCGCAGCATTAAGCTCGTCGGATTCTATGCGGCCGAAACTGTCGGCTGCGCGTGGGACATTCGGTTCATGACTGTGCTCCTCGTCCCAGACCTTTTTGGCGGTGGCGATACACTCATCAGCCAGCGCATCGTTGTAACCGCGTAATGCCCGGCTTGCCGCCGCCAGCGCAGCCGCGGAGCCGTAATTCAAAGGCGTTGACCTGCTCGTAAACGCCCATCGGTCGTCGGGAACGCCGCTTTCAAGACAGTTGGATTCATTGGGTTCCATCCTGGGATTGTAAATGAGATTGTCGGTCTGAGTTGAGCCGTCGCCTAAATGCGTGTATTGTGAAAGGACCGGGTCGATAATGCCCCGGCAGGCGTGGCCTATCGTCCTTTGCTGCGCTATTAAAGCCAGCGTCCCGTGCTCGATTTGCTGGATAATATCGGGGATACCGTCCGGATGATGAAGATAAGCACGTTTGATATTTTCGTCGATGAGTGTCTCGTCCCTCGTCGGCCTGAACGTCTCCCAAATCTG
>JBELAA010000357.1:0-2537 GCA_049509315.1 Sedimentisphaerales bacterium | reverse complement strand
TCCTTTTCTATTTCTCTCAGGCGGTTTTCGAGGAACACCTTTTTGCTTGTCGCCTGTCCCACGAACAGCCGCTTGTTCTGTCTGTCTAATTCTTCGACGTATGCATTGGCTAAAATAGCCGCCCGACAGGGGTCTCTGTCTTCAACGGTTATATTAACTATTCCCTCCTTTGTAACCCGGAAGGACGTTCTTTTCTGCAGGATTTGCCTGACGCCGGAAATACTGTTCCTGACTTTATATACCTTTCCCAAATCGAACCTTTCGATAAGAGCATCAGCAACGCTTCGGCTTTTCAGGATTCCAACATACATATCAGATATGCCGCCGACATCCATAACCTGCCGCAACATAGAGTTTTTGGCTGCACCCAAGCCACCGGCAAGTCCCATATCTCTTTGCAGAACGTCCATAGGTGGCACAACCGAGGCCGTGGCTGAAAAACTTTTAGGCAGGAACATGCTGACGATTGCAGTAATTACGACTGTGATTGCACAAATCTTAAAAATCATCCGCCTGTGTCTTGAGATGACACGGATGTAATCGGCAAGGTTTATGCTCTCCTCATCAAAATCCTGTCTTATGGATTTGTAATTTGCGTCTATGCTCTCCTCATCAAAATCCTGTCTTATGGATTTGTAATTTGCGTCCTGGGGTATGTCGGCATTCATTTTGTCGGTTTCGCCTCTGGGGCGTGCTGTATCATCCATAACAATTATTTCCTGTAATTTAAGTTACAATGCGGTCATCACGCCGACAGCCAGCGCCGCCTGGAACAGAATCTGGGTCAAATCCTTGGTGGTCTTCAGCCACAGGAATTTGTCCATCTTTCGCGGCACGACATGATGCGATTCCGAGTCCCAATACACCGAATCCGGGTTATCCTGCGAGATACTGACGACGGAGCCGTCGGCTTTTATGACGCTGATTTGCTTCTTGTCTGCTTCGTTTGTCGGCCCTCCGACTTTCTGCAGATAATATCCGACAGTTCTGCCCGGCTGGTATAAAAGCGAGGTAGGATTGAATACCTCGCCGACGACGTTTACTACTCCCGGCATTTCAGGAACAAACAAACTGTCGCCTCTCTCAAGCTCGATGTCATATTGAGAACCCTTGAATTGCTCGAAATCAGCAAGTTTAACAACGACTCGTCCGTCAATTTTCACGGTCCTTAGTTTAGCCAGAAGCTCTTTTTTGGTTGTGATCGCTATTTTCTGATTCTGAACATCTTCCGCTTCAAGGGCGCCGCTTATGGCGCGGTCGGTGTCGGTCAGAACGGATTCCTCGATTTTATTGATAAGCTCGTCCATTCTCTGCTTTTGAATGACTCTGGCGCTTTCCCGCGTGAACCTCGCCCCCCGCAAATACGCCTTCTGAGTGAATCCGCCGGCCCTGTCTATAAGCGAGCTTAACCTTTCGCCTTTTCTAATCGGATACACACCGGGGAAACGAACCTGGCCCGATATGGCGGCTGCCCGGTCGAACTCAAGCTCAGGAATTTCCCTGACAATCAAATAGTCGTAATCCTGCAGCTCGACGTTATTGGCCGGGTCTTTAGCGAGGGCTTTTTCGAGGTCAATATCGATTTTTTCGGTTTGCATACCCTGCTGACTGACGTGTCTGCGTGTAAGCTCCGCGGTCTTCAGGTAAGCGTTCTTCTGCAGACCTCCCGCTGCGTCTATCAGCTCGCTTATTTTCATACCGGCAGTCAGGCGGTATTCCCCCGGCCGGTAAATCTCTCCGTCAATCGAGGCGCTTCGCTTACCCTGTTCCAGAAGTGAAACGCCAAACACCCTTACCAGGTCGCCATCCTGCATAACGGTGCCGGCTGCCGCGATGTCTGCGACGCTGGCCGCTTCCGTGACGTTAAAATCCACCACGACACGCCTTTGATGGTCCTCCACTCTGGCAACCTGTATCTGCCTCAGCCAGCCGGCATAATTAACACCGCCGGCAAAGTCGAGCACTTCACGCAGGGTCATCGGCTTGGCCATTTCATATATCGCTGGTCTTTTTACATTGCCGCTGACCCCGACAACCAGCCCGATTAAGGGGATGAATACCGTATCGCCGTCCTGCAGGCGTATGTCTTCGCTCTTATCGCCGCCGAGCAGGAATTTGTAGAGGTCTATATGAAATGGTTTACTGTTATTCCGCAACAACTGAACATCTCGCAGCGTTCCGTTTTTGGTGGGCCCACCCGCCGCAAAAAGAGCGTTTATAACCGTTGACATCGAGCTGATTGTATAACTGCCCGGTATCCTCGCTTCGCCGACAACAAAGACCTTTATGGTGCGAAGCCGCCCCATAGTTACAGCCATTTTGAAATCCGTCTGCTTGCGTGCGACCTGGTCCTGCAGATAATTTTCCATCTGCGCCATCGTCATCCCTGATACGTTAAGCACACCTATCTCAGGCAGGACTATCTGGCCGTTTCGGTTTATCTCGACGACATACTGGGCGTTTATCCTGCCCCATAACGTTATTGTAAAAGTATCTCCCGGGCCTACAACGTAATCGGATGCAACTGGGAAGCTTGT
>JBELAA010000356.1:0-2773 GCA_049509315.1 Sedimentisphaerales bacterium | reverse complement strand
CGACCACCTTCGTCATGCTGCCTGTGATGCGTGGCAGGCAGTATGTCTTGAACCTGCCATGCTCCGTTCTATTTGTCATTGTCCATACACTGAGCGCAGTTATTTATTATGAATGGTATTATACCGAGAATATTCTGCGCCCTTCCTAATCCGCTTTCGGCAGCTTTTGTTAACAATTTTAAAGCTAAACTGTAATCCCGGTAACCAGCATCTCCATTATAATACATCAATGCCAGATTATATTGAGCGTTTGCATCACCTTGTTGAGCCGATTTCGTAAACCATTTAATCGCTTCATCGTAATCTCGACGTGTTCCTTTGGCTTCGCAATAAAAACTTGCCAAAGTGGTCTGTGCTTTTACATAACCCTGTTCTGCAGATTTTTTATACCATATAAAGGCCTCATTAAAGTCCTGTGCGACTCCATGACCAAACAAATACATACGAGCAAGATTGTTTTGTCCTGTCGCGTCACCTTCTTCGGCCGCTTTTTTATTCCATTTAAAGGCCTCATTGTAATCTATTGGGATTCCTTCTCCTTGAATATACATCATTGCCAAGTCGATTTGGGCTCCATGATGGCCCTGGCTGGCAGCTCGTATAAGCCACTTAAACGCCTCATTGTAATCCTGCGGGATACCCTGTCCGAAATAATACATACTTCCAAGATAACTTTGCGCAGGAGGGTATCCTTTCTCGGCGGCCACCGATAACCACTTGAATGCCTCATTATAATCCTGCGTTACCCCCTGTCCAATCGCATACATATATCCGAGATTACCCTGCGCAGGAACATAACCGTGATATGCAGACATCAAAAACCATCTAAACGCCTCATCGTCATCCATGCGCACCGCCTGATATGTGGAGTACATTTTTGCAAGCTCATACTGTGCCTTAGGATTCCGATTTTCTGAGGCCTTTTTAAACCATTGAATTGCTTCATTGAAATCCCTTTTAGTGCCGATGCCATCCTTATACATTAGTCCGACAAGATATTGCGCATCAGGGAATTCTCTTTCCGCGGACTTCTTGATCCAGTAAAAGGCCTCATTATGATCTTTCGGGACACCTTCGCCGCTATCTATCATCAATCCAAGAGCCAATTGAGCGGGAGCATAGTCCTGTTGGGCTGCCCTTTTAAACCATTTGCCGGCTTCTTTATAATCCTGTGGAACATCCTCACCGAATCTGTATTTTAATCCAAGAATCAATTGCGCATCCGGAGAGCCATTTTCAGCTTGTTTTAAAATTGCATAAAGGGGATTTGAAGGCTCGATACTCACCTTTGAAGATTTGTTCACTGGTGAGCAGCCAACGGCAACTAATAACAAGATTACACAAAAATATCCCTTAATTTTCTCAAGCATTATGAATTCTCCTGTGAATAAATTTCATTACGCTTATTATAATTCTAAACATCAAACGGAGCAAAATAAAATCCGCTATTTCATGAGACTGGACATTAAACACTTGTCCGATTAACATAAAGCAATGATGATTTACCCGTTAAAATTTCAACCCATATATAAGGAGCGGATATGGGGCACGCCCAAAGGCAAACGTATCGGCGAAAGCTGGGAGCTTGCGGATTTGCCGGAAGATAAGTCAATAATCGCAAACGGTGAATTTACAGGACAAACGCTCGAATCGGTAATTCGTAAATACCCAAAAGAGCTCACCGGTTCGGAAGGATTAGCGATTCCGTTTCCGCTATTGCTCAAGTTCCTCGATTGCGGAGACGTCCTCAGCATTCAGGTGCATCCCGACGAGGCGACCTGTAAACGGTTAGGCATGGGTAATTTCAAGGCGGAATGCTGGTATATCGTCAAGGCAAAGCCGGGTGCGATAATTTACAAAGGTCTCAAAGAAGGAGTAACAAGGGAGCGGTTTTCAAGGGCAATAAAAGAGGGGACAGTCGAGCAGACACTCAGGAAAATTGAGGTCAAAGCCGGCCAGTGTTACTATTTGCCGGCGGGCACACCACATGCACTCGGGGCGGGATTGCTGATAGCTGAAATTGAGACGCCTTCGGATACGACGTTTCGGATTTTTGACTGGAACCGCGTCGATGAAAACGGCAAACCCAGGCCGCTTCATATAAATGAAGCGCTCGAAAGCATACATTTTGACTCGGCCGACGACAACATTCCGGTAAGGACAACAGGCCGGCTGGTCGAAAGCAGATTTTTCAACGTTGACAGAGGTCGCCGGAAACAAAATAGCGCGGTCCCGCTTTCGGCAGGACAAATGAAAACGCTGATTTTTTTAAGCGGCTCAGGAACAATTGTGAGCGGGAATAATGCCGTCGAGTTTAACCCGGGCCAAACGCTGCTGATTCCCGCGGCATATCGGGGCGTCCTGCGGTTTTCGGCGGAAACAGAATACCTGACTGTAACAACCTGAAGAAAGCATTAGGAGAAAACGTTTGCTTAAGCCGAGTGAAAACCCGCCTGTAAGCTGGCCTGCGGGCCTGGCAATCAGGGATTTTGCCGGATTTTGGTGGGTGGCACATACCAAAAGCCGCAATGAAAAGGCGCTTGCGCAGGATTTGGCGGGCAAAGGTATCAGTTATTTTTTGCCGATGATATGGAAGGTGCGTCGCATCCGCGGCAGGACCATACGTTCGCTTTTGCCGCTGTTTGGCGGATACTTGTTTTTCTGCGGCGAGGAACGCCAGCGAATCGAGGTGCTGCGGACAAACCGCGTGGCAAACCTCATCGAGGTGCGAGACCAGCCGCGATTAGTGCGGGAGCTTTCGCAAGTCGAGCAG
>JBELAA010000355.1:0-1703 GCA_049509315.1 Sedimentisphaerales bacterium | reverse complement strand
GGCTCGGCCCTCGTGTCTCGTTTTTATCGAGCGACGAGTCACGGGCAACGAGCGACCATTTTGCCGTTACTGCGCCTATTCGGCTATGTCCCCTGATTTTCTGCACAGGAATTTTTGGGCGGATTTCCTTAATTGCTTCCCGTTGCTATTTTCGCCTGTTCTTTGGATAATGTTCGCCTATGAAACTGCCCAATTTTGCCAGGTTGATAGTGTCGATTGCCGTCCCGTTTCTTGTCGGCCTGTTCGGCTCGCTTTTCACGACAGCCGATTCCTTGGGCAATTGGTTCGCCAATCTCAATAAGCCCCCCTTTAATCCGCCGGACTGGATTTTCGGCCCCGTCTGGACAACGCTTTATATTATGATGGGTATCGCGGCGTTTCTTGTCTGGCTAAAGGGCCTCGACAACAAACCCGTCCGCATCGTCCTTGTATGTTACATCGTTCAGCTTTTCCTCAACGCAATCTGGACGCCCCTGTTTTTCGGCTTACATTCCCCCCTGCTTGGCCTCATCGATATTGTTCTGCTCCTGAACGCTATTATTGTTACTATTTTTGCTTTCTCGAAAATCTCACGCCCCGCCGCCCTGCTTTTAATTCCCTATCTCGCCTGGGTTTCTTTCGCAACTGTCCTTAACGCCTCGCTATATCTCCTCAATCGCTGATTATTTTTTTAATAATTCCTGTTGCAAAGCCGACGATAAGCCGTATAATATAATTGATATGACTAAGAGCGTTACAAATTGTGTAGTTCCTGCCGGGCTAATCGCCCTCGCTCTTATCCTGCGCCGCTAAGGCGCATAAAACGATAGCACCACAATTCGATTTCCCTGTTACACCAATAAAAGCTCCGCCGCGGGCGGATAAAAATGGCTTTTATGCCCTTTTTAAGGCATAATGGTTGCTTAACCAAAAAGACACGGATTAGCACTGTTTTTTAATTCATTCCTCTGTGACCTCTGTCTCGCTAAGGCGAGACTCCGCCAAGGGCTTCGTGTTCTCTGTGGCTAAAAATCTCTGTGGCGAAAAAAAATCCGTGTAATCAGTGCAATTCGTGGTTAAAATGAGCGGGACTGGAAAGGATACCATTATGAAAAAACGAACCGCTAAATTGCACAGAAAGACAAAGGAAACCGATACTACCGTCGAGCTGAACCTTGACGGCCAGGGCAAATACGAGATTGATTCAGGCGTGGGCTTTTTAGACCATATGCTCAGTCACTTGAGCAAGCACAGTCGAATTGATACGACCATTAAAGCCAAAGGCGACCTCAACGTTGACGCTCATCATACAGTCGAGGATATAGGGCTGTGTCTCGGTGCGTGTCTGGATGAGGCGCTGGGCGATAAAAAGGGAATCAACAGATACGGCAACAGCTCGGTGCCGATGGAGGACTCATTAGCCAACGTATCGATTGACTTATCGGGCAGGCCAAGCTGTATTTATAACGCGCAGTACCGAACCGGCAAAATAGGCGATTTCGACGTCGAGTGCCTCGAAGAAATGCTGCGGAGCTTCTCGAACGCGGGCAAATTCAACCTGCATATAAACGTCCCATACGGCACAAACAGCCATCATACCGCCGAGGCGATATTCAAGGCGCTGGGCCAGGCATTGGGCACGGCGGTTAAAATAACAGGTAAAGACATCCCCAGCACAAAGGGAACGCTGTGATTGAAGCAGAACCAGTTGAGTTTCGGGTAGG
>JBELAA010000354.1:0-1706 GCA_049509315.1 Sedimentisphaerales bacterium | reverse complement strand
CAATACATCTTTTTCCTTTGCCATACTGAGAATCCTCCATAATCATTAAAGGACCATAAAATAATTTAGCCGACGCCCGTCTCGCCTTCGGTTCGCCGAGGCGGACGCACACGATTGCGCTGGCATTTAAGGCACTGTTATGGGGTATAGCCCGCTTATTTGCAACAAAAAAAATGCGTATAAATGCAAAATTTTTCGTAGCGAAGCGAAGGTGGACACGGGGGACTCCGCTGAATTTTCCCGAAGCATAGCTTCGGCGCTGCGGACTGCGTCCCCCAATGTTTCACTTCGTCCCGCGGGGCGGGGCTTCGTAAAACAAGACATGGGGGACTCCGCTGAATTTTCCTCTGGAAAATTCAGCTGCGCAAACACCTTATGGTATTTCTTTGCCGCGGTGTCGTAGGCGTGAGCGGCGTCGATTTCGTTTTGGAAGCTGCCGAGCCAAACTTTGCGGCCATTGTTTCTTATATTAGCCACCCATTTGCCGGATTTTTTCCTGAAGTGGACGCCCCGATACCGCGAGGAGGTTTTGGATTTATCTATATGGCTGTTGCAGCCATTTTGAGAGCGCGTCGCAAGGCGGAGGTTGTCAATTCGATTATCGAGGGAATTATTGTTTTTATGGTCAACAATTTTCCCGTGAGGGGCGTTGGTAATCTCCCTGTGCAGGTATATTGTTTTTGTGCCGTTTTTTGGAGTAGTGACGAAGCGGACAACGTAAGTATGGCCATTGCTGCCTTTGGCGCACCAGTCAAAATCGTTGAGGCGATAGTAAACATCGGGGTCAACGATTGTGTATTGGCCATCGTTGAGGGTGATTTTGCGATATGGGTAGCCGTATTTGAATTTGCGATAAAGAACCACCGGCCAGGCACAAAGGCGGTCGAGCCATTTCGGAACGTTAATTGTAAATCTGAATTTCATAATCCTCCCCTTTCTAAATTAAATAAAATATTACCCCGAGAAATTCCTTGAATTTCAGGGACCAAAGTCCTCGGAATCTTTATAAGATTCCAGAGGGAATATCAAAAAGTAAAAATGCGGAACGAAGATTGTTCTGATTTTTTAAAAAAATGTTTTTTGGTTTTTCATATCCTCTGTCTTCCGTCTTCCGTCCTCTGTATTCTCGTTTTCATCCAACTCCACACGTTTGAAATATACCATACTATTAACTATTGTCAACTAAATTCTAACACCATTGGCAATAAATTTCGTATATTGCCATAACATCATATTATAAAAGGACTTACACCAATAGATTGAATTGAAAATTTTTGCTATACCCCCCTGCCTTACCTTTCGATTCAGCTTAAAAACATCAAAATATGCCTTAGTGCAGCAAATAGAACCAAATAAAAAGCCCCGTCCCTATTTCTCGCCTGCGGCGAAAAAAAACAGGCATTCGACATAAAAAATACGTCCGTGGGGGGTAAAATTTCTGATTATCCGGGGTATTATTTTTGACGAAGATGGATTAGTCGTTAGTTGATAGTCGTTAGTTGATAGTCGTTAGTTGATAGTTGATAAATTCAGTCGGGAGAAGGTATATGACTAAGAGGACTCGTAAAAGCGGTAAAACACAATCAAGCACAAAAGAGCTTGTCGTCGTGGCCGCCGCCAACTCGATGGACGAGGCAAAGGACTACGAGGCGATTCTGCGCAATAGCCACATAAAAGCCGTAATCAAACAGCAGCAGGACGAGTTC
>JBELAA010000353.1:0-2246 GCA_049509315.1 Sedimentisphaerales bacterium | reverse complement strand
AATCTTTGGGATACCTGATACATACGGGCCGCTGCAGCGCAAGAGCGAATTCGAGGACGCCTTTCATTTCAGCGGCATCCGCCGGCGCCGTAACGACAAAATTCGGCATCATTCGCAAAAACCCTATATCCATCAGCCCGTGGTGCGTTGGGCCGTCCGCACCGACCAGGCCCGCGCGGTCGATGCAAAAGACGACCGGCAGGTTGGCAAGGGCGACCTCCTGAAATATCTGGTTAAATGCAAACCACGGGTCGTAAGCCGCTTGCGGCCAAACCGGCCGCTACCTCTACGGCTGCGCTTTCCGCTATCCCCACGTCGTAAAACCGGTCGCCAAAACGCTCGCGAAATTTCAAAAGGCCCGTTCCGTCGCACATAGCGCTTGTTATCGCTACAATCCTTTTGTCCTTTTCCGCCAGCGCCGCAAGTTCCCTGCCGAAAACCTCGGTAAAACTGGGGTTTTTAGGCGGCGACTTCGCCGGCGGCTCAACGGCTTCCACTGAATCGCCGTTCATTTTGAAAGGCCCTGTCGAGTGGTATTTGGGGTGATTTACCTGTTTTAACGCGGTAAACAGCTTTATCAGCGACGCTATATCGTGCCCGTCAACCGGCCCAAAGTAAGGGATATTCAAACTCTCGAATAACTGGCTGGCGGGCACAACCATTCTGATACTCTTTTTGATTTTCTCAATCGCCTCCTCGACGGTTTTGCCGATATACGGCACGTGCTCGAGAATATCGCTGGTGGTCCTGCGTAAATCATCGTATTGCTGGCTGAGCCGGATTTTAGAGAGGTATTTTGCGACCGCCCCCTGCGTCGGGTCTATCGCCATCGAATTGTCATTGAGGACAATTAGTAGCTGTCTTTTTACCAGTCCGAGGTTATTAAGCGCCTCGAAATTACCGCCGTTTACGATACTGGCGTCGCCGACCAGCGCCACAATTTTTTCATTTGTGCTCCTGTGCGCCGCACCGAGCGCCAGTCCTATGGCCGTGCCGACGGATGTTCCCGCGTGCCCGACCGGGAATTTGTCGAAGCTGCTTTCCTCAGGATTGGGGAACCCGCTGACCCCGCCGGCGTGCCTGAGCCGGCGAAACGCCTCTTTTCTGCCTGTGATTATTTTATGGGCGTAGCATTGATGACCCACGTCCCAGACCAGCTTGTCCTTCTCGAAATCGAAAACATAATGAAGGGCAAGCGTCAGCTCCACCACGCCGAGGTTGCTCGCCAGGTGTCCGCCTGTCTGGCTTACCGTTTCCAGTATCAGTTGACGTATCTCGTCGGCTAATTGCTTTAACTGGGAAACGGACAAACCCTGCTTAGACATGTCCTGGGGTCTGTTTATGCCCGCAAGCAGAGGGTAATCCCCCCATTCTGAGCTGTCAGACGCCATTTTGTCCGGCCCGGCCGCAGCGGGTGGGGTGGTTTCAGGTAAACCCACGGGAATGACCGGGGGGTTACTATGGCTCTTTTGTGAATCCAAACTTTGCATATTTTCGGGAATCCTAAATCAAGCAAACACTCCATTATACTATATTTACGCCGGACTTCAATTCTCCCTTTGAGACGCCGGTTTTCAAAGATAACGAATACACGTTCAAGGTTATCGGACGGTCTTTGTAATCCTGATATTGATAAATCCTGATTTCTTAAAAAGCAGCGCTCTTAAACAGCCGATTTAATCATATCGCTTGGTTTTAGCGATAACATTTAACAAACTTTATACTGGGGAAACGCTGTAAATTTACTTGATATGAGTAAAAAAACAATGATACCAAAGGTAAGACGAGGGATTGGGGCCGGCTTCACGTTAATAGAGGTAATGGTAGCGGTCGCTGTTACCATCATAGTGGCTTTAGGAACGCTGAGCTATCAGTATTACGGGGTAAAGCACGACCGGATGGCCACGGCACAACTTGCCGCGACGCGCATCGGGCAGCTCGTTCTTGAGGACTGGAAAAGCACTGGCGGCGACCCGGACTACGACCCCACGACGCTTGGTCTTGGATTTACAGCAACCGGACCGGGTGAAACCGGAAACTGCTTTATAATTTTAGACGACCAGACGTTTTATATTCAATTGGTTCAAAGTAACCCACCGGCGCCATTTCACGATGACGTTGCGGGCATTACCCTTTCTCAAATACGCGTTATAACCAAATGGCGGCAGGACTATGCCAGGGGGCCTCTTGTCGCTTCCGACCACACAATTACGCTGACCACTTACGTCAGGCGAGACGGAAATTGA
>JBELAA010000352.1:0-1717 GCA_049509315.1 Sedimentisphaerales bacterium | reverse complement strand
TCCAGCCCGCAGGCCGTAGATACGCTCATTGAGGGGCTTAAGGACACCAATGCCGACTTCCGGAACGACGTTACACAGGCGCTCGATTTTCTCATCAGCCACGAGTGCACAGGATACGGAGAATGCAAATCCTGGTGGAATGCCAATCGAAACCGGTTCGACAATGAGCTTAACGAAAAGTAAACGTCATCGAAATATCTCGTCGCCGGCGACTCGAATGAATCAGAAGCGGTAGCTCAGGGTCAGTGAGCCGAAAGAATCCCCGTCGGGCTGTTCATCGTATTCACGGGTCAGGAAGGTCTGCGAATAGGTCAGTTCGAACGATTTGTAGCGCCACCCCAAACCGACCTGAATCACTCCTACAAGCGGTTTTTCACTGAGGCCGGTTAGGAACCGGTCGTACTCGACGAGTTTGCCTCCCAGTCGCGAAAACAGGTAAAGGTGAGTAAGGTCATCGCGGCTTTTGTCGGTGGCGCAAGCGGGCGCTTCCAGCCGGCCGGGACCAAAATCGTTGGGCAGGTTGATACCGCCGCGAAAAAGAATGCCTAAAATCGCGTTTCGGTGAACCGAGCTGGCGGTAAAACCATACTCGACGTGCGAATCGAAATTTTCTGTATGCTTGAAAGTAATCGCGTCGGCTCTTTGTCTTTTGAAATATGTAAAATCGGCTGCGAATTCGTCGCTGAGCTGATTTACCCAGCCGCGGGGCTTGTTGGCCCCGACAATTTGGTGCACGGTTTCCTGGCTCTCTTCGCCCAGCGACGAAGGGCCTATGACGCCGAGGTTAAGCTCGAAATGCTCCATCTGGTCTTCTGTCGCCCGCTGGGCGAACATACCGACATACAGCCAGCCGGCGAAAACACGGTCGTGGGGAGCTCTCAATTCAGGATTGTCCGCGTGGTCGGGAGTAAAAATATCCTGACCCAGGAAATAACCGACAGCGGTATTGACCTTTTCGTTTTCAGAGGCGAAATTGTTCCATTTTGCGAATTCCTTTAGTGCATTACAGTCCGGCTGGTCAGTATAAACCAGTTTTAGGCCGCTTGTATAGTGTCTGTCGGTGCGATGTTCCGGCTTAAGGAATGTTCCGTCGTTTTCCAGATAAAATGTAAACGTCTGTCCGGCGGTCGTCGAACCTCCCGAATCCGCCTGCGGTGAGCTTGCCGAATCCGCTTTTGTGGAAATAACCGGCAACAGGCAAATAGTCATCGCCGAAATCGCGATGATAAGCCCTGATTTTGCCTTTTGCCCTTTAATATTCATCACCCTGATAAGCTTGATTGCCATTGACTCTATATCGTTCATTCGGCGGGTAAAAGTTGAATTTCCAAAATATTATAGGGCGAAAATGATACGGACAGGGTTTAATCAAAAATAACGGGGTGAACAGAACATTAAAATCGGCTTCTAACTCCCATAGTCGGCTTATTATGTAAATCTTTTCGCCATTCTCAAAAATTATCCGGCAGTTCTATTTCAATTACGTCTTTCCATTTTCGGCGGTTCAGCGGGTTCCACCAGATATTGCCCTCGACGATTTTTATACCGTCCGGCGTAATAGCTATATCCCAGCCGATGGCGCGAACGGGAAGAAAACAAGCCGCCGCTTCTTTGGCAATCGTTATAACCTCAGACCATTGCGGTATCCGAAATTTGTCAAATTCCACACCTGAATCGGGGTGCTTTTGAAAATATATTGCCCCTTTGCCGGTGGGAT
>JBELAA010000351.1:0-2599 GCA_049509315.1 Sedimentisphaerales bacterium | reverse complement strand
TCTCTTTCGATGGCCGCCTTGTGGGATTTCTGTAAGAGGCCGTTTAGCTGGTCTCTTTCCGCGGTAGTCAGGTATTGCTCGTAATCTTTTGCCCGCATCAGGGCTTTTTCCGACGCGGCATAGAAGCCCCGCTTGAATTCCTCGTTTCCTATTTGAATCCAGTTATCCACCACCTGCCGGATAACTTTTTCTTTTTCTCCTTTGGCTGAATCTGAAGAGACCTCCTGCGCCAAAGCAGTTGTCGCCGTCAGAATCGGAACCAATAGCATTATTACGCTTCTTGTTATCAGCCGTCCAATCGATCGCGTTTGCGTATCCAAAGTCGTGCCTCCTCCAAAAACTTTATTTAACAGACGTTACTTCCTAACAAAACCGGCATCCATACCCGTCGTGTCAGGAAAGGTTATACCTCTGAAAGTATAGTTTAACCCAAAACCCCCATTTTTTCAAGAAAAAAATCTTCCTTGAAGTGAGTTCTGCGGCAACACAAATTACCCAAACACCCAACGTCCTATATTATGACATATCATACTATTGAAATCAAGCTCTTTTTCTGAATTCCTATGCTTTTTGCGTATGGGAATATAGGGAATTTTAAGGGTTTGACCTCTGGCAAAATGGGCAATTTATACGACAAGAGTTATATAAAACATTAAGGTTTAATGTGTTTTTCCGGCTTCAATAATTTTATCAGTAAGCACTTTAAGGCGGGAGCTGTATTGAATAAATACCTCATCTCCGATAATGGGGCGGTTTTCTCTGACAACACTGGCGGCATTGTGAATTACAGTAACGGCTTTGTTAAGTTCGCCCTTGTCAATATATGCCTCGACTCTCGTCTCGGCGGATTCCACCACCGCCCTTGTATAAGTGCGAATGATTTTCTCTTTCGCTTTTGCCTGGTCCTGTTTCGACTCCGGCCTTTCTGCAACAGAGGGCGGCTCGGCAACAGAAGTTACATCAGCAATTTCTTCTTGCGGATTCTGATTTTGCTGTTCATTATCCCGGGTCGCAGGAGATGGTTTCAACAAATCCAGCTCACTGATACCGGTGTTATTAGTGTTGTCCGAAACAGCGGACGGCCCGGGTTCATTTTCCTCCTGCGGGGACAACTGTTTTGAAACCGGCTTTTCAGAAGATTCGGGTTTTAGCTGAGCGGTGAGAATACTGTCAATCTGGAGCAGGTAATCTTCCGGTGACTGGCCTTTGGGGGTAACAAGCAGGCCGCTTTTAGCAACTTCAGCAAAACCTTCACGTGCTTTTTCAATGTCGCCGGCCCTGTAAAGCTCTATACTGCGGTTGTAAAGGTCGGTTACCTCTTTTTTTTGCCTGTCGAAGCTGGAATCGATTTTTTTCAGCTCATCTGCAATCTGTCGGCGTTCGGTGTCGGTAAGGCAGGGACTGTTACGAATTTTTTCATAGACCGCCCTTGCCTTGATGGGCTGCCCCTTGTCGATAAGGTCTTTGGCCTGCTGAATGCCTTGCGAAACAGTTTTTTCTTCGACAATGGCGGAACGGGTTTTGTTTATCTGGTCCGGCCTGCTCATAAAGCCCCCTTTTGACCAGCTCGGTCCCGATATCAATCCAGCTCAATGCAACCCCTCGCAGCGTTTCTCTCTTATGCTGCGGGGCATTCTGGTCACTTGAATATGATGACTCGTCGTTTTGCGAAGCCGACCCGGCGCAAATCCCGTCTCGCGGGAATAATCCCGGCATAAGCAGAAGTAACAACGCCGATAATTTGAGCAATCTCACAACTGCACCTTTTTAAGTAATGCAAATATCAAAAATTAAAATGCAAAATTTTGGATGAGGAGCAATTCAATCTTGTCTTCTTCCGCAATTTTGATTTTTGCATTTTGATTTTTAATTTTTCATTCCGAATCATACAGGAACCATATTAAAGCACAATTTTACCATTAATACTTACGATGAGCAACGGCTGTCGGGTTTTAAACAAACCAGAAAAAACCCAAAAAATGATTAAATTGGCGCCGCCGAACCAAAAAACTGATTAGCTTTCGCCTTCCGGGCAGGTCATAACGTAATCGAGAATATCGTCGAGTTTTGCGGTAGCGACGGCGACGCAATAGTCGGCGGCGCCGTAATACAGCCGAAGCTCATTGGTTTTTTCGTCGACGACAGCACCCGTGGGAAACACAACGTCGCCGACGTCGCCCACCCGTTCGTAAGGCGCCTGCGGGCCGAGAACCCATTCGTCGCTTCGCCGCAGCACCTTCCAGGGTTCATGCAGGTCCAAAAGGGCAATGCCTATGCGGTATATCGCCCCGGCGGAGGTTACCCGCACACCGTGGTAGAAAATCAGCCAGCCCGTTTCGGTCTTAATCGGCTGACAGCCAAGCCCGACCCGCTGGCAATCCCAGTAAGCCGAACGGGTCATAATTAAAATGCGGTGGTCGCCCCAGTGCTTGAGGTCGGGAGAAAAGCTAATCCACATATGGGCCTCTCCTCTGACAATGGGGCGGTGAATCAGGGCAAACCGGCCTTTGAACCTTCGCGGGAAAAGGCAGGCGTCCTTGTCCTCGGGGGGAAGCAGCACGCCGAGGCGCGCAAAGGTCTTGAAATTTTTGGTGATGGC
>JBELAA010000350.1:0-2100 GCA_049509315.1 Sedimentisphaerales bacterium | reverse complement strand
CCCGACGTGCAGCGGTTGCTTGCCGATGAGTATGTGCCTGTGCGGTTCGCGGCGGCTGTGGCAATCGGGGACACCGTTTACAAGCCGGCAAAAAATGACGTTCTTGGGCTGCTCAAGGACGAAGACCAAAACGTGCGAATGGCCGCGAATTACGCCGCGAGCAAACTCATCCTGGCGGCGACTACTGAAGCGCTCCGGGCCGGCTTAAACAGCCCAGACCTGCGGGTTCGGGCCAACGCCGCATTTTTATTGGGCAAAACCGGTAACCAGGCGAACCTGCCGTTTTTATACGAGGCAATCAAAGATGAAACCTCGGACGACAGGGTCCGGCTAAACGCGGTCGAGGCAATAGCGCGATTAGGCGATAATAAAATTTATCAGCGGCTCTGGGCGATGCTGATAAGCGCATACGCCGACGACAGAGTATTCGGCATACGGGCAATGGGGGCGTTGAATACCGCACAGACCAGAGACGCGCTATTGACGATGCTCAAAGACGACCTGGTAGAGATTCGGCTTGTGGCGGCGGAACAATTGGGCAGTATGATGGATATGACAGGCGAGAAAACAGTTCTCGACGCAATTGCCGGAGTTAACGGCAGTTCAGGTCAGGCACAGGATAAGGAAGAACGGGCAAGAGTCCAGACGCTTTGTGCCCGCGCCATAGGTCAAATTAAGACGCCTGCACTGAAAAAATTTCTGCCGGAATTATTGAAAAATGATGCAGCACCCGTGCGGCTTGCGGCGGCAGGTGCCGTTTTTCAATGTGAGATGAGCGATAATATAGGACAGTAAGAATAGGCGATATAGCCGACCACTGCCGATTTTACCAAATTTAACTTGACCTAAAGGGGCAAAATTCGTAAAATAAGGGTGTTTACAGATTAACAGAGATGGGGTATAACTCCGATAAATCAGGACAAGCCCATTTTGACGTGGAATTTGGTAATTTGGTGAAAGGAGCTGACCTTGAGTAATCTCACGAAAGTCCTTATAGTGTTGCTGACTATCTCGGCGATTTTCCTTTGCGGAATCGTGGTAACATACGTTGCAACCGCAGACAATTACAGGCAGAAGTACACAAACCTAAAAAGTGAGCGTGACTCATTACAGCAAAAGGCGGAAGGCCTGACCACTCAGCTCAATGAGAAGGGCCAGCAGAAAGACGAGCTTGAAAAATCCCTCAACAGTAAGATTATTGCGGCAAAGGCCGAGGCGGACGACATCAAGGCCAAGCTCAACACCGCTGAAAGGGAAAAGGCAGACCTGGTAACCCGCACCAATAATATGGAAGCCGTCTCAAAGGATTTCGCGGACACTACAAAGAAGCAGACCGAGACACTGAATACGGCCCTTGCGGAAGTTACGCAGCTCAAGCAGGACGAGATAAAGTTAAAACAGGAATTGGAGCAGACAAGCTCGACGTTACTCGAGAAGAACGCGATAATAGAATCAC
This sequence comes from Sedimentisphaerales bacterium, assembly GCA_049509315.1. Taxonomy (GTDB): domain Bacteria; phylum Planctomycetota; class Phycisphaerae; order Sedimentisphaerales; family Anaerobacaceae; genus Fen-1362. The sequence goes on along the minus strand of JBELAA010000350.1, from coordinate 644 downwards.
TGGAAGCGGAGAAGCGCCGGCTGATAGAGGAAAAGTCAGACGTGCAGACCCGCTTAGATAAGATGCAAATGGGCGGCAGAGCGGTTGCGGCAAGCCCCGCGGTTACTCCTGAAAGAGGTAATGTAGCGGAAATCGACGCGAAAAACTCGATGGCGACAATATCAATCGGCTCAGCGGACGGGGTGAAAGAGGGAATGACGTTCCACGTAACCCGCGGCGACGCATTTATATGTGATATACTTATCACGGACGTGGATACCGAAAAGGCCGTAGGCGTGCTTCAATTAGTTCAGCAGCAGCCAAGAGTCGGCGACAACGCGGCGACAAATTTATAAGGTGAGTGAAATGAGCCCAGAAGGACAAATAGGTGCAGCAAAACCATCGCCGGCAAGCAACATTTACACGGTTCTCGTGGCGGCAATTTTCGCATTGATATTGGCCACGGCGGCGTTTGTGGCTTACAAGTGCTATTTCGATTACGGCACACTTTTTAAAATTCCGTAAAAAATCACTATTGAGCCGGCAGGCAGGATGCTATAGAATAGCCCAAAGCTTTATGTCATAGAATGGAGTCGTAAATGCTGTTGGATTCGATATTGGGCTGGTTCAGTATGGATATGGGTATCGACCTGGGTACCTGCACG
>JBELAA010000035.1:0-18348 GCA_049509315.1 Sedimentisphaerales bacterium | reverse complement strand
GTGTTTAAGCTGGATGATTTGGGGAAAAGGGTCTGGTAATTATCCGGGTAAATTTGTAAATATCCCATTGCGGATCCGGGACAGAAAGACGGGGACCAGACCGTGCTTGGAAGAAAACAAGGAAAGCGAGCATTTAAAAATCTGCCCGCAACGACAACAGTGCGGAAGTCGTCCTGCCTTAGTCAAACGCTTTGACGGCGGGGGGTATTGCGGCAGTTGCTTTTTTGAGGTAGTTGACTTCGGAATGGGTGAGAAGGCGGAAGGAGCCGATGCCGAGGCCGTGAGTGGTGATTTTGCCGATGCCAACACGTTTGAGCGATTTAACGAGCAAGCCCACCCTTGCGAACATTACGCGGACCTCTTTGTTAAGCCCTTCTGTAATTGTAATTTCAACGAGCGAGCTTGTGGGCCCACGTTGTAGAATTTTGACGGCGGATTTGGAAGATTTGCCCTTTGTCAGCCAGACGCCCCTTTTGAGGCGGTCAATCTGTTCGGGTTCGATTCTGCCTTTGACTTCGGCGATGTAGGTTTTTGTAAGGCCGTATCGCGCGTGGGTGAGGAGGTTGGCAAGGGCGGTATCGTTGGTGAGGATAATCAGGCCTGTGGTGTTGATTTCCAGCCGGCCGACGCAGAAGATACGGTGGCGGGTGGGGATGAGGTCGATTGCCTTGGTTCTGCCCTGCGGGTCAAAATTGGTGCAAATAACGCCTTTGGGTTTATTGAGGAGGAAATAGACCCCGGCCTGGGGTTTGATATGCTTACCTGACGCGATAATTGTGTCTTTATCGATATCAGCAAAGGCGGGCAGGGTATCGATAACCCTGCCGTTGACTTTGACAAGCCCTTCGAGAATAAGCTCCTCGCACTTTCGCCGGGAGGCGACCCCAGCCGATGCCAGTATTTTTTGTAATCGTTCTGTTGCCATATTTACGTCCTATAAGATTGCCCAAATTTACGTAATGTTGTTTTTTTAGTTGACTTTGGGCTGCTTTCCGACGATAATAATACAGTCCATAAGCTCTGAAAACCAGTGTTTTTAAGATTTATGAGGAGTTTTTAATATGCCCATAGGCAGCAGAAGCAGAAGCGACAGCACCCTCTATGCGTTGATAGTGTTCGTGGCGTTATTTATTTTAACAACCACAGCGGCGGTAATTTTATACCTCCAGTATGAAGAGCAGCGAGGTATCGCGGAGGGAGCAAAGGCACAACTCAACCAAATAGCCAATCCGGGCGAGATGCAAAAAATCGGCGCGATGGTCGGAGCCGAGCAGTCGGGCAAAAGCCGATTGAAAGCAATGGTTGATTACTTAGACCGGTTACTGGTTTTGACTATGCCGGGGATGCCGGGTGAGACCTCGGCGGAAGTAAAGGTGCAAAACGCCACCGCCAAAGTCAGGGAAATGGAAACGAAACTGGCCAAACAGAATCCGGAATTAGGAGACGCCGACCCTAATGTATCGCTGTTTCAGATGACGGAAAAATTAGGCGAGGTGCTTAAGAACAGCAAAGACGATACGGCTGCGACGAAAGAGCAGCTTTCGACTTTGCAGGGACGATTCGACGACGCGATGAAGGCAAGCAATGAAAAAGAGACGATTCTGCTGGACGAGAAAGACAAGTTTCAGCAGCAGTTCGAGAAGGTAAAGAATGACTATAACGAATTGAAGGGCCTTTTGGAAAAGAAGGCCGACGAGCAGGTAAAGGACCTTTACAACCGATTGGACAGAGAAAAGGCGGGACGTGAGGACACCACCAAAGAGCTGTTGAAGACGCAGGCGGAGCTTAAGGCGGCCCAGGGGCGGATTGAGCGATTGCTAATCTCGGAAGCGACGACCACATTTACAGGGGACTTACGTTTTCGGTTTATGAGAGGGGACAACCCATACCTAAGGACGGCAAAGGCAAGGCCGAAATTGAGGTTTACGACGTTCAGAAAAACATTTCCGCGGCCAGAATTATCCGCTCAGAAGTGAAAAACCCCATTGTTGTTGACGATATCGTGGCCAATCTCATCTGGGACTCTGTCAAGACCAATACGTTTGTGGTCGCGGGCGATTTCGATTTGAACGGCGATAATAAAATCGATCCGCAGGCAATCGACAAAATAAAGATGCTGGTGGAAAAATGGGGCGGCAAGGTTGACGGCACAGTTACGGTTAATACCGATTTTGTAATTCTCGGTACGCCGCCGGAAGTTGGGAGAAAGCCGACGCTCGAAGAGGCCGAGGCGTCCCCCAACGCCAATGCAAAATACGAGGAATCAGTGAAGCGGCTGGCTGAATACAAGCAGATTCAAAGCCAGGCGGAAACGCTGTCAATACCGATATTGAACGCCGACCGGTTCCTTTATTTCATCGGCTATAAGACGCAATCGATCAGGCCGGGCGCGTTTTAGGCCCGATGATTAAAAGCGGGAACGACACCGATTGAAGCGACGTAAATTTCGCCTGTAAATTCACGCGCGGTTTCGAGAGCAAATCCCTTTTTTACGGCGGCAAAAGTTACCGTCCATTTTGCTTTAATGCTGGCACCTAAGGGCAGGCCTGTATCACAATCGAGTCCTGAGGGGATATCGACGGCCAGGATAGGTTTTCCCAGCGCGTTTATGGCCTCAATAAGCATTTTGGAATCATCTCTCAATTGACCCGCTAATCCGGTTCCGAAGACAGCATCAACGAGCATATCGGCGTCTTTAGCGAAAGCAGCGATACGGCTTTTGATGATATTAGTATTGCTGATATCGAGGCGCTCGATTTTGGCGTTGAGGGCCTTGAGGATATCGAGGTTGATTTTGGCGTCGCCTTTGATTTTGTCGGGGTCGCCGCAAATAAGTGTTGCGACGCTGAAATTTCGATTGAGCAAATGTCTTGCGATGACGAATCCGTCACCGCCGTTATTGCCGGGGCCGCAGAATATGCAGACCCGCGGGCTGGTTTTGCCGACTAATTTTTCGGCGATTAATTCGGCGCAGCTTCTGCCTGCGTTTTCCATCAGGACCGGGCCTGGGACACCGACAACATTTATCGCCCAGGCGTCAAAGGCGCGCGACTGCTCCCGGCCCAACAGCAAACATTTCTCGCCCTGCTGATACTTTTTCATAATGACGAAATTATCTTTTCTACTAAGCATAATGACTATTGATAATCGAACATCAATCATCAATAATCAATAAGAAAATGCACATACTACTGACAAATGACGACGGCATAAACGCACCGGGTCTTGCAGCGATATATACGGAGCTTATTAAACTCGGCGACGTAAAGGTTGTTGCGCCCGCGGCGAGCAGGTCGGGGATGAGCCACAGTATCACGTTCAATCGGCCGTTAGTTTGCGAGAAGATTGACGTCCGCGGGCAATTCACCGGCTACAGCATCGAGGGGTCGCCTGCCGACTGCGTGAAATTAGCCGTTATGCAGTTTTGTGAGCACCCGATTGACCTGCTGGTCGCTGGAATAAACAACGGGGCCAACGCGGGTATTAACATTTATTATTCCGGGACGGTGGCGGCGGCGATGGAGGGGGCGCTACTGGGGATACCGTCGGTGGCGATGAGTTTGGCGGCGGAAGATAATATGGATTATACGTCGGCGGCGGGGTATTGTATGCGGATTGTAAATGAGCTTATGCCCATGAAGCCGGGCGTCGTTGTGAATATAAATATACCGCTGCTTTCGCAGGGTAAGCCCAGGGGAATCAAGGTAGTGGGGCAATCCAATATGGCGTTCGATGAATATTATTTGCCGGAAACCGACGAGAAAGGCCGGACGGTTTATCAGTTAGCCGGGGGGCCGAGTCCCTTCGATGACCCATCGACGGATATGGTCGCTCTAATCGAAGGTTTTATAAGCGTTACGGCGCTTGCACCGGACATAACCGAATATAAAAAGACAAGGCAGATTCAAAAGGCGCTGAAAAAACTGTCTGCAAAAGTTACAGCGGAGGGGAGCAATGACAAACGTATTTAACGTATTTGAAGAGCCGTGGCTGCTTTTGATTGTTGCGGGAGTCGCTTTTATGGGGGTATTTATCTTCCGCGACATACTCCCAACAAAGGGCAAATGGGTGTTTTGGGTAGCGCCGACTTTTATCGCGAGTTTAGCGATTACTCTCGACTATCTTGTCCAGACCGATAATGAGAAGATTGCCACGGTAATCAGAAAAGCGGTCAGGGCCGTCGAAAGAGAAGACGTGAACGCGATTGCGCCGCTTATTTCGGAGGATTATAAGGATTCATTTAACGGGTCGAAAAAAGAGCTTGTCTGGCATTGCCGGCAGCGGCTGTCGGAACCGATTATCGAAAAAAACGTTTTGCGAATCGTATCATTGAAGGTTCAGGGCGACGACGCCGACGCGGTTTTCTCGGTTCGGACGGTTTTTGACCCCAAGGGGCCGATTTACAGCTCCGTTCAAATGATGCTGTTCAAGTTTCAGGCGGAATTTCAAAAGCAGGGTGATAAGTGGCTTTTCAGCAAAGTTGAGCTGATTGAAATTGATATGCACCCGGCGGACTGGCATAATATAACGGGCGCCGATGCGCTCGATTAATCCGCCTGAGGCGGATTAAAAAGGCGGCCAAAAGGAGGTAAAGTCGTCGTCAATTCAGGCCGATAACGCCTGTATGTTCGGCACGACAAAAACAATTAAATTGACGTTTAACCCGGTGCTTTTCCTGATGCGATGGTACCCAAGCGGCCGATGCCCCGGCAACGCGCGCCGCAAATCCAGGCCTAATCTTATGCCTCCCCTTATGGTCCGCAAACCAGAGTGGCGCAGGTAGAAGAAAAATCCCAATATCTAAATCCTAAATACCAAACAAATTCCAAATCCTAATTACTGAATGACCAAAACAGGAGGCGTTCCCCGCCCATCGAGGTTTTGATATTCGAATTTTGAACATTCGTGCTTGTTTCGTCTCGCCAAAACGAGACTCCACCAAGGGCTTCGTATTTCGGATTTCGTATTTTATCTTTTTTCTCTGCGTTCTCAGCCCCGCCAAAACGGGACTCCGCTTGAAGCTGCGCGTGCTCTGCGGTAAAATGAATGTGTGAATAACGATAATAAAAACTATTGGTATGCCGCGGGGCTGCATTTCGGGTGCCTGCAATGCGGAAATTGCTGCTCTGGGCCGGCGGAGGGATATATATGGGTGAGCGGACAGAGTTTCTCAGAAGGGTGGGGTTTCGCAGGTCGATTATCGAGGATATGAACACTTACGACTGCATTTTTCTGCGGGAAAATGGGAAGGGCAAGGCCTGCTCGATTTACCCCGTCAGGCCAGGTCAGTGCCGAACCTGGCCATTCTGGTCGTGCAACCTTGCAAGCCCCGACGGCTGGAATACGACGGGCCATAAATGCCCGGGAATAAATCGAGGCAGGCAATACAGTCCTGAGCAGATTCAGGCAGTAAAAAACAGCCCGCCGTGGTGGAGAAAAGACACGGAATCACACGGACTGGAACACTGACTTGCACGGACTATAGCGATTGTGTCGGTGTTAGTCCGTGTTGATGTCAGTGACAGTCAGTGTTGGTTAAAAAGCTAAAACTTATTAGATGATATATGAAAATAAACAAGGAAATAGTCGAGCGGGTGGAAGCCATATACAAGTGGCTCGATGAGCAAATTGCAGCTCATCAGGATGCAGCCGGCAAATGCGCGGTTTGCGGGAAATGCTGTGATTTCGAGTCGTTCGGCCATCGGCTTTTCGTTACCACGCCTGAAATGATTTTTTTTGCGGGTAAATTACTCGATAAGAACGTTAAGAAAATGACAGGCGGGCGATGCAGTTATCAGGCAGGGGACAAATGCACGGTTTATGCTGAACGTTTCGCGGGCTGCCGGATTTTTTGCTGTAAGGGTGATGCCCGTCTTCAAAGTGATTTGACTGAAGCCGTAATTAAAAAATTCAAAGCCGTTTGCGACGAATTTAAGATTCCTTACCGATACGTTGACCTTCCGACGGCATTAGCCACAGATTACACGAAGCTTTTAGCGGAGTCCCGTTTTGGCGGGACAGATTTCACTGATTTATAGCCGCAGAGAACGCTGAGAACGCAGAGTTTTTTTTAGACACGGATTTACACGGGATTAACACGGTTTTTTGGCTGAGCTATCGGATGGTGGCGACATGACGATACCCACAGAGCGCCCGTATTGCTCAACTTTTTGAACCATCGTTGACGAAAATTCCATCAAAGTAAAAATCGTGTCCGCAATTTCGCGATAACTAAACTGAAGACGTTCACCAAGTTTAAATATCTTGCGCTTATCTGTAATTTGGCTGGAGATATTCCAGCCTCCTTGAACTTCCATCCCCGGGGAATCGATGACGAAGTGTTCCGATTTATCTGGGCTACTCGCCAGAATCTCGACCGTGCGCCATAGTATAGGTAATTCATTGTTGCCGTCCACATCCAGCTTACTCACGACCCCCATCCGATGGACTAGGCATCTACGTGCATAATTGATACTTAAGACGTGAGGCTTAAGTTCAACCGAAATACCAAAAGCCTCACGCATTTTCTCCAACTTCTCGGGTAAGCCGAGTCGATGAAATTTATTTTGTTCCTTATCAATGATACGATTGTAATCCTCACCGCGGAGTTTCCCATCATGGGTACTCCCGAATAATGCTGACACATAACGACATTGGTCCAAGAAAAGATTCGTTAACTCAATGGCATCACGTATAAGAGTGCAGAGTAACCATTGCTTGGCCTCTGCAACCGCTTCGTCTCTCGTAAGGCGAGTGTTATGAGCCTGAACACTTAAAAATGATGGAACAAAACTGGAATAGGTGGCGTCGTCAACTGAAGGAAGCGCAGATGCTGCGGCAGCGTACGCATCTAAAAGTTTTTGAATCGCCGCATTGAATCGGCCCTGCATAGCAAGCAAGTTAACTGGTAATGGAATAACATTACTATTATCCGAACTATTATCCGAACTTGTCATATAGCAACTCTGATGAGGCCTAACAATATTTTACAATCTGTATAAAACGATAAACACAGCCTTTATACGATATTATAAGCGAAAAACGGTCTAACAAGCAATAAATCCGCTTTCTCTGTGGTTCATAATTAACGAAAAAGCCGATAATACATTTAGTTTTATTTAGGAGTGGAAATATGCGAGCATTTGTGTGTGGAACAGGTTTGATAATAATTGGTCTGGCTTGCGCACAAGTTTGTTTGGCGGAGGGCGCGAGTTTTCGTGGACTGGGTGACCTATCCGGTGGTGATTTTTACAGCGAGGCCCATGCAGTGTCAGCTTATGGTAACGCTGTTGTAGGCGTAAGTAGTAGCGCCAACGGTTCCGAGGCCTTTATCTGGACTGAAGCAACAGGGATGATTGGCCTTGGCGACCTGCCGGGAGGAAACTTCTGGAGTCAAGCGTGGGGAGTTTCATGTGATGGGTCTTATGTTGTAGGTTGTGGAACTATTGACATGTTACCACCATTTCAACTTTCACAAATAGTGCCGTGTCGCTGGTCTGGGCAAAATAATGTCCTGCCCCTCGGACAAGATAATGGAGTATCGTGGAATATTTCAGCGGATGGCATGACAGTAGTCGGAGATTCATCACAAATGGCATTTCGATGGACAGAGGCAAATGGAATACAGGCACTGGGTCACTTGCCGGGAAGAACCTCATCAGAGGCCTATGGTGTCTCAGCAAATGGAAAAGTTGTGGTGGGCGATAGCTACGATGCAAATGGATTTGAGGCATTCTATTGGACGGAAGCAACAGGGATGGTTGGATTAGGATACCTATCGGGGAGCTATCCCAGTAGTTCGGCATGGAATGTTTCAGAGGATGGATTAGTTATAGTAGGAGAAAGTCTTGTAAAAAAGTCTCCGACTGTTTGGGAAGCTTTTATCTGGAAAGAAGGAGGCAGAATGAACAGTCTTGGGCAACTGCCTGATGGCGGTGGTAGCGTCGCTTGGTCTGTCTCAGGTGATGGAACAGTCGTTGTAGGAGATGTAAATAATGAAAGATTGGCTTTCATCTGGGACGCCAATCATGGAATGCAGAATCTAAAAGATGTATTGGAAAATGCATATGGTTTGAACCTCGGAGGATGGCGGTTGCTTTGTGCAGCAGATATTTCGGCAGATGGTCGGGTAATAGTAGGATGGGGGAAAGACCCTAATGGTTTTACACAGGCATGGATGGCAGACATTGGAACGCAGCAACCCCCTTCTGTGAAACTGACGGTGCAAGTTGAGCCGAATGATGTGGATATAAATACGATAACGCCGGTCATCGGAGAGCACCTATATTACACGGGCTGGCCTGTTATACTCAAGGCAGAGACATTTAAGAAATGTCCGGATGTTTATAGATTTAGCCACTGGACAGGGGACGTGGGCGATCCGAACTCGGCGACTACAACATTGGTTATGACGGAGGATAAGACGGTCAAGGCCGTTTATTACGCCGACCAGCGTCGCTGTGGGGATGAATGCCATCCTATTCTGCAAGGCGATTTGAATCGTGACTGTTACGTAAACTTTGAAGATTTCGCGATCTATTGTCAGCAGTGGATGGCCTGCACGCATCCGGATTGCGATTAGTAGATATGGATACTTTGTTGAATATGATCCTATCATCGAACCCATTGCGCTTCTACTTTTTGGACTCGGTGTGGTTGTAATCAGAAAATTCAGATTTTGAAAAATATATATTTCATAAGTCAAGGGGCTTTTCCGCAGTTAAATTGGCAATCAACAATCGCAAACCGGCAATTTGTTAATCTGCAATCTGCAATCCGCAATCTGAAATCCGAAATTAAGAATCTCTGTGTCCTTCGTGTTCTTCGTGGTGAATCAATATTTATCAATCGGGAGGCGGATTGTCTGGCGGGGGTCGCGGAGGTTTATGTATTTGACGCCCGAAAGTGTGCCTGTCTGCTGGTAATAGGTGTAGAGCTTGGCCAATTTGTCATCGTCGGGGCTTTCGAGATGCCGCTGCCAGGCGCCGATTTCAGCGCCCCATATAATTTCGGTGCCTTCTTTTGTAAACAGGGTGATGTGCGGCTCGTGCTTGTTTTTGCGGCCATCGAAATTGGCGACGTCGATTCTGTCGATTTCTCGAAGCAGGGGCTTATTGGGGGTTACAGCGGAATCCATTTTTTCCAGCCGGCTGAGCACAGCGAGAGCGGCGGCAAGGTCGTCGCCCCGCCAAGCCGCGCCAAGCACGGGCGGCCTGTCGAATTCGAGGCCGTCAACTGTTACTGTGGACAGGTTCGTTATCGGTATGTAATCGAGGACGACCAGGTCGGTATCGAGATAGTATCTGGTTTTACCCGCGGATACGACGGCAATCGGTTTTCGCCAGCGGCCCGAAATGAGAATTTTGGTGTAAGTCGTCTGCACCCTGACGCCGTCTAACCAGGGGACTAATCGCTCGACGTTTTGCTGAATTGATTTTGCGACGGCTTCATCCTGGTTTTGGCCGTCGGTCCCTGTCGAGGCGGCGGCGTAAACCCTGTTTTTGATTTCCTCACTGACCCAGGCGGGTATTGGGCCTGCCAGTTCGATAGTTCGCGGCTGGGCGGCGGGGACGACCGCCTGTTTCTGGACGTAGCCATCGAGGAACGCGAAACCCGCCACGACTACTGCGAGGGCAAAAATGAAAAGCAGACCCTTGAACAGGCCTGAGACGGCTGCCTTGCGGGGGTCAAATCCGAGTGATAAATCGAAGCCGCTTTTTCTCGCACTCATCGGCTTCTCCCTGTAACGCTGTTTACTTTATTTGCGATATGCCGGGCGGGTGAGTCGGCGATTGCCATTTCGAGCATTTTCAGGCAGAGCCGGCTCATCGACATTCCGGCCTTTTCGGCGGCCTTGGGCAAAAGCGAGTGTTTGGTCATACCGGGAATTGTGTTTATTTCGAGGGCATAAGGCGTGCCAGAATCGTCAAGGATAAAATCGACTCTTGCGGCGCCGCGGCAGCCGAGGACGTTGAAACAATCGACGGCGTATTTTTTAATTTTCGCGACGAGGGCGGGATGAGCGATTGTGTCGAAAAGGTATTGAGTGCCATCGTCGATGTATTTTGCGTGATAGTCGTAAATGCCGGCTTTGGGGCGGACTTCGAGAATCGGCAGCGCGATATTTCCGAGAACGCTGACTGTAAACTCCCTGCCTGTGATAAATTTTTCAATGAAACAATCGCCGAATTCTGCGGCGCATTTTTTCGCGTCAGCGATTGCCTGAGCAGGGTTATCCGCAATTGAAATGCCGATTGTGCTGCCCTCGCGCAGGGGTTTGATTACGTATTTGTTGCCAAGCCGGCCAATGCGGTTTTCGAGGTCTGCGTTTTTGGCGTCTGGTTCAAAAAGGAACGCCTGCGGTGTCGGGATACCGGCTTTTGTAAACAGTTTCTTACTTTGCCATTTATCAAATGCCAGCTTACTTGCCTTTGACCTGCTGCCGGTGAAAATCAGTCCTTTGGATTCGAGGATTTCCTGGAGTGCGCCGTCTTCGCCGAAAGTGCCGTGAAGCGCGATGAAAAATACGTCTATTGACTCATCGCTGAGAATTTCGAGCGAATCGGGCTTGATATCCGAAACGACGACGCTGACCTCCGCCTTTTTGAGGGCGTCTGCGACGCATTTTCCGCTTTGAATGCTAACTTCTCTTTCACGACTGCTGCCGCCGGCGAGCACAGCCACTTTGAGCTTCGATACGTCGCCGGGCGGGGATGACTTATAATGAGAACGTGTTGTCATTTCCAGATTTCTATTTCAAGCTCCAGCTCGAGATTGAACTGATTCCTGACTTTTTCCCTTATCAAATCAATCAGCCGGATAACGTCCCGGCTGGTGCAGCCCTTCTGGGCGATAATAAAGTTGGCGTGTTTTTCGCTGACTACGGCGCCGCCGATTTGCAGACCTTTTAATCCCGCGCGGTCAATCATAGCGCCTGCCGAAAGGCCGCGGGGGTTTTTGAATATGCAGCCGGAATTAATCGTGTTGAGCGGCTGGTTGTTCTTTTTGAAAACCCATATTTCCTTGATGCTGCGCGTTATCTGGTCTGGGTTGCCGGCCACGAGGTTTATTTTGGCTTCGAGAATGAACTTGGTGGTGATATTTGTCCGGCGATAATCGAATTGCAGTTCGGGTTTGCTTTTCTGGAATATGCGGCCGTCCTTATCCATCAGCGTTACGGATTCGACGACTGCGCCGATGTCGCCGAAATTGCCGCCTGCGTTCATTCGGACGGAGCCGCCGACCGAACCCGGGATACCCGCCAGCGGCTCAAGACCCGATAGTCCTTTTCTGGCGCAGGTGATAAGCAGGCGTCCCAATTCCGCCCCTGCGCCGGCCGTTACGCCGTCCTTATTGAAATTCATTTGCGAAAAATTTTCGGTTTTAAGCTGACATACAACCCCGCGAACGCCCTCGTCGGCGACTAACAGGTTCGAGCCGAATCCGAGGACGTAAATCGGCAGATTGTTCTCGTTGCATCGTTTGACAACGTCCTGAAGCTGGTCTGTTGACTCAGGCCTGACGAAATAATCGGCAGGTCCGCCCAGCCCGTACCAGGTCTCTTTTGCCAGCGGGTGTTTTGTTTCAACTATTTTTTCCAAGCCACTGAATATATTCATCTGCTACCTTCCAGACGTCGCCTGCGCCCATTGTTACCACAATGTCGCCGGGACCGACCTGTTTGGTTAAATAATCGCAAATCGCACCGAAGCCGTCAATAAACAACGCCTCGCTTCCATTAGCCCTTATTTTATCGGCAAGAACCTGCGAATTCACCTCTTTTTTTGACTGGAGGGAATCGCGGACGAAATAAATCTCCGGCATAATGGTAATATCGGCAAGTTTGAAGCTTTCGGCAAAGTCATTCAGTAAAAATCTCGTCCTGCTGTATTGATGGGGCTGAAAAATGCACCAGAGCCGGTTGGGTTTGAATCGCTCTTTTATTGCCGCCAGCGACGCCCTGATTTCGGTCGGGTGATGGGCGTAATCGTCGAGGACTGTAATACCCCCCAATTGCGCCTTGAGCATCAGCCGGCGTTCAACGCCCGTAAAGCCGGGCAATAACCGCAAAATTGTTGCCGGCTCGATTCCTGCGCTCGATGCCGCGGCGATAACCGCAAGGGCATTGGCGACGTTGTGTTTGCCGGGGACACTGTTGTTGGTTCGGCCAAGCAAGTGGCCTTTGTGGAAAACATCAAATGAGTAAAGGCCGTTATTTTCCTCAATTTTATCGGCGTAATAATGGCAGGTTTTGCCAAAACCAAACGTCTCGATTTTTCTGTCATTGGCGAGCAGGCGGGAATCCGTAATTATCCTGCCGAGGTTTTTATCCTCGCCATTGGCGATGAGTGTGCCGCTTGGTTTTATACCTAAGGCGAAATCACGGAACGCCTCCACGATTTCGGCCTCGTCTTTGTAGTAGTCGAGGTGGTCCTGCTCGATATTGAGAATGCAGCCGATTTGCGGTTTGAGGTTGAGGAAGCTGCGGTCATATTCGCAGGCCTCGGCGACGAACCATTTGCCGTTGCCGATGCCTGAATTGCCGTTTAATTGGGGGATATTGGCGCCAACGGTGAAATTGGGGTCAAGGCCGGCATTTTTGAAAATATAAGCAAGCCAGCCGCTCGACGTGCTTTTGCCGTGGGTGCCCGATATGGCGATGCCGGTGTAGGAATTAAACAGCCGGCCTAACATTTCGGCGTATTTGTAAATCCTGATACCCAGCCGGCGGGCCAGCATCAGTTCGGGGTTGTCTTCCCTTATCGCAGCCGATATTACAACGGCGTCGGTCGCGGGGTCGAGGTTATGCTCCTTATGACCGATTTTTATGTCGGCCCCGCCCCGGCACAATTGCTCGATTACAGCACCGTCGGTCTGGTCTGAGCCGGTAACTTTTGCCTTGTGCTTGATAAGCTGGGTAATTACCCCGCTCATACCGATACCGCCGGCGCCGATAAAATGGAATCGTTTACCCGCCAGACCGTTAAAACCGTTGGTTACCACTTCCCGTCCCCTGCCGGCTTTTAAGCCGGTTTGATACAAACTTACGCTCAATTCGACCATATTTCATCCCTGAAACTTGTCCACCTTTGGTGAGACCTCGCCCACCAGCGGGTCCGCCTTTGCCGCAGGCCTCGCGGCCTTCGAGCCGATGGGCGAAATCCCGCTTATTAGAGGGGGCCGCCTTATCAGGAGGTATCGTCCTTTTGGCACAAATTCTATCACCGGGGCGTATTTAAATAAAGGAAAAAGCTGTAAATATGCGAGATAAAAGCACTTGACAAGCCAAACCCTTTTCAAGAAACTGATACGTAATAGCCGATTCAATAAAAGGTGGGCTTATGAAGCTGAAAAAACGAGAGCCGAGCGGCAGAGAAAAGAACCAGGAAACCGTAGTGCTGCTTGAACGGCTGAGAGAGAAGGTTTATTGCGACAATCCTTCCGCTGCCAGGCACGCTGCGTTTAATTTGTCCTGGATGCAGGAGGACGGCTTCGAAATTCTCAAAGAGGCGTTGTTCAGCAACGCCAACAGGGCCGCCAAAGGCGCTGCAGCTTACGGCCTGCGAAAAATGCGGGGCAGGATGAGGAAGCCGGCACTTGCGCTGCTTGAGGAAGGGCTTAAGCACGACAATGAGGGGACACGCCAGGTTTGTGAGCGGGCCTTAAAGCTGGAAAAAGAATCCAAAGAAGGAGTCAAACAAGAGCCGACGGGACAGCCACGGGCAAAACAGCAGTTCAAACCGAAACCCAAATTCAGGATTTCCGAGATATCGCACGAAAGGCCGCCGAGGTACGTTCCGAAAGGCGGCAGAAGACAACCGCCTCGTCCATCAAGCTTCAATCGCTGACAGAAACGATTAACAGCGAGAAATTTTCAGGTTACGCCCCATAATATCCCCGTCGCTATATCTTTACTGATATTTGTCACGCTTGTTTATGCTTTTTGAACGCCCGGAGCTTGAATCTTTATATTTTTTGTGCTATAATACATCGTAATACAGGGGAGCAAAACAGCCGATTTGCATAAATGGGAGATAAACTGTTGTTTTAGAAAAGGTTTTTTATGTCATTTCCTGATGCGTATATGACAGGTCAACAGACAGGGGGCCATCACCCTCGCCTTGCGGATTTGCTTCGCATCAGGCAGATGGAACGGCTGTTGAAGCATACATTAGGAGAGCTTGAGAAGGTCAAGGCCCGGCTTAATCAGCTTGAGAAGGCGACCGCAATTCAAAGTCCTGACGCAGCGGGAACGGTAAAAGCGGTAAATACTCAGCATTCGGAAGCCACAACGCCGATGCCTCCTCTTCCAATCGCTGAAATAAAACAGCTTGCCGAAATGGCAAAACGATTCAGATAGACCCCAGACATAATACTGCGGGTTGAAATAGCACGTCATATCTCGTATCATTTCCCCCGGCTGAAATTGCCGAAGGATTATCAAATGACTTATTTAGCAGTCCCGGTTGCGCCCAAAAGTTTGAATGAGGCCGAGGAGCAGCTCAAGGCCGCGGTCGCAGTCGGCGCAGAAATGCTCGAATTGCGCACCGATTACTTAGTGCATTTGTCGGTTGACCTTGCCCTGCAGGTTGTCGGCGCCGCAAGGCAGCTTGCTTCGTCTTTACCGATTATAGTTACCTGCCGGGATTATCATCAGGGAGGGGCGCTGCGTCATTCCAACCAGCTTCGCACAGACGTCTTGACCGCCGCAGTCCGCGCCGGGGCTGATTACATCGACGTCGAATACGACAATTTTTTGTCGGAAGCTATTCGCAGCAAAATAGCAGTCGAAATATCGATGGGGGTCACCAAGCTGATTCTGTCGGCCCATAACTTTCAGACAAAATTCAAAAATATCACCAGGTTATACTGGGAAATCGTCAACAAATTTAATGGCTGCATCCCGAAACTGGTCTATTCTGCTCATCATATCAACGACTGCTTCGATATTCTCGACTTGCTCCGCGACCGCAAAGGCGACGTAATCGCGTTTTGTATGGATGAGCCGGGGTTTATTACGAGAGTCATCGCGAAAAAACTTGGTGCGTTTGTCAGCTTTGCCAGTATCGACGAAAAGACCGCGACGGCGCCGGGTCAAACGACGGTAAATCAGTTGAAAAAAGTTTTAAGGTGGGATTCCATAAACGCCCAGACCCAGTTTTACGGCGTCATCGGCTCGCCGATAGGGCACTCGTTAAGCCCGGCGGTTCACACCGCCTGCTTCGCCGAGGCCGGCTTAAATAAGGTTCTTCTGCCTTTGCTCGTGGCAGGGGGACAAACCGAGTTTAGTGCTTTTATGGATAACCTGCTTTCTCGTCCCTGGCTGGACTTCCGCGGGTTTTCCGTAACAATTCCGCACAAAGAAAACGCCCTCAATTACGTCAAATCGAAAAAAGGTACAATTGATCCGTTAGCTGAAAAAATCGGTGCAACAAACACCATTATCATCGAGCTACGAGCGACGAACGACGAGCGACGAATAACGGCTTACAACACCGATTGTCCCGGTGCGCTCGATACGATTACAGCGGCGCTCGGTATCGACCGTGCCGGCTTTAAGAAAATGCCCGTCGCTGTCATCGGGGCAGGGGGGGTAGCGAGGGCGATTGTGGCGGGCCTTACCGAAGCGAAGGCGAACGTCATAATCTATAATCGCACTGTCGAAAGGGCAAAACAGCTCGCGCACGAATTCAAGTGCGATTACGCCGGATTAGAAGACCTGCGAAAGTTGAAAGCCAAGCTCGTCATAAACTGCACGAGCGTCGGTATGTTTCCTAATGTGGAACATACCCCCGTTGACGCGAAGTTTTTGAACAAGGATATGGCCGTCTTCGATACCATTTATAATCCTGCCGAAACCCTGCTCTTGAAACAAGCCAGAGCCCTCGGCTGCAAAACCGTCTCCGGCGTCGATATGTTCATTAACCAGGCCGCAGGACAATTTAAATTGTTTACCGGCCAAGACGCCAATATTGACCTCATGCGAGGAATTATATACCGGTTTTTCAGCAAATAATCTTTATATTTGACACGATCTATGGGTAAGTATTTTTGAGTGACAAGATGGCATTTGAAGGAATATGCAAGTTATGTAGCAATAAAAAGATTCTTAGGAAGAGCCATATATTTCCAAATTTTATAATATCGTGGCTTAGAGAAACAGGCTCCGGTTATTTTAGGATGGCCGAGAATCCTAACGTTAAGTATCAAGATATTCCCAAAGGACGTTTTTTTTGTGAAGATTGCGAACAACTTTTTTGTGAGGGCGAAAGAGATTTTTCTGAAAAGATATTTTATCCCTACTTAGAGAATAAACCACAGAAGTTCGAATACTCTAAATCCCTTTACTATTTTCTTATTTCCGTTTTATGGCGGGTCTTGCGAAGCAAATTGGACGATTATAAAAATGAGCACAGAGTTTTTGTAAAGGAAATTGATAAATATGAAGAAGAATGGAGATATTTCCTTTTACACAAGAAAAACTCGATGGTTTCCGATGTTCATCTTTTTATGACGGATTTTGTCAAGAGTTCTTATATACCGGTGAAGGGATTTAACAGGTATATGGTGAGGGGGATAGACGGTACGGTTCTTTCTAACAGTTCAGAGTGTTATGTGTATGTAAAGTTTTCGAGATTTTGTGTTTTTGCGCCTATAACCAAATATGATGAATCAAAATGGGTCAATACCAAGATTTCGGATAAAGGCGGCACTTGGTCATCCCCTCAGGAAATAAAAGATGGAAGAATAGGCCAATTTCTTGTTGAGCGAATTAGGTCGGCTTTTACGAGGTATAACAAAAATATCTCTGAAAAACAGAAGCAAAGCGTTAGAGAATATCAAAAAAAGAATATAGAAAAGATAAGAGATTCGGAGTTAGGCGAAGCGTTATTCTATGATTCTATATCTTCTGTTGATACCACATTTTTCCCCAAAGGTAGAATTGGTCGTAATGATCTTTGCCCTTGTGGTTCAAACCTGAAATACAAGAAATGTCATGGTCGTTAGCATGAGAGGTTACTGAGAAATGATACTATTAAATGAAATAGAGCGGTTTGGCAGGCGGATAAGCGAATCGTATTTTCAAGGATTGAGATTGCCACGGCCTTCGGCCTCGCAATGACCAATCGACGGGGCGGATAAAGCCCCGCCCTGCACTTATTACTCTGTGAACTCTGTGTCCTCTGTGGCTAAATAAAAAATCATTCTCTGTGGCGAAATCACTTTCTATTCATTGTATTGGCGGCGATTAGTGGTATAATAAGGGAGAAGGCGGTGAATTATGAATAGTCATATAGCGGTACCTAAAGAAAAGATAGACGCGTTTTGTCAGCAGCACCATATTTGCGAGCTTGGGCTTTTCGGCACGGTTCTGCACGATGATTTTCGCGCCAACAGCGGAATCGGCGTCCTGGTCGGTTTTAAGCAGGAGCACAAGCCGGAAGTAACTAAACTGGGTGAAATGCAGGACGAGCTGACGAAGATATTTGGTCAAAACGTCGAGCTTGTTGAAAGACAGGCCGTCGAAAAAAGCGAAAACTACATCCGCCGAAGGCATATCCTCAAAGCCGTGGAGCCGATTTTCACGGCGTAACGGGAACGGGAAACCGACCGGACTGGCCGAAGTCAGGACGGGCAAATCATTTGCAATTCATTGTGTTAGTAACGGTATGCCTGTATAATACTCGCTTTAATTTAGTGGCTGCTTTTGAGGACAAAAATGGCGAAGAATGAAAAGGTGGTTTTGGCGTATAGCGGCGGGCTGGATACCAGCGTGATTCTGCCCTGGCTCAAAGAGACATACGGCTATGAGACAATCGCTTTTGCCGCGGATTTAGGCCAGGGCGATGAGCTTTCGGGCATTAAACAAAAGGCGCTAAAATCAGGCGCAACCAAGTGCATCGTTAAAGACCTGCGAAAAGAATTCGTCGAGGAATACCTCTGGCGGCTGCTCAAATCAGGGGCGGTTTATGAAAACGGATACCTGTTAGGGACCAGTATCGCCCGGCCATTGATTGCGAAACATCAGGTTGACGTGGCGCACGCAGAAGGGGCAACGGGCGTCGCTCACGGCGCAACTGGCAAGGGCAACGACCAGGTGCGATTCGAGTTAACGTATATGGCGCTGGACCCGACGCTGAAAATAATTGCGCCGTGGAAAGACCCGAATTTCAAACTGACAAGCCGTGAGGCGGCGGTTGACTACGCCGACAAGCACGGTATCCCGATTGACCAGTCGAAAAAGAAAATTTACTCGCGCGACCGCAATATCTGGCACATCAGTCACGAAGGCGCAGACCTCGAAGACCCGGCCAATGAGCCGAAAGACGAGCTGTGGGTGATGTCGAA
>JBELAA010000349.1:0-1746 GCA_049509315.1 Sedimentisphaerales bacterium | reverse complement strand
ATTCAAATCGCAGGCGTCGGGGCTTGTCTCGGCGCTCGAATCGGCCTCGACCTCGGCGGTTCAGTCAGGCAAAAAATACGAAGTCATAATCGATATCCCTCAGCAAAGCTGGCTGCTGCGTGAAATCACCTCGCCGGACCTGTCGGAAGTCCTCGATGAGGAAATCGTCGCCCAGGAGGATTTCGGCGGCAACTGCCGCGTCTCATACGTGCTTTTCGACGACGGCCAATTTACCAACGAGGACAGGGCCAAGTTTCGCACAAGCCGGGCGGGCTGGCAGTTCGGCGGCATCATCGTCCTGCTGGATTCCGAGGAGCAACCCTGGTCGATTATCATTGACCGGATGAGCAACATAATCCGTCTCGAACCCGGCGAAGCGCAAATCATCTGGCCCAGGAGTAAAGATGACGTGCCTTTCTGAAGACAGAAGACAGAAGACAGAGGACAGAAGACAGAGGACGCAAAACAATCATGCGTCATCTGTCATCCGTCATTCGTCATACGGCTTTACGCTGATTGAGAGTATGGCGGCGGTAACACTGCTGGCTTTTATCGGCGCGGGCGTCTGGCTGGTGGTGGAACGCTGCTCGCTTTCGGCGGCCAATTCTACCCAGCGGATGAGGGCGTTCGAGACCGCACGCGATAATATGGAAAAGCTGCTCGGCGCTTCCTCGGTCGAAGAATCGACCGAATACGGCATCAGCGAACAATTCCCCGACATTCGCTGGCAGACCACCGTGGAGACGTTTTATCAGCCGGTAAACTCGAAGACGTGGGCACGCGCGGTGGCAAGCGCCGATTACACCGACTCAGCGGGCGAAACGAAAACAATATCGCTTACCAACTGGCTTACCGAGCTGACAGACGAACAGGTAAAGCAAGTGTCCGACAGGAAGTCGCTTATGGAAAAGCTGCTGGAAAAGCATCTTATCGACGGCAATGACCTTGCGGCCCAATACGTGGGCGTAACGGTCGATACCGTCCGGACGTGGGTAAAAAACGGTATGCCGACCTTCGAAGGGGCTTATATCAAACCCTGGCTTGATTTATACCTGCAGACAAACGGACAGCCGACCGACCAGGACATACAAAGGTTAGTCGCCAAATACCCGGAGCTTGCGACTACCGCGTCGAAGAAAAACCAGCCGGACCAGGCACAACCGCAGCAAACCGAACCCGCAACCGATACCGAGTCATCGACGGAGACGCAAACGGGAGCGGCAACTGGAACACAACCATCGACCGGCGACGATTTGCCCAAACTGCCCGACAACCTCGACCCGGCGATAAGAAAACAGCTCGAGCAATTACTCAAAAAGAAGTGATTATGAACGTGAAAATTAAAACTCGAAACCTGACGCGCGGTTTTACATTAGTGGAGATACTGGCTGCGCTGACTATCGGCTCGATGGTGCTTATAGTGGTGCTGGCCATTTACAGCAGGGCGCAATCCAGCGCCGCATCCGTAACAGGCAAGCTCGAAAACAATCGCCTGCCGAGGGAGATTATGCAGCGAATCGCCGAAGACCTCGACCGTGTCGCCGGCTTCGCCCAGGACGTACAAATCACCGTCGAAAACAAATTTCAGGACGGCTACGCCGTTGCGAAAATGGAAATTTCCAGGACGATTAACGACGTCAAAAACCAGCCCCAGCTTTTCGAAAAAATCGTCTGGCAAAGCAGTATCGAGCCCGACACCGCCGTTTTAGCGCTTTACCGAAGCCATTCCGGTCTGGCAATGGAGGA
>JBELAA010000348.1:0-1762 GCA_049509315.1 Sedimentisphaerales bacterium | reverse complement strand
ATATCACCGACTCTGTGGTCTGCCGCGTCGCGGAGTTCGACGAACCCGCTGAGATAAGTTAAACCGTCGATATTAGCTGATTCTATCAGTTTTTTGCGTTCGGCAGGCGGCAAAGCCGCTAATTTCAGAAATTCAGCCGGTATGACTTTCAATGTGGAGTCAGTTATGACGCTGTTCGGCAAAAAATCCCAGTCGCCGCTTCGGCTCATCATTTTCCGGCCCTGCATCCAGTTCTCGCAGGTTAACAATTTTTTATCCACTAAAAAGACAAGGTCGGCGTCAAGTATCTTTTTCAGGCGTAGGGCAATATCCTCGATTTCCTCGCCGAACTCGATATAACCTGTCAGGGTATTATTGATATACCAGGGTTGAACCAGGCGATATGTAAAGGTTCCGTAAATACCTAACTCGATGCCTGACGATGGTTTTTGTGTTCGGCTTGCATTTTTCAATGTCGTTCGGTCTATAAAGTCGCCGAAGCTCGCGGGCTTGTGAGCTCGCAGAAAACATGCCTGATTGACGTCAATGAAATATAAGTGCGTTATGCCGTAATCGTCGCGTAGTTTCTTGAATATGGGAGCAACGTATAGCTGTAGTGCGTTACGGTCCCTGGCAAACCAAAGCTGTTGCAGCTTCTGGTCATTTTCGAGCAGATGAATCATCGCGCCAAAGAGCCGACCGTCTTTGCTTGGCTCATAACTGAAAAACTTTTGAGCGTTATCAAGCCGTTTATACAGGTCGTCTGTGATACTCTTCCGCTCCAGCCGGTAAATAGCAAAAGTGAAGGTCGCCAGCAAAACAAAAATCGAGATGAGCAATGGGGCAAGTATGGGAATTCTGATTTTCTCTGCTCCAATCCTTTTCGGCTGCTCGATTTTTATCGGTGTATTCTGCATATCATCGGCCTGTCCCGGCGGCTGTTTCGGCAGCGACACCCGCCGTCTCCTGAGTGCACTCTTTCTTGGGCAGCGTAAAATAAAAAGTGCTGCCCTGGCCGACCTTTGACGTCACCCAAATCCTGCCGCCGTATAACTCGACAATTTTCTTCGCTATCGTCAGCCCCACGCCCGTGCTTTCGAACTGGTCTTTGGCCTGGAGCGTCTGGAACAATCTGAAAATTTTCTCGAAATACTGCTGGTCAATCCCCGGCCCGTTGTCCGACACGCTGAATTTCCAGAAGCCGCCTTCCTCAGTGCATCCGACCTTTACAGTGCCCTCGGGTTTGCCCATAAACCGCACTGCGTTACTTAGCAGATTTTCGAATACCTGCCTGACGCGCGTCGGCTCCGAAACAATCGCCGGCAGCGGGTTTTCAATTGTGATGTGTATGCCTGCCGGCACATTGAGCGTTTCGATAATCTCTGGAACAAGCTCGTTAAGCTTGATTTCAATCTTGTTTTCGGTTACCCGCCCGATTCTCGAGTACTGCAAAACGCCTTCGAGAAGATTATTCATCCGGTCCACGCGGGTCAAAAGCATCTTCAATTGCTCCTTGCCGTCGGCGTCGAATTTGTCCGCGTAATCAGCCGCAAGCCAGTCCGTCAGCGCCTTTATCGCACGCAGCGGCGCCTTGAGGTCGTGCGATATTATGTAAACGAAATCCTTGAACTCCGCGCTGATACTGTCGATTTTCTTTTGCAGCTCTTCGCTGCTATTTTTGGCGTCTGCCTCGGCAGGTGGGGGTTCCGGCTCGGCTGTGCAGACACTGGTCCCGATAGAATCTGGATTGTCGATTTGTAGTTTGTCCATAATTAGTCCCTCA
>JBELAA010000347.1:0-1765 GCA_049509315.1 Sedimentisphaerales bacterium | reverse complement strand
AATGTTGTTCTCACAAAGGGGGTCTTGCCCGGCAGGACTTCCATCGAATGGAACATCATATTCAATACCGGTTCGGCGTAATTTTTCGCAAATTCCGCGACCAGCCGTTTCATTTCAAACGCCGTCATATGCGTCGGCCTAAGCCAGCGATAACTCATCCACCCGCCCGCCCAAAACGGCAAACGTTTGCCCGAAATTGTAATCGGAACTTCCAGAATCGAGCCATCGCCCGCCGAGTAATAATCCGTTTGAGAAATAAAATACGGCTGCGCCGGCGCCCGCGAATGGTCAGGCCCGCCTTTCGATTGCCAGTTTATCTGCGGCGTTACCGAGCTATCGACTTTATATCCCAATTTCACTAACGCCTTTATCGTATCGAGGTCGGCGCCGTATCGGGCCGCCCTGTATGAGACAGGCCTGACCCCGAGCTTTTTTTCAATTATCGTGGTAAGATTCTCTATCTTGGCCGATTCAACTTCAGCATCGTCGGCAAAACAGGGGAATTCGTTGCTGATTGTGCCCGCAGCGGTTTCGTATTTCCTCTGCGGCTCGATATATTCGCTGTGAAGGTGCGTTCCTATCTCGGCCCCGCGGCTAATCTCATCCCTGAGAACCGAACAGCACCGGCCATTTTCCACCACTTCAGGCGATACAAAATAAACCGGCTTTACCCCGAACCTGTCCCATATCGGCCTGAGAATATCGGGTATGCCGACAGTTACGGATTCGAACGCGATGGGATTGCTGCGATTCCAGTGAATGTCGCAGTCCGGCTCAGTATCGATTGTTACGCAAAACGTTTTCATTTACTTTTTTGTTCGCAAACCTTTTTATAAAGTTGCCGATACTGTTCAGCAACCCTGTCCCAGCCAAATTTTTCAGCCCTTTGTCTGGCCGCTGAGCACATTACCCTGTAACCCTGCTTATCCTCGTAAAGCTTGCTTATCGCGCCAGCGAGCGCCTCAGCCGAGGAGTCCTCAAGCACAACCCCATTATCTGTAATCAATTCCTCTACACCCTCGCACTGCGTCGTAATAATCGGCAGCCCCGACGCCATCGCCTCTAACATAGCATTACTCATCCCCTCCTGCATAGTTGCGGTAACAAATATATCGTGCTGCCGGTAAATATCGGGCATTTTTTCCGTTTCAATTCTGCCCGTCAGATTGATGATACCGTTCAAATTTTTCCGTTCCACAAATTCCTTCAATTCCTCGAACAGTCCGCCGCCCCCCGCCATTGTCAGTCGCACGGTTTTACCGTTATCGTGCAAAATCCTGACTGCCTCGATAAGCATATCGAACCTCTTTGTTACCGACAGCCGTCCGACGGTTAAAAGTTTCATCTCGTCGTTGATTTCCCTGCCGGCCCTTGGCCGGAAGCGGTTAAGGTCCACACCGTTGGGGATGACGTCTATATTTACCGACGGCAGAAACCTCAACGACCTTTTCTTAAGCCCCTCGCTGCACGCCACAAGCCCCGCTGCTTTAATCCATATTTTTTTTAACAGCGGCCCCAGCAATTTATATTCCAGCTGCAATCGTGAGTGCTCACCCGGCACATCCGAGCCGCGAAGCGAAATGATATACGGCAATCTGCCTGCCGTTTTATAGCATAGCCACCCCGTCGGCAGACCGAAAAATGCGTGCACCAAATCATATTCATTTTCTTTTATGAGCCGTTTATAGTGCCGATACGCCTTTGCAACCCATTCGACGACTTCAATCTTGCGCCAGAAATGCAGGTTCTTTTTATGAACGCCGAC
>JBELAA010000346.1:0-1771 GCA_049509315.1 Sedimentisphaerales bacterium | reverse complement strand
CGTGCGGCCTTTGCCACCCGCACGGTTATCACCGCCGTCATAGACGTCGCCTACGAGCAGCGAACAACCGTTATAGAGGAAGTCGCCGAGGAGCTCGACGGCCAGAACCTCGACCAGCTTGCCGACGAGATGGCAAGCTCGGACGACCTTCTGGACGTTGTAAACCGGCCTCCTGTTATCCGGCTTGTCAACGATATGCTGTTCCGTGCGCTCCAGTTGCGGGCAAGCGATATTCACGTCCACCCCTACGAGGCCAAAATACAGATTCGCTACCGCATCGATGGTATTCTTTACGACACCTTGAGCTTGAACCGCAACGTCCTGCCGCTGATTATCTCACGTATCAAGGTTATGTCCGGTATGGATATAGCCGAGCGCCGTATGCCGCAGGACGGCCGATGCACCGTCCGGCTGGGTCAGCGGGAAATCGACCTGCGCGTCAGCACCGTCCCTACAAGCTACGGCGAAAGATGCGTCCTGCGATTACTGGATAAATCAACCGGCATTCTTACGCTTAACCAGTTAGGGCTTTGGGAAGACGACCTCAAAAAATTCGATACGCTGCTCAACCGCACTCATGGCATCATATTCGTAACCGGCCCCACGGGCAGCGGCAAAAGCACGACGTTATACGCCTGCCTCAACCGCATCAATTCGGCTGAGAAAAACGTTATGACTATCGAAGACCCTATCGAGTATCAGCTCGAGGGAATAAGCCAGATGCAGGTCGCCGCCAAAAAAGGCGTTACCTTCGTCAATGCCCTTCGCCACGTCCTGCGGCAGGACCCCGACGTGATAATGGTCGGCGAGGTCCGCGACGCGGAAACCGCCCGAATGGCGATACAATCGTCGCTGACGGGCCACCTTGTTTTCAGCACCCTGCACACCAACGATTCGGCAGGCGCCATCAGCCGGCTGCTTGACCTCGACGTTGAGCCGTATCTTGTCAGCTCGTCGCTGATTGCGATTATGGCGCAGCGATTAGTCAGAAGGGTCTGCCCCGACTGCAAAAAAACATACGAGCCGA
Organism: Sedimentisphaerales bacterium; assembly: GCA_049509315.1. Classification (GTDB taxonomy): domain Bacteria; phylum Planctomycetota; class Phycisphaerae; order Sedimentisphaerales; family Anaerobacaceae; genus Fen-1362. The sequence goes on along the minus strand of JBELAA010000346.1, from coordinate 744 downwards.
CGTCCCGCGAATTGCGGGAGCTTGGCCTGGGCGACTCCCAGGCGACAGGGGCAACATTCTACGTAGGCGCCGGCTGCGACAAATGCTTCCAGACCGGCTACCGCGGCAGAACAGGTATTTACGAGCTTATGCTCGTCAGCGCCGAAATTCAAAACCTCGTTTACCAGAAAATATCCGCAGGAGTTATCAAAAAGAAAGCATTAGACGAGGGGCTGCAAACACTGCGAATGGACGGCGCCCGCAAGGTGCTGGCGGGGATAACCACTATCGCCGAGGTCCTGCGGGTAACGCAAGCAGATTTAGTTTAAGGGGAACCGACTATGCCAAGATACTCATATATCGCCATAGCCGCCGGCGGCAAAAAGACCAAAGGCACAATCACCGCCGAAAGCCCCTACGCAGCCAGAAAGCAGCTTCGCGTCCGCAACATTCACCCCACCTCGATAAACGAGCTGACCGCCGCCGACGAGGGTAAATCCGCAATTACCTCCTTTTTCAAAAGAACCAGCAAAAAACAGATAATCGACTTCACCAGGCAAATGGCTACCCTGCTCAAATCGGGTATCAAGCTGACCGAGGCGCTGTCGGTATTGACAATGCAGGCGCCGGACACGAGGTTCAAAAACGCCCTTACCGACATACGCGACCGCGTTATAACCGGCGAGTCGCTGACCGACGCGATGAAAGACCACGGCGATTATTTCGACATAATTTATATCAGTATGGTCCGGGTCGGCGAAGTAA
>JBELAA010000345.1:0-1778 GCA_049509315.1 Sedimentisphaerales bacterium | reverse complement strand
AAGACGAGCGGTCTTTTATCCACTTCATAATTGATTGGATTGAGATTGCCGTAATAGAATTTTGCCATTGTGCAGTTGAGGACGGTTTTGCTTTCGGTCATAGACCGGGATATTGACAGGAGGTTGGTTTCGTCGCTGAGTGTCTTGAAGCTGACTTTCACCGAGACAAAGACAATAACCGTAAGGACCAGGGCAAGGACGATACCCGGCCAGTAGTCCCTGACAATCCGGCCAGGAAAAAAATCAGTTTCTCTCAGAAATACGACTACGTGCACCACCCAGAGCAAAAGCAAAAACAATATCAAATAATAAGATACGTTTTTGAACAGCATTAGCATTGCCTTGGGTTGCGATATGCTCCATATTAAAAGCCATATAAAAACCGCGAGAGATGTGAGGTTTAACAGCCATAAAGACAATCTTTTTTTTGTTACAGCCATCATATTTTCCTTAAACATACCTACGACCAGCCGGCGTGACCCGACACGTCAATATATTTCGACAAACCACAGCGGACAAATCAAATCAGGTAATTTTATATTGCACAACAAACTTGCCTCAATTAGTGAATATTCGGCAAAAACTCGGTTATCAGTATTGAAAACGCATAAACGACAGGATATATTACGTGCGTCGATTCAAACGCGGGGCTATGGCCGTGTAAACAGCTTACATCGAAAGAAATTGAGCATAAGATTTTTTTAAAAAACAGCCGATTATTTATCAAAAGGGCTTTTGTTTGATAAGGACATATTTATGAAAAAAATTAAAATTTTGATTCAATGCATGCTGGCTTTAATGATTGCCGGCTTGCCGAGCTTGGCGGCCAGAGAAAAGCCCGCGGAACAATTCGAAGAGCAGCGTCAGCTTGACGCCAAGGCCCAGCGTGAGGCGAGCGAGTCGGCGGGGCAAAAGAAGGCATCGGCGGCAGAGATTGCAGAGGCCAAGCTGCCGGAGGACACAAGCGCACGGCTGTCGGTCAAGGAGATTCGCTTTGCGGGCAACACGCTTGTTTCGACGAAGGAGCTTATCGCGTCAATGCCCGATATTTTCAACGCGTCCAACAAGCCGATTGCAAAGGCCGAAAGCAAGGACCTTTATGATTTCAGGGTGGTGAAGGATATAATATCATCGCCGGGGACGGCGCGAGAGGTATCGGCTCGCACGCTACAGGGTCTGACGCAATACGTGCTGTCGGTTTATCAGCAGAAGAATTACGGCGGCATTTACGTTTACGTGCCGGCTGAAATTCTAAGCGGCGGCGAGGTCAAGGACGGTATTGTAGTCGTCGATGTCCTCGAAGCACGGGTAAGCAACGTCGGAATCAAATACTACGACCCCAATCAAAAGGTCGCCGAGAAAGGGTATCTCGACGCCAATGCGGTGCTCGGCTGGTCGCCTGTAAAACAAGGCCAGCCATTAAACAGTAAAAAGCTCAACGACTTTGTAAATCTTTTGAACCTCAACCCCGACAGGTACGTTACGGCGGTTGTCAGCAAGGGCAATGAGCCGAACACGCTGTCGGTCAATTACGGCATTTACGAAGTCAACCCCTGGCATTATTTTATTCAGCTCGACAACTCCGGGGTCGAGGGCAGAGAATGGAACCCGAAGTTCGGCGTAATCAATACAAACCTTCTCGGATTCGACGATTCGTTTTTCGCCGTATATCAGGTGCCTCTGGATTCCGGCTGGGAGGACAATTATTCGCTGTTCGGCAGCTACGATTTTCCGCTGTGGAGCCAGAATTGGCGTCTCAACATATTCGGCGGATACAG
>JBELAA010000344.1:0-1781 GCA_049509315.1 Sedimentisphaerales bacterium | reverse complement strand
GACCTCATCAGCATTTTCGAAGGCGTCGCCCAATTTAAAATGGGAGCTATCAGCGAAGGCCAGCTTAAGGAGCTTGAAATGGCCGGCTGCCCCACCTGCGGAAGCTGCTCAGGAATGTTCACCGCCAATTCGATGAACTGCCTGTGCGAGGCAATCGGTATGGCGCTGCCGGGTAACGGCACAATACCGGCTGTTGACCCCGCCAGACAGGAGCTTTACAAACGGGCCGGAAAACAGATTCTTAAGCTTGTTGAGAAAAATATCAAGCCGTTGGACATAATCAGCTCCAAATCAATGGATAACGCCCTCGTCCTCGATATGGCAATGGGCGGCTCAACCAATACCGTCCTGCATACTCTCGCTCTGGCAAGCGAAGCGGGTATCAAATACGATTTAGAGCGCATAAATAAAATTTCCGCAAAGTGCCCCAATATCTGCAAGGTCTCGCCCTCCAGCAAATACCACGTCGAGGATGTTAATAACGCGGGCGGTATCAGCGCAATTCTGAAAGAAATCAGCAAGGTTCCCAATCTGCTTAACCTCAATTGCCTGACCGTTACAGGCAATACAATAGGCAAGAATATCGCCGATGCAAAAATCAATAATACCGAGGTCATACGCACACTCGATAACGCCTATTCGAAAACCGGCGGCTTGGCAATTCTCAGGGGTAATCTTGCGCCTAAAGGCGCGGTCATTAAAACAGCGGGCGTTGCGCCGAAAATGCTCACACACACAGGCCCGGCCGTCATTTTCGACAGCCAGGAAGATGCGGGCGAAGGAATCTTAGCAGGCAAAGTCAAGGCAGGCGACGTTGTTATAATCCGCTACGAAGGCCCAAAGGGCGGCCCAGGTATGCAGGAAATGCTTAGCCCCACCAGCTATATTGCCGGCGCCGGGCTGGGAGAATCAGTAGCGCTCATCACCGACGGCAGGTTCAGCGGCGGCACTCGCGGCGCCTGTATCGGCCACGTCAGCCCCGAAGCAGCCGTAGGCGGACCAATAGGATTATTGAAAAAAGGCGACATTATCGAAATCGACATCCCGAACCACAAAATAAACGTGAAATTGCCCGCCAAAGAGCTTGCCGCTCGAAAGAAAAAATGGAAGCCGAGGAAACCCAATATCACAAAGGGCTGCTTAGCCAAATACGCCTCGATGGCCACAAGTGCTGACACTGGCGCAGTCCTGAAATGGTAAATGAGATAAGATTAAAAATTGTAAGCAAATATAAACTATGGCAGTAAATCTAAATCGCATAGTTCACAGTAACGGCTTCAAAATATATTTTTGGCCGATACTCGTTTATTGGCTTATTTCACTGCTGTTGATGTTTATATTTGTGCCATTTGAACCAGATAGCTCCAGAGAAAATCTGTTCGTATCTATAAATGGACTCATGTTGCTATGTTTACTGTGGCTGCTTGTTGCGCGCTATCGTAAAATTACAGGCAACTCCGTCGGTAAAAGGGCAATTATATTATTGATAATTGTGTCGGCCTTATTAGTGATAGGCATATCTTGTGCTGGAATCAGGATTTATCTGCTATATTAAAATAAAGCAAATCACTAACCTTCCAACAAAAGATAGTCCCATAAAAACTCGGCGCTTGAAAAAGAAACGCTAAGATGATAAAAGAGGGGGTGCACTCGTCTCGGCGAAGGCCGAGCCGTAGCCGGAGAGGAGTGGAAGTTTGATATTTGCTTCCTGCTCAAAGCGAAATAGAACCGTATTGTTTTTACGGGTTGGATATGGATGGTAACAGGGTGACGGACAACCA
>JBELAA010000343.1:0-1782 GCA_049509315.1 Sedimentisphaerales bacterium | reverse complement strand
GGCTTGTCGGGATTTCCCGGCCAGTGATGATTCCATCATTAAGCCCGTGAAAAGCTGGCCGGCTTTGATTCTGGGGCCCTGTTTACCTTTGGTGAGGGAATTAAAACGGTTTTGTATAAAGTCCGTTGTTACTTCGACGCGAGGCCGCTCAATTTCTGTTGTTACGGGTTTTATTCCTGGTATCGCGCTTACCGTGTCGCCTTCGTTATTGGTAACGGGGTCCAGATAGGCGGTAAACAGGATTTTCAATTCGGCCTGCGGGTGCTGCAAAAGCAAATCCCGCAATGCTCCCGTGCACAGCCGGACGCCGACAATGTGGCTTCGCCCCGGCAAAAGCGGTTCTCCCGGCCGGGCGGTTATTGATAGCAGCTTCTCAAAATGTGCCTGCAGGTCGCCTGTAACGTCGGCGTCTATCGTTACTCGGCCCCTGCAAAGGCCATTTTCGGAAATGACTAATGGCTCAAACCCGTTGTTTGTAATTGATACAGCCCCCGTGATATCGTTGCCGTATGAAAACCTGTTGCCGCGGACGTTGAGCCCAAACGCTATTATTCTGTCGGGGCTGACAAATTGCGAAACCAGTTGCTCGCCAACCGACAGTTTCAAGCTCGCCGTTATCAGGTTGGTATCGAATATGGGGATGTAATCGGACTTTTGCTGTATAAGCTCTAACATCGCCTTTTCGGCGACAATCGAGCCGGGGTCCTTATCGATAGTAGTCCTGAACGCGTCGATTGCGGGCTGTTTATTACCCGCCGCTAACTGAATCTTCGCCTGCGCGTATGTGGCGAATTGTGTCTGCGGGTAGCTGTCTAAAAGCGGCTTGGCCAGGTTCGGCTGATTGTTATCGGCAAATGCACAGGCAAGCAGACCCGCGGCATCAGGGGAATTTGGCTCGCTCGAATATGCCTTGTTTGCGTAATCGAGCGCCTTGTCCGGGTCCGGCAGAACAAAACAATAGAACCAGGCCAGCGACTTGTAATCCGCCTGCCCCGGCGCGGCGGGGCCAAGCGCCTTTTGCTCAGCGGCCTTGAGAATGCCGGCGGCAGTCGCGGCATCGCCCGTTGTTTGGGCGGCCCTGGCGGCGATTACCTCGATTTGCAGGTCGAACCTGCCTTGTTTACGGAATTCCTCGGCTAATTGCAGACACCGGGGCCGGTTACGCGGCGAGTTGTATAAGCTCGTCATCCACTCAATATAAAGAACTGTTGGCGCCTGCCTGCCCGGGAACAAAAAGTTAAACAGGTCCGCGCTATACTGGTAGCTGCCTGCCGCGATGTCGTAAAGACCGATTTTGCGCGCATATTGAGCGTATGTCAGGGCCGCGTCGATATCGAGGGGATTTGCGCGGATTTTGAACCTGAGGTATTCGAGGTTCGACACCGGGCTGATTTGCTCAGGCACAAGCTCGACGAGTTTTTCGTAAGCGAGCTGATTGTATCTGTTCCAGCTATAGGCAACGGCAAGGGTTTTTGCCGCGTTGGGGTCGTCGGCTCTTTCGGCGAACATTAAACCAAGCTCGGTTGCCAGATTGCTCCTGATGGCCGGGTTCGATTCGCCGATGTCCCTTATCAGCCGGTAGAGCAATAGCTCCCTTTGCTGGCGTGTGTCTAATTGCTCGAGCAGGTAACGCACGGCATTCAATGCGACTAAGCAGTCGGCGTCTTTTTTGACGTATTTGATGAGCGAATCGTAAAGAAGCTGCAAATGACGCGCCGGTCCAGGCCGGGACAGTATCGCCAGCATATCGGAAGCCGCGAAACCGCTGCTGACGTCGAGCTC
>JBELAA010000342.1:0-1782 GCA_049509315.1 Sedimentisphaerales bacterium | reverse complement strand
AGCCCCCAACTTTATGTTGGGGGTTAACCCCCAGGATAAACCTGGGGGCTTACCATTTTGGTCAGGGGTTAGTCGCCAGGCGGTATAAAAATGAAGCATTTTTCGGTAACCTTTAAGCCCGACGGTAGTGTTGTTCGCGTTCACGCCGGCTGCGAGCTTGTCGAGGCCGCGGGTCTTGCCGGTATTGTTCTCAATACGGTTTGCGGCCAGAAGGGCGTCTGCGGGAGGTGCGCGGTAACTTTGGAGCCGCAGCACCAGGTGGTTCTGGCCTGCCAGTATCGCGTCGAAAGCGATATTACGGTTTTTGTCCCGCGAAGCTCCCGTTTCGCGGAGCATAAAATCCTCACCGAAGGCGCCGCCCGGCGCGGCGCAATCACGCCTGATATTTATAAAAAGTATATTGCCGCGGCTGGCAGCAGGGCGATTCTCGGATTGGCAATCGATATCGGTACCACCACGGTCGTTGTAAAACTCGCGGATATGAAAACAGGGGACGTTTTGGCGACGGCGGCGGCGATTAATCCGCAGTCGTATTTCGGCGACGACGTCATATCGAGAATCGCTTACGCATCGACCGGCGAGAAACTTAATGAGCTTAACAAGCTGGTCGTCCATTGTATCAATAAACTGATTGCCGACTGCTGCACCGGTGTTAAAGCCGGGCCGGGCGATATATACGAGACCTGCATTGTCGGCAATACCACGATGAATCACATATTTCTGCGTTTGCCCGTAAGCCAGCTTGGGCAGGCGCCTTATAAGGCGTTTTCGCTCGATGCGAAAGATTTATCGCCCGGTGAGCTTGGGCTCAATGTCAATCCGAAGGGTAACGTTCATTGCGTCGCCAATATCGCGGGTTTTGTCGGGGCCGATACTACGGCGGTGGCGCTTGCGGCGGAGCTCGATAAGGCAGGGCAAATATCACTTGCAATCGATATCGGCACCAACGGCGAGGTTGTCCTCGGGACCAGGGACAAACTGTTCGCCGCAAGCTGCGCCGCGGGGCCTGCTTTCGAGGGGGCGAGAATCGCCTGCGGCTCGCGGGCTGCCGAGGGCGCTATCGAGGCGGCGGTTTTGGTAAACGGCGAGCTTGATTTGGAAGTGATAGGGGCAGGTATGCCCCGTTCGCTCTGCGGAAGCGGCCTGATTGACGCAGTTGCGGTTCTTCTCGATATGAGGGTAATCGATTCTACGGGCCGATTTACGAATCATAACGCAATTGGTAACGTCGGCGGGACGCCTGCGTTTATACTTTCGCGAGATGAAACGAGCGAGCCGCGTGTGTATCTTACACAGAAAGACATTCGCGAGGTTCAGCTCGCAAAGGCCGCAATTCGCACAGGAATCCGGCTGCTTGAGAAGAGGCTCTCGATAAGCGATTCCGATATAAAGCAGATTTTTCTGGCAGGGGCGTTCGGCAATTACATTCGCCCGCAATCGGCCGTGCGAATCGGTATGCTGCCAGCCGTTTCGATTGAAAGAATTCAATCGATAGGCAACGCCGCATCATCAGGCGCTCAATTGATACTGCTTAGCCATAATTGCCGAAATCTCGCGAAGGACCTGGCTAAAAAAATTCAATACATCGAAATCGCCCACGACCCGCAATTCGAGTCCGTGTTCACCGAATCAATCCCCTTTTAACCCAGCACTTCGACGGGATTTTTTTATATTGATTATGGGCGGCTTGCGAGCGTGCTTGCGAATAATGATTTTTGGTGTTATAGTAGCCCACGTTAATCGCGGGGTGTAGCTCAGCTTGGCTAGAGCACTTGGTTTGGG